>SMYC01000191.1 GCA_004356105.1 Acidobacteriota bacterium | reverse complement strand
GTCGAGTGTCCGCCAAAGAACAAGAAACTGTCCTAAAGCGTACAGATCCTTTACGCGCATGACTCGCATCGCAACTTATAACTGATTTGTTTCCAATGTGTTGCTCTAATCGAACCTGTGGCATGGAAGTTGTGTACATCCACGATAATCGTGAGATACCAACCGGGATCGTGGGCCGTTATCGCACTGATTCTGCTAGCCGTTTTGTCAACGCCAGCACCAGCTCAAGTCGACCTCATCTGCCCAGGTTGTGAAGCGGCTTCCGTGCTCCGTCTCTCAGAGGTCCTCGACCTCGTTTTCGGGACGCTCCTCCGGCAAGGCATCGCGCTTCTGATCGTGGGCTCTGCAGCGGTCGTAGCGCTCCCTTGGGTCATCGCCGCCGCGGCGGTCGCGGTCATTTACGTACCGCGCTGGCTCAAGCCATCGCCTTGACATACCGTGTTCCTGCTCGCGAAGCGCGTTTCGAGCAGGAGATAAAACGGAGCCGCTTCATCGGAATCGGTTGCCGGGTGAGCTCGCCGGAAAAAGCTGCCGCGACTCTCGACGTGCTGCGGCTCGAGTTCCCTGACGCAACACATCACTGCTCGGCCTACCTGCTGGGGGATCCCCGCAACAGCTCGAACATGCGTGCGGAGGACGACGGTGAGCCTGCGGGGACCGCGGGAAAGCCCATGTTGAACGTTTTGCGACACAAGAACGTCGGCGACGTGCTCTTGGTGGTCGTTCGCTACTTCGGCGGGATCAAGCTCGGCGCCGGCGGGCTCGTCCGCGCTTATAGCTCGACAGCGAGCGGGACGATGGATGCGCTCGAATGCGTCGACGCGGTCGCCGAGCGCGTCGGCGTTTTGACACTCGACTACCCGGACGAGTCGCTCATCCGGCGAGCCCTCGAAGAGCTCGGCGTGACGATACTCGGGAGCCAATATGCGGAGCGTGTGGAGCTCTCCTTGCGCCTGCCCGAAGATCGGTTCTGCGAAATCTCGAAGTCCCTTCTCGAGCGGACGAGTGGGCGCGCGAAACTCGTTGCGGTATAGTTAGACGCCTCCGCGTTAGCGGCCTAAGGGTGAATCGACAGGAGACCACATGAAGAGCTACCTCCCTTTCGTTTTTGCGCTCGGCACCGCCCTTTGCTGGGGCCTCTACGGCCCGACGCTCGGCAAGGCGCGGCTCGCCGACGCCTCTCTCTCACCGTTCAAACCCTATGTCGGGATCGGCGTGGCTTATCTCGTCATCGCCATCATGGGCGGGCTCATCGGAATGTGGTATAAGGGCGATAGCTTCGAGCCGATGGGGGCCGGTGGGCTCTGGGGACTCGCTGCCGGCACGCTCGGAGCTCTCGGCGCATTGAGTCTCACATTGTGTATGTTCAGCGGCGGCGCGCGCATGCCGCATGCGGTGATGCCTGTTGTCTTTGGCGGAGCTGTCACCATCACGGCGCTTTATAGTGTCTTTTCGTCCGGGGGTAAGCTTCAAGCAAGCCCCTCGCTTTGGCTCGGCATCGTTGGCATGCTCGCCTCTGTCGTCGTGATTACGATGAACACCCCCCATGCCGCGCCGAGTAGCGGAACCCCTCAGCACAACCAACGGGAAAGCGCTGAATCGGAACATTGAGCGGACTGCGCCAACTCTACTGCTGGTTCGACACCGAATATACCCGTCTCGAGCTCGAGACCGCTCAGCTCCTCGAGGTCGCGCTCATCGTAACGGACGCCGAGCTCCGTCCGATCCCACAGCGACCCGAGGGTATTCCGCAGGAGCTGCTGAGGCGTGACGGCCTCACGGCCTGCTTGACGCTACCACCCCAAGAAGAGATCTCGGAACACGTGCTCGAGAACTATCAACCTCTTCTAGGGCGCTGCAAGAGTCAGGGTCTTCCGGCCTCCGAGATCGACCGCTATCTTTCGCTCTACCTGGACGAATTTCCCGAGACGAGCAACAAAGACGTCCGATCGCGACCGGTCATGGCCGGCAACAGTATCTACGCCGACTACTTCCTGGCGCGAAAATTTCTACCTGATTTTCTGTCCCATCTGAACTACCGGCATCTTGACGTCACCTCGCTGAAGATCGAATGGACGTTTCATCATCGTGGTCCGCGATTCGAAAAGACGGGCCACCCCGACAAGATCAAAAAATTCTATCGCGGCCAAGACGAGATCGTCGGCGACAAGCACGACGCTTACTTCGACGTGCAAGCGTCGATGGCAGAGCTCGCTTATTATCGGTCACAGTTCGAACGCAGGAAGGAATGAAGTGAGAGTCAAGTGAACCTCATCGACGAGCGCCGCGAATCGTCGATACCGCTTCGCCCGATCCAAAAGGACGCACTCTCGAGCTGGCTCGAGACTCAGCCCGCCGCGGTGAAGCGCTGGGTCGAGAGCGTGGAGTTCGAAGCGGGCGCCGGACGGAGTCTGACGATCCCGGACGAGCAAGGCAATATTCGCGAAGTGATCTTGGGTGTCGGCGATAGCTTGTGGGACTGGTCGACGCTTCCAAACGAGCTTCCCGCCCATGCCTACCACGTCGGTTCTGCGCTCACACGGGACGAATCGAACCGCGCCGCGCTCGGTTGGGCGCTCGGCACGTACCGCTTCGATCGCATGCGGGCCTCCGATAACAAAGAGCGCGGCGAGCTCGCATGGCCCGAAGGATGCGATCGTTCCCATGTGGAATCCACGGC
Source organism: Acidobacteriota bacterium (assembly GCA_004356105.1). Classification (GTDB taxonomy): domain Bacteria; phylum Acidobacteriota; class Vicinamibacteria; order Marinacidobacterales; family SMYC01; genus SMYC01. The sequence goes on along the minus strand of SMYC01000191.1, from coordinate 8,323 downwards.
CCGTGCGACGTTTCTCGTGCGCGATCTCATCAACACTCCCGCGTCCCACATGGGACCCGCCGAGCTCGCCGATTCTGCCAAAGCCGTGGCGGATGACGGTGGCGCAGCGATTCACATCCTTGTCGGCGACGAGCTCCTCGAAAAAGGATATCCCGCGATCCACGCCGTTGGTCGCGCCGCGGCGACCGACCGCGCCCCGCGTCTCATCGATTTCACTTGGGGGGACGCCGAAAGTCCCAAGGTGACTCTGGTTGGTAAAGGCGTGTGCTTCGACAGCGGCGGGCTCGATTTGAAGTCGGCCGCCAGCATGAAGATCATGAAGAAGGACATGGGCGGTGGCGCGCACGTCCTCGGGCTCGCGAGCATGATCATGGACGCGAAAATTCCCGTTCGTCTGAGGGTGCTCGTCCCTGCGGTCGAGAACAGCGTGAGCAGCAATGCGCTGCGACCACTCGACGTCGTGCCCACCCGCAAAGGCATCAGCATCGAGATTGGCCATACGGATGCTGAAGGTCGCGTCATTCTCGCGGACGCGCTCGCAGAGGCCTCGAGCGACGAGCCCGACTTGATCGTGGACTTCGCGACACTGACGGGCGCTGCTCGAGTGGCCCTCGGCGCCGAGCTCCCGGCGTTCTACACGAACGATGACGACGTAGCCAGAGTACTCGACAAGTGCGGCACCCACGTGTCGGATCCACTCTGGCGCATGCCGCTATTCAAGCCCTACCGCAAGCTCATAGACGGCAAAGTCGGCGACATCACGAACGCTACCGACACGGCTCTCGGAGGCTCGATCACCGCCGCCTTGTTCCTGCAAGAGTTCGTCGAGCCCGAGATAACGTGGGTGCATATCGACCTCATGGCCTGGAACACGAGCTCGCGCCCTGGCCGACCGGAGGGTGGTGAAGCGATGGGGATGCGCGCGGTTTACGCTCTCATCGCCGAGCGTTTCACATGAGCAAGCGTGCTCGCCCTTACCTCGACCAGCGCGCCGTCGTCACGCGCTGCAGTGACTTCTCCAATATCGGTCACGTTAGAGAGCTTGGCAAAAGTTTCGCCGACCCGGTCGGCTGGCAGACCGAATAAAAGCCCGCCCGAAGTCTGTGGATCGAACAGAAGCTCGAGCCGAGGGTGTTTCTGCGCGTCCGGACGGATGATGATGCCCTTTTTGGCCTTCTCGTTCTCCGGATGGAACGTGCTGCGGAACCCCTGCGCCAAGAGCTCGACGGTTCCAGGGAGGGCGGGGATTTGCGAAACGTCGAGCACCGCGCTGACGCCGCTCGCGCGCAACATCTCGGCGAGATGCCCCAAAAGCCCGAAGCCCGTAATGTCGGTAACCGCTTTCGCGCCGAGCTCGGCTGCGATCCGCGCAGCTTCAGCATTACTCGATAGCATCGCATCGATCGTCGCTTGGAGCCAGGGTCCGGAGACACGACCTTGCATGTCGGCATGGAGCAAGACGCCTGTCCCGAGACTCTTGGTGAGCAAGAGGCGGTCGCCGACCTCCAAACCATCGATAGCGAGAAGGCGCTCACCGGCATAGCCGTCGATGGTGAAGCCGACGATGAGCTCCGTCGCCGTCGTCGTGTGCCCACCAAGTAGCGTAATGCCTGCCGGATCGAAGACGGCGCGCGCTCCTGCAAGCACTTGATACAGAATTTCCTCCGCTTGATCGGGCGGCGCGTCCTTGGGTACGGCGACGATGGCGAGCGCGTAGCGAGGCTCAGCCCCGGTGGCGTAGAGATCGGAGACCGAATTGATAGCGGCAACGCGTCCCACGAGATAGGGGTCGTCGAAAAACGCGCGGAAGGCATCGACACTCGACACGATGACATCGCCTTTGGGCGTCTCGTAAGCGGCGGCGTCGTCCGGCTCTTCGAGCCCGAGCTTCACCGTTTTGTCCGGACGCCGTTTGTCGAGCCGGCCGAGCGCGCGCTCGAGAACGCTCTGGCCGACTTTCGCCGCGCAGCCGCCGCAGAGCATCTCCATCTCTTTCGACATGTCCGGAAGCTTTTCGAACGCTTCGGTCATGACCCCTTCACGATTCAAGACTTGGAAGCGCGTCATGAAGCGGCGATCGATCCAGTCCTTGAGATCCATCACCCACTTGCCTTCGAACGAGCGTCCCCATTTCGCGCCGAGCGCGGTTCCGTCGCCGAGATTCAAGAGCGTGAGAAAATCCCCCTGCGGCCGATAAGCTTTGAGCGGCCGGCCCGCGATCCGCGCGCGAAGATTGTCGATCAGATAGGGTCCTTGTCGCACCGCGTAGACCCCTGCTTTTGGCGTCTTCGGGTAGTCGTTCATCGTGGCGCAATCGCCGACGGCGAAGAGATCGTCATAGCCTTCGACTTGGAGCGTCGACCGCGTGCGGATGAACCCGCGGTGCTCGACAGGAAGTCCGGAGGCGCGCAGGAGTGGATGGCTCACGGCGCCTGTTACCCAGACGAGCGCGTCACAGGGCATCGTCTCGCCGTCTTCAAAGATGACGGTCTGTGACGTCGCCTCCCGAACGCGGCGGTTCGGGACGATGGCGATGTGGCGCATCTCGGCGTTCTTGTAGACGCGGTCGATGAGGCCCTGGGGATAACCCGCGAGCACGTGGTCGAGAGCGTGTACGAGGGTCATCTGGATCGTCGGGTCGTCGCGCGCACCGACACGCTCCCATAGTGTGAACGCGAGCTCCACGCCTCCCGCTCCGCCTCCGACGACGACGATACGAAAAGGCTTTCCCACGTCTCGGCTCCGGACTTTCTCGACGAGGGCGTCGGTCCGCCGGACGAGCTCCGCGATGGGTCGCGTCGGGACAGCGTGCTCGCGAATTCCAGGCAAGTCCAGCCCGGCCACGGTCGAGCCGATATCCACCGAGGCGACATCGTAAGGAATGGGCGGGCGTCCTTCGAGATGCACGAGGCGTTGTTTCGCATCGATGCGGGTCGCGGCCGACAAGATGACCCGAGCCATCGCGCGCCGCGCGAGCGGGACGACGTCGATCTCGAGCTCTTCGGCGCGGTATTGGCCGGCGACGAATCCGGGCACCATGCCGGAGTAAATGGCGACGGGATGGTCGACAACGACGGTCAAGTGTGTCGAGGGTGGAGGCTCCATCGCGAAGCGGCGGATCACTTGCACGTGTGTATGGCCGCCTCCCACGAGCACGAGCTCGGTCTGCGGGTAGTCGGTTTTTAGCTTCGACAAAACGGGCCCTATTGTATCGCTCTCGAACGATAATCGTCCGCATAGCGAGCTATTTACGGTCGCGGCGCGCAGCCAGATCGGACCCATGGCGGCGCTTCGCGAAGACTGAGTTAATCTACGCCTTCATGGCGCATCCCCCAATCCCGTACGCCGAACTCGAAACGATGTTCCTCGATGTCGGGAACACCCTTGTCTCGATGGACTATGCCTGGATCGGGGACGAGCTCGCGAAACGCGGCGTCGTCGTCCCGTTCGATAGGCTACAGCGTGCGGAGGCGGCGTCACGACCCACCATATCGCGGTCTATCGCAGGTGACGCATCGACCGAGGGTCTCACCACGTTCGAGCTTTATTTGAACACGATCATCACGAAGCTCGGCGTCGCGCCCGAACGAAGAGGGGAGCTCGTTCGCGAGCTCGTACCTGTGTTTCGCGGTCCGGGGCGGGAGAAGCTCTGGAGCTACGTGCTGCCAGGCGTTCCAGAAGCGCTCGAAGAGCTGCGTGCGCTCGGCTTGCGCCTCGTCGTCGTCAGCAATTCCGACGGTTCCGTCGAACGAGTCCTCGTAAACCTTGGGCTGCGCCCCTATCTCGAACGGGTGTTCGATTCGCATATCGTCGGCTACGAGAAACCCGACCCGCGTTTCTTCCAGCACGCGCTCGATGAGTCGGACGCGAAGTCGGCGACGACCTTGCACATCGGAGATATCTACGCCGCGGACATCGAGGGGGGCCGTGCCGCCGGCGTTCACACCGCGCTCGTCGACCCTTTCGACGACTGGGAAGGCGTGGACTGCACACGGTTCCGCGATCTGACGGAAGCCTCCAAAGTCATCCGAGAGGCCCGAAGCTGAGTGCCCCATTCGTGCTAACGTGTCGGCCATGAAACCAGTGTGGATCCTGACCATGGTTTCCTCGCTCATTTGGGCCGCGCTCGGCGCATCGCAACAAAATCCCACTGCCTACGTCGACTTTGAAAAACACGACAAGCTCTCTTCCGAAAAGCGCCGCGACTTGGCGGACTCGGCGCGGGATGTCCGCGAAAAGCTTCGCGACCGCGGGATCGAGTCGACCGAGGACCGCGACGACGCCGACGTGCTCGTTGTGATTCTCGACCGCCGTATAGAGGTCCGTCCGTCCGGTGAGAACGATTGGGGCGGTGCGTTGAAGCAAACGCACTACCAGAGCCGCCATATTCTGTCGGTGCGCTACGAGACGAGCGCCACCATCGAAGAGTCAGAGGTCGCGCTCGCGGGCGCCTTCGTGACTTGGAAACGCGTCGCAGGCGAGGTCGCCAAGGACGCCGAGAAGTGGGCGCGCGACCACCGCCCCTGAAAAGCAGCCCTCTCTCTCCTTTCGAGAAAACCCTGAACTTTTATTTTGCCTACAACGTAGGCATTAGGGTATGGTCGCTTCATGATTGGTGGATTCGAACAAATGGTGCTTCTGGCCGCCCTGAGACTCGAGGGCGGCGGCTACGCGGTCACGATTCGCCAAGAGCTCCAAGAGCGGGCCGGAAGGCACGTTGCCCGAGGGGCTCTGTATACGGTGCTCGAGCGGCTCGAATCGAAGGGTTACCTGTCCTCGCGGATGGGTGATCCATCACCGGAGCGCGGTGGCCGCTCACGGCGCTACTACAAAGTGACCACGCTCGGCGTGAACGCGCTGAAGGACTCGAAGGACGCGATCGTGGGGCTTTGGCAAGGCCTGGAATCGGTGCTCGGGAAAATTACATGAGGAGACCCCCGCGGCTAGCGGAAGCGCTCCTCGAGCGGCTCGTACCAAGAAACGCTTACGGCGACGCCATCCTGGGAGATCTGAGCGAGGAATACCACGCTCGTGCCGAAAGCCGCTTGTCTCGAACGGCCGCGATTTGGTACTGGGCCGTAAGCCTTCGGGTGGGGATGCGGATATTTTGGAACAGAAAGCCGGAGCGACGGCGACAACGAAAAGGAGACCGTCCGATGACGACATTCCTACGAGACTTGCAGCATGCCGCGCGCGGTTTGGTCGCGAACCCGACCTTCTCAGTCATGGTAATCGTGACGCTCGCACTCGGGATCGGGGCGAACGCGGCGATTTTTTCCATCGTCGACGCGCTCGTCCTGCGGCCTTTCCCCGTCCCCGAGCTCGATCGTTTGGTGGCGCTTTTCGAGGTCGCTCCCAATTCCAACTGGGATCGAGGCGGTGTGGCGCCAGCGAACTTTCTCGACTGGGAAGCGCAGAGCGAGCATCTCGACAAGCTCGTCGCCAACGAGTGGTGGGACGTGAACATGACCGGAGGGGATAGCCCCGAGAGGCTTCAAGGCTCACTGGTGACGGCGGGCTTTCTCGATATTCTCGGTGTAAAAACCCAAATCGGACGCACGCTTGCGCTCGATGCCGAAGATTTTGGAGCACGCACCGCGGTGCTGAGCCACGCGCTCTGGACGCGACGCTTCGCCGCCGACCCGGACGTCCTAGGCCAAACAATTCTCTTGAATGGCGAGGGCTACGACGTCGTGGGCGTGGCTGAAGAGGGCTTCAACTATCCCTTCGGCACGGAAATCTGGGCGCCCCTCTGGTTCGACGCGGAAACAACAGCCGTTCGAGATAGCCATTACCTTCAGGTGATCGGACAACTCGCGCCGGAAGCGACCGTAGAGGACGCACGCGCCGAGCTCGACCTGGTCGCCCAGCGGCTCGAACAGGAATACCCGAACACTAATAGCGGCCGCCATATCAACACGATGGCGCTCGGCCGCGCGGTCGTCGATATCGGTGCCCCCGCGTTCTTGTTGATGTGGCAGGCGACATCCGTCTTCGTGCTGCTCATCGCCTGCGTCAACGTGGCGAACTTGATTCTCGCACGAGGCGCAGAGCGCAAAAAGGAGTTAGCGCTTCACCTTGCTCTCGGCGCCGGACGTGGCCGCGTCATCCGCCGGCTGTTGACGGAGAACATGCTCCTGGCACTCGTGGGGGCGCTTCTCGCGCTGCCGCTCGCGGGGATGGGTGTCGAGCTCATGCGCTCGAATATGCCGGCCCATATCGCGAAATTCGTCGTCGGCTGGGACCAGATCGACCTCGACTGGCATGTCCTGGGCTTTACCGCCATCGTCGCGGTCGCAACAGCACTCGTTTTCGGCCTAATCCCGGCCCTGCAGGCTTCGCGGCCCGACCTCACGGCCGCTCTTCGCGAGGGTGGCCGGGGCCACTCTGACGGCCACGCCCGCCAGCGCGGGCGCAACATGCTCGTCGTGTTCGAGGTCGCGATGGCGCTGACCCTCTTGGTCGCCTCAGGGCTGAGCATCCAGGGAACGATGCGGATGGCCGATGCCGACCAGGGCTACGACCCAGACGGCGTGATGACGATGGAAATCTCGCTCCCCGAAGGCAAGTATGAAGAAGACGAAGCGCGCCTTCAGTTCTATCGTTCCGTCCTCAGCGGCGTGCGCGCGCTTCCAGGCGTCGTAGCCGCGGACGCGGTGAACATCCTGCCGTCGAGCGGCTCCAATACCAGCCGCAACATCGACATCGAGGGCAAGCCCGTCGAGAACCCGTCCGAGCGGCAGAGTGCCCATTTCCGTATCGCGACCGCCGGCTATCTCGAGACGATGCGGATCCCTATCGTGCAGGGACGCGCGTTCGGGAGTGAAGACCGGAGTGACACGGCCATGGTGGCGGTTGTGAGCGAGCGGTTTGCACGGCGATCCTGGCCGGGCGAAGATCCGCTAGGCCGGCGCTTCCGCTACGGGACGGAAGAAACTTGGCTCAGCGTCATCGGCGTGTCGGGCGATGTGCTCCACGATTGGTTCCTGCAAGAGCCGCAGCCGACGTTTTACGTGCCCATGGAGCAGGCCCCGAGGCTAGGGCTATTTCTAGCCATACGAACGCTAGGAGCGCCCGAGGAAGTCACCGCGGGCGTACGTGCCCAGGTGCTGCGCGTGGATGCGGACCAGCCGATCTTCAACGCGCGCACGATGCGGACTCTCTTGTCGGAGCGACTCATCGGCCTCAAATATGCCGCGACGGTAATGGGGATCTTCGGCGCCATCGCGCTGATATTATCCGCCGTGGGGATTTACGGGGTCATGGCGTATTCGGTGAGCCGGCGGACGCACGAGATCGGCCTCCGCGTCGCGCTCGGCGCCGCGCATCGCGACGTTCTAAAGCTGACCGTGGGCCGCGCGCTCCGCACCACCGCACTGGGTATCGGCATCGGTCTCGTGCTGGCCTTTTTCATCGGCCGGCTCATGGAGAGCACCTTTTCGGCGTCGTTCAGCTCGACGGGCTGACCTTCGCTGTGCTCGCAACGACTCTCGCTTTGGTGTCGCTTCTCGCCGCCTACGTCCCCGCCCGGCGCGCGCTCGCGGTCGACCCCGCCATCGCTCTGCGTGTAGAGTAGCGAGCTTCAGGAGGAAATCATGCGAAACCTTACGATAGCTGCGCTCGCGCTCGTTCTGATTGCTGGCTTTGCCGTTCTCACGGTCGAAGAGACCCGAGGCGCTACAGAGCACAAGTTCATGAACGTCCCGGGCCGCAGTGACAACAACCCTTACAGCAACGCCGTTCTCGTGGGCGACACGCTCTACCTCGCCGGGGCCATCGGCATCGACCCCGCAACCGGGGCACCTCCGCCGAAGATCGAGGACGAAGTGAAGATCGTCATGGACAGTATGAAGTCACGGCTCGAAATGGCCGGAATGTCCATGAGCGACCTCGTGATGGTGAACATCCACTGTCCAGACTTGTCGCTCTACGGCGCGTTCAACGACGTCTACCGCACCTATTTCGACGACCACTTCCCCGCGCGCGCGTTCCTGGGCTCGGGCCCGCTCCTAGCGAACGGTCACTTCGAGCTCACCGGCATTGCGATCAAGCAATAAAACGCGAGAAGGGGCCCGGCCAAAAGGCCGAGCCCCTTTCGAAATACCCTAATCGATTAGCTTCGACGACGCGCCCGCGCAAGGCCCAACAAACCGATCCCCATCAGAACAAGCGTACCGGGCACGGGAGCGTCAGCCGTAGACAAGGGCTGGGCCTTTATTAAGAATTCCCAAATTCTTGCGCCCTCCCCTCCATCCAAATCGTCGAGCAAAGATATTTGCAGTTCTTGGGGTCCGAATGAAAACAATGCACCAGGTGGGTTAGG
>SMYC01000190.1 GCA_004356105.1 Acidobacteriota bacterium | reverse complement strand
CGATCGCTTTCCCCGAAGACTGGCTCGACGAGCACCCGCTCACCCACGCCGACTTGGAGGCGGAGGCGAAAGTATTGAAGAAGGTCGGCTACGACCTCGTCGTGAGCTGAGCTCGATAAGTCAACGGCTTGGCCCAGTCGACACGGAGGGCAAAACCAGCTGAGCGCATGTCGGCCGCGAAGCGCTCCGGGTCTTCGGGGGTCAGCCGGACGGTAACATCGACATCCGCGACGTCCCGCCCGAGCTTCCCGTCTTTAGCTCGATAGACCTCTTCCATGCCACCTTTGCCAATGAGCTCGAGAATCTCGTAATGGGCGAGCTTTTGACCGCGAGGCAAAGACATGAGCGCAGGGAATCTTAGAACGTTCCGGAGACATCGGCAACCGAACCTCCTCGTTCGACTTCTCCTTTTCGTGATTCGCAAACTACGCGTACAATGAGACAAAGCCCTACAAAGGAGCCCCCACATGAAGCTCGAGGATCTGTTCGAGAGAGCGGTGGTCGCACAGTTGGACCTCCCGGCACCCGAGGTGTTCTCTTCCGGCACAAGCGTGCGAGATACCGTCGCGCGCATGCGGGAGGGGCTCCGTAACGTCGCACTGATCGAGAATGAAGGACGGGTGATCGGAGTGTTTACCGAGGTCGACTACGCGCGCAAAGTGCTCGGAAGAGACGTCGCCGAAGACACCGCGATCGATGATTTCATGACGGGAAAGCCCACGACGGTCCGGCGCGATACAACGTTGTCGCGCTGCTTCGAGCTGATGAGCGAGGGTAACTTTCGCCAGCTCCCCGTCGTCGATGAAGATGGAAAGCCTAGCGGCGTCGTCACCGTCCGGCACCTCGTGCAGTTCCTTGCCGACCGCTACCCGTCGGAGATTCTGGCGATGGCTCCCAACGTTCATCAGATCACTGAACTGGACGGAGGTTGACACAATGGCGACAACAGCTACGAAACCCATTGAAGACATTGAACGCGTCGTCATCCGTTTCGCCGGTGATTCGGGCGACGGGATGCAGCTCACGGGATCTCAGCTCACCGCGACGAGCGCTCTGATGGGAAACGACATCGCGACCTTTCCCGACTACCCTTCCGAAATACGGGCGCCCGCGGGCACGCTGCCCGGTGTGAGTGGATTCCAAGTTCACATCGGCCGGTCCGACATCCGCACTCCCGGCGACCGCCCCGACGTGCTGGTCGCGATGAACCCGGCCGCGCTCAAAGTCTCCCTCCCCGATATGGAGAAAGGCACGACGATTATCGTGAACACCGACGAGTTCACGGCGCAGAAGCTCAAACGGGCCAAGTGGAGCTCGAACCCGCTGGAGGATGATTCTCTCAACAAGTTCCGTCTGGTGAAGGTGGGCCTAACTAGCTTGACGGTGGGCGCCCTCGATGAGCTCGAAGACTTGAACAAAGCTGGCAAGGAGCGCTGCCGTAACTTCTTCGCCCTCGGCATGATTTACTATCTGTTCGATCGGCCGCTCGAGCCGACGGTCAAGTGGCTCGAATCGAAGTTCAAGAAGAAGCCTCTTCTCGCCGAGGCGAACAAGAAAGTGCTCAAGGCCGGTTACTTTTACGCGGACACGGTGGAGCTGTTCACGCACGTCCTCCGCATCCCACCGGCCACGCATATGGAGCCGGGCGAGTATCGGCAGATATCGGGTAACCAGGCGCTCGCGTTCGGACTGGTCGCGGCGTCCATGAAAGCAGGCGTACCGCTCTTCTACGGCAGCTATCCGATCACCCCCGCGAGTGACATCCTGCACGCCCTCGCGAACCTCAAAGAGTACGGCGTCATGACTTTTCAAGCCGAGGACGAGATCGCGGGCAGCGGCGCGGCACTCGGCGCTACCTATGCCGGTTGTATCGGCGTCACCGGCACGAGCGGCCCAGGAATTTGCCTCAAGTCGGAGATGATGGGACTGGCGGTCATGACAGAGCTCCCCCTCATCGTCATCAACGTCCAACGCGGCGGGCCAAGCACGGGTCTTCCGACCAAGACTGAGCAGGCCGACCTGCTCCAGGCAATGTTCAGCCGAAACGGCGAGTCGCCGCTCATCGTCCTGGCAGCGTCCACTCCTACCGACTGCTTTGATATGGCCTACGAGGCCGTGCGACTCGCGACAAAATTCATGACGCCGGTCGTGCTCTTGTCGGACGGCTACATCGCGAACGGGGCCGCGCCTTGGCGCATTCCCGACGAAAGCGAGCTCGCTCCGATCGAGATCCACCACCGCACCGACGAGGATGGCTTCGAGCCCTACGCGCGAGACGAGCATCTCGCGCGTCCTTGGGTTCAGCCTGGAACACCGGGACTCCAGCACCGCGTCGGAGGGCTCGAGAAAGCCGAGCTCACGGGAGACGTCAACATGCAGCCGGAGAATCACGAGCTGATGGTCGAGCTGCGGGCCAAGAAGGTCGCGGGAGTCGCCGAAGACATACCGGAGCTCGACGTTCTCGGTGACGAAGAAGGCGAGTTGCTCGTCCTCGGATGGGGGAGCACCTGCGGTTCCATCGAAATGGCCGTCGGCCAGTGGAACGCTGGGAACGACCGCAAAGTTTCGGCCGCGCACCTGCGCTACTTGAATCCCTTCCCGAAGAACCTCACCGACGTGATGTCACGCTTCAAAAAGGTTCTCGTACCTGAGCTCAACATGGGACAGCTCGCGCTCTTGATCCGAGGAAAATTCGGGACAGATGTGGTCGAGCTTCACAAGGTTCAAGGCCGCCCATTCACGATCGCGGAGCTCACCGACGCGTTTCGTGCCAACCTCGAAGGAGGTGCCTCATGACGACCGCGACCGCGACAAAGACCTGGAAGCGACAGGACTTCGCGTCCGACCAGGACGTTCGCTGGTGCCCCGGTTGCGGAGACTACGTCGTGCTGTCCGCGGTGCACCGAACGCTCGCCGCGATTGGTCGCGGGCCTCACGAGAACGTGTTCATCTCCGGGATCGGTTGTTCGAGCCGATTCCCCTATTACCTGGGAACCTATGGATTTCATAGCGTTCACGGTCGCGCACCCGCCATCGCCTCGGGAGTCAAAGTTTGTCGGCCGGATCTCAGCGTATGGATCGTTACCGGTGACGGGGACGGGCTCAGCATCGGCGCCAATCACTTGCTCCACGTGTTGCGGCGGAACATCGACGTGAACGTTCTGCTCTTCAACAACCGCATCTATGGATTGACCAAGGGACAGTACTCTCCGGCTTCCGAGCAGGGAAAGGTAACGAAGACCTCTCCGATGGGCTCGATCGAGCAGCCCATCAACCCTTTGAGCTTCGCGATCGCGAGCCAAGCAACATTCGTAGCCCGCACCTACGATGCCGACCCGAAGCACGTGGCCGCAATTCTCCAGCGCGCGGCCCAACATAAAGGCGTCTCCTTCGTCGAGATCTATCAGAACTGTAAAATTTTCAACGACGGCACCTTCAACGCGGTTACCAATCGCGACGTCCGCTCCGACCGCATCGTGTTTCTCGAGCACGGCAAGCCGCTCACCTTCGGAGCCCTGGGCAACAAAGGCATCACCTTGAACGGCGTCGATCCCGTCGTGGTGGAGTTCGAGCCGGGGAACCCTCCAGCCGACTTGCTCGTCCACGACGAGACCGCTTCGGTGGGATTGAGCTTCTTGCTGACCCGCCTCGCCCATCCCGATTTTCCGGAAGCGATGGGTGTCTTCCGTGCTGTGGAAAAGCCTGTCTACGAAGACGAGCTTCACGCGCAAATCGCGAAAGCTCGCGAGAACAGCAAGGATACGAGCCTGCACGCGCTGCTCCGACGGGGCGCAGAGACATGGACCATCAAGCCCCCGGCCGCCGAAGGAGAAGCGGTGCGCGGCGAGGTCGAGAGCCTCGGCGATGCGCTCGAGGAAGTCGGGCCGGAGAAGGACAGCTACATCGCGGACCTCGACGAGGACGAGGGTGTTCCCGAGGGCGTCGCCCGTGTCCTGGGAACGGAGCTTTCCGAGCTGACTTCAGACTCCGACACGGTCCGTGTCTCGGCCGACACGCCGATCGGGCAAGTACTCGAAGAGATGCGCGCCGGCGACGCGCTTGCAACCGTATTGGTGTGCGCCGAGGACGACAAAATCGTCGGAATCGTCACGGAGCGGGACCTGCTCCACCGCATCCCGGACGGGGTCGACCTGAAAACCGCGCCGATCACGATCGTCATGACACCCAACCCCGAGACCCTCGAGCCGTCCGACACGGTGGCCCATGCTCTCAACTTTGCGGGCGCCCGCGGTTATCGTCGGGTTCTCGTCGTGAGCGAGGAAGGCGTGACGGTCCTGACCGTCGGCGATTTGCTGGACTTCATCCGCACCAGCGCGCCCTGAATTCGAGCTAGAAATAAAGCCCGAGACGGGTGAGGAAAGCAAAGCTCGACGTCTCGCCGGACGGGAGTGGATTCTTGAATCGCTCCCAACCGCCGTTTACCGCAAGCCGGACAAAAGCGTTCATCCACCAGTTCACACCGACGGTGTACTCGATCGATCGATTGGCTGCCTCGATATCGAAGTACTGGTACCGGAAGCCGATCTCCCACGCACCAGGACCGCCCTCGTGTAGCGGCCTCCTCGGCGTGATGGGCTCTTCGGGCTCGTTGGTCTCGCCGGTGAGGACATAGTTCGCCGCCACCATGAATCCCCCCGCACGGATCGTTGGCAGGTCAGCGCCGTCTTCGCCGAGGCCCCTGCGTTCTCCACGCACGTCGTCATACTCGGCCTCGACCAAAAGGCGGCCCGGATAAAACCAACCTTCGAGATTGCGCCGTATGAGACGTCCGTCTAGGGGCACCTTATCGAAGAAGACGATGCTGCGGCTCGAGGTGCGACCGGTGACGAAGCGCTCTTTGTCTCGACGCCCGTAGCCAATGCCGCCCCCGAAACTCAGCGTGTCCAAAACGCCGTCGGTCCACGGCTCGAAACGCGCCCCGGCAAACAAATCCGGAGTACCGTTGCGATTGAGCCCGAGCTCTCCTTCGTCGTTTTGAAACGAGACACCGTAGCGAAACACATTGTTCTCGGTGTGCCCGTGCACCATCACGCCCGGGCTTCGGCCGGGGGCGAGGTTGTTGAGCATCGACCGTTCGACGAAACCGTAATACTTGGACGATTGCTGCTCTTCCTGGCTAAAAGGTGCTTTGAACTGACCGACCATCACCTGAACGATGTCGTTCGTATGAATGTTGACGAAGCCGTCTCGCAAGAGCGTGCTCTCGTCATCGGCGAAGTCGGCCTGGATTTTGTACTCGAAGATGTTAAAGAAGTGGCCCTCGGTCTCGAAACGCGCCCTACGGATGAGAAACGTGTTCGACGGCGCGAAGTCCGCCGTGTAGGCTCGAAAGTCTGTGTGGATGCGCCCGCCGAAGGTGATCAGGAACTCGCCGTTCGAGCTACCGATGTAGGCGTTCTCGCCGTTCCACCCGGCGGTTAGCTTGGTTTCTTCCTCGTCTCGTGGCTCTTGTGCAGCGAGACCCGGCGCGAAGAGCACACAAAGTCCCACCAGGCAAACGCCTCTGAGCAACAGAACCTCCGGATGCTAAATTCTTCGCTGCGATATTTGAGAAAGGATTACAAGAAGTGTGACATCAACTGGAGGATTTGTCACATTTTCGCGGTTAAATCGTCGTCACGTTCATCGATGACGCGTGCGCCGAGGCGTGCGTGCCCGTGGCTCGAGACCCTCGATGGCGAAATCGAGCTGACGATCGGTGAGGTTCACACGCACGAGCTGGACCTTGATCTCGTCGCCGAGACGAAACATCCGGCCGGTAGATTCTCCGGT
>SMYC01000189.1 GCA_004356105.1 Acidobacteriota bacterium | reverse complement strand
GTCCTACCTCATCGTCTAAAAGGCGTTCGCGATGACGGCGATGGCGCCGGCATAAAAAACGAACATCGCCGCCAAGTACATCTTGGCTGAACGCGAGGCGCCTTCGAACTCGTTCCACACGAAAACCCCCCAGAGGGCCGCCACCATGGGAGCGCTCTGCCCCATCGCGTAGGCGACGGCGAATCCCGCTTCGCGCCCGGCAATGAGATTGGCCGCGGTGCCGATGCTCCAGATGAACCCGCCGGTCAGCCCCAGCACGTGCCAGCTCGGTTTGCCTTGCAAATAGCCTTCGAACGACACGGGTTCGCCAATGAGCGGTTTCTGCATGAAATAGACGTTGAAGAAGAACGTCGAAACGAGGGTCGCGAAAGTGAAGACGACGAGGCTCGTATAAGGCGTGAGCTGCCCGCCGCCGTCGGCCATCGACGCCGCCGTGAGCGGTGACCAGCTTCCCATGAGAATCCCGGAGATGATAGAGATCCAAAGGCCCTTTTTTGTGACTTGGACCTTCCCCCCGGACAGCTCTTTGTAGGCGAGGCTATCAGCAAGGATGGCAACGACCGCGAGCGCGACCCCGGCAAAGAGCATGGCGGGATTACCCGTTTGATCGACGAGGTAGGTCAAGACGGTGCCGATGACGAGCGCCGCCCCAATGGCCACGGGAAACGCTATGGCCATCCCTGCTATCGCGATGGCTCCTACGAGCAAGATGTTCGCGAGATTGAAGATCGTGCCCGCGAGCATCGCGTAGCCGATGCGCGACCCGGTAGCCTGAGTAAGGTTGTTGAAAAAAGCATCCTCCCCGCCGTGCCAGCTCCCGAGCGTCATGGCGAGAATGAGCGCCATGACAAAAACCCCGAGCGCGTAATCCCAATAAAAGAGCTCGAAACGAACCTTCCCCGCAAGCTTGAACGTATTGGCCCAAGACCCCCAACAAGCCATGCAGAGGATCATGAGAAGAAGCGCGACTAAGTACGACTGAGGAACAAACATCGTAGAATGAGGCGCGAATGTAACACGAGAAACGCCGTCGCGACCAGAGCCGTCCGGCCAGATGTTGAATGCCGAAATGAAACCCATCATTATTGACTGCGATCCCGGCCAGGACGACGCCGTCAACATCCTGCTCGCGCTCGCGGCTCCGAAAGAGCTCGACATTCTCGGGATCACCACCGTTGCGGGCAACGTGCCTCTCGAGAAGACAGAGCGCAACGCGCGCATCATTTGCGAGCTTGGCGGCAGAGCCGACCTTCCCGTCTTTGCCGGCTGCAGAGCGTCCATGAAGCGCCCGCTCGTCACGGCGGAATACGTTCACGGCCGCGAAGGTATCGACGGAGCTAACGTTTACGACCCCGAGATGCCGCTGCAGTCGAAACACGCCGTCGATTTCATCATCGACACGCTCATGGCCGCTGAAGACGACTCGATTACGCTCGTCCCCACCGCGCCGCTCACGAATGTCGGGACGGCCCTCGAAAAGGAGCCGAGAATCGCGTCCAAAATCCGTGAGATCGTGATGATGGGCGGCGCCTTTCGAGAAGGTGGCAACGTCACGCCTTCGGCGGAGTTCAATGTTTATGTCGATCCGCACGCGGCCAAGATTGTGTTCGAATGCGGTCGTCCGCTCGTCGTCCTACCGCTCGACGTAACCCATCAAGTCCTCACGACCCCCGCGCGCGTGGCGGCCATCGGCGCTCTCGGAACGAACGTCGCGCGCAACGTGCAAGGGATGCTCGACTATTCCAGCCGCTACGATGTCGAAAAATATGGCGTGGAAGGCGGGCCTCTCCACGACCCATGTACGGTGGCTTATCTACTCGAGGCCGACCTACGATTCCAATCTGTTCGATCCGCACAAGTGGTTGAAATACACCGAAATCGGTAACGCTACTCCGACTTCGAGCTAATCAGATCTTGACGGGATTTCGACCGAAATCGGACCCGAACACACATTACTTAAACCGCTAGATGACCAGCATCAGGTGGCAGGATTCTATCGGGCGTGTTGATGTTGCCCTTGAAAATTTTGAAGCGGTTGTTCTACCGTCTCGCTGTGGCGCGCATTGCGATGCGTGAACGGAACGGGCTCGCCGTAGAGAAAGCCTTGCGCGAGCGTAAAACCAATCATCGTGCAAGCGCCAGCCTCCAACTTCGTCTCGACGCCTTCGGCGATGGGTTCCGCGCCTAGCTCGCGTGCGGCGGCCATCAACATCGAGAGCAGCCGGCGCTTGGAGACCGTCGCGTCGACGAGGCCTCTCACATAGCTGATATCGAATTTGAGATAGTCGGGCGGCACTTCGGCGAGCTGTAGGAAACGCTCCCCGAGACCGAAGTCGTCGAGCGCGAGGCGGATGTCGAGCTCGTCGAGATGAGTTTTCAGCTCGGCGATGATCTCGGGCTCGGCGAGAGCGCCCTCGTGGATCTCGAGCGCGAGCTCGTGATCGGGAATGATGTTGCGCATTTCACGGAGCGAGTCTACGAGCTCGGGTGTACCGAGCTCGGACGGATGTGTGTTGAAAAAAAGAAAGGGCAGGTGGACTTTTGCGTCACTGACGATCGTCGCCGCATTCTTTCGAAACAATCGACTCAGCTCGCACGCGCGCTCGATGGTCTCGGCCACACGAAACAATTTCTTGGGACTCGAGGGGAGTTTTTCGTGGGTCCCGCGTCCCAGCACTTCGTAGGCGAGGATCTCGCCAGCCGGAAGGGACACGATGGGCTGAAACACGGCGGTCACCATTTCCCGCTCGAGCAGTCGGTTGAGCTCACGCGTCCCCGCGATGAACTGCCGGGGAAGATCGACGCGTCGAAGCGTCAAGGTTCCGCCGTCTGAGTTGTTCTGCGTTGCACCTTCGGCGCGGCGTCCGATACGAAACTCCACCTCGGCAAAGTGCAGAATATCGCCTTCCTCGAGAATGGCTTCTCTGACACGCTTTCGGTTGACGAAGGTCCCATTCGTGCTCGATAAGTCTCGAAGATACAAGCCGTCTTCCGCGAAGTGAAGCACGGCGTGGCGTTTGGATACGGACGGAAAGGGGAGTGTTAGCTCGAGGTCGTTGAGGCGGCCGATGCGAAACGGCAACTTCTGGATCGGAATGCGCGCGAGGCTCTTTCCGCCATCCGCCGTGCTTTCGAGGCACCAGCGAGGCCGGGGTTTTCCTGGCGAAAATGAATCCGACATTCTCGACTTCTGCGGAGAAGCGCCGTTCCGATCGATGATTTGAATTAGAGGTTCAAGGAAACCCATACAGTATGGGGCATAGGAAGCTGAGGCGCTAGCAATTTATTCGATAGGGTCGGACTTGTCATCGTCCGAAAGCTCCTCGAGATAGAACCCGACGCGCTCGGCGTGGTCCTGCGCGAGCCGCACGCCTTTGAGAGCTTCGGACGTGTGGTCGAGCACGCCTTGCTCAAGCTCGTCCGGCGGACGGTCGAGCGTAACGTTCTCGAGGGCTTTTTGGATGCGACGAAGCTCGTAGCCGACGTTCGCTAGCTGGATCTGTATGTCACCGCGGATTTGCAACTGCGCATCAGACATCGGGTTTTCTCCTCATCGACTAGGGCGCATTGGCAAGTAAGTAGTCCATGAGCACGTTCGCCATGACGCGCATGCCCACGGGAACGGAAGCGTCATCGGCGCGGAAGGTTGGAGAGTGATGCGGGCCTATCACCGAGCCCTCTTTGTGGATACCGAGCCGATAGAAAAAGCCGGGCACTTCGAGCGCGAAATAGGCGAAATCCTCGCCTCCCATCGTCGGTTGGATTTCCTGCACGCGGTCTGTCCCGACGACGGCACGAAGGCTCAGCGCCATTTGTGCCGTGAGCTCGGTATCATTAATAGTTGCTGGCGTTCCGCGCTCGTAGTCGAGCAGATAGGAGCCGCCGCCCGCGCTAGTGATGCCGCCGAGTATCTCGTTCATCCGGCGCTCGATGAGATCCCGCACATCGGGGTCGTAGGTTCGCACCGTTCCTTCGAGCTTCACTTCCGCGGGGATGATGTTGAACCGCTCGCCCGAGTGGAACATGCCGACAGTCACGACCGCGGGCTCGAGCGGGTGGACGTTGCGCGACACGATCGTCTGAAGGGCGAGAACAACCTGCGATGCCATCACGATGGGATCGACGCCCTGCTGAGGCTGGGCGCCGTGCGTTTGCACGCCGCGCACCGTAGCGCGAAATTGATCCACTGCCGCGAACGCGGGTCCCGACGTGAAACCTACATCGCCCACGGGCATGCCGGCGAGCGTGTGCAAGCCGAACACAGCTTCAGGCCTGGGATCGTCGAAGACGCCTTCACGCACCATCAGGTCTGCGCCGCCTTCTTCACCTTCGGGCGGCCCTTCTTCCGCCGGCTGAAAGATGAAGATCACCGTCCCCGGAATCTCGTCGCGCATCTCCGCGAGTATGGAAGCAACGCCGTACTGCACCGCGGTGTGCACGTCGTGGCCGCAGGCATGCATGACCCCTACCTCTTGGCCGTTATAGGTCGTCCGGATCGTGGATTTGAAAGGGAGGTCTGTGTCTTCGGTGACGGGGAGCGCGTCCATATCGGCGCGCACGGCGACGGTCCGGCCCGGCTTGCCGCCTTTCAAAATCCCGACCACACCCGTATGGGCGATGCCCGTGCGAACCTCCATGCCGAGCGCGGTGAGGTGCGCGGCCACGCGCTTCGCGGTCTCGTGCTCGCGATTTCCGAGCTCTGGATTCTGATGAATGTAGTGGCGAAACTCGAGGATCTCCGCCTCGTGCTTCGCGACGAGCTCGGAGATCCGGTCATCGAGAATGGCGGCTTCTTGTGAAGCGGCGGGAATGGTTACGAGAAACGCGATAAGAGCCGCAAACGTGCGTGGCATTTTTTCTTCCTCCGGTCTTGTCAGAGGAGTTTAGGGGAACTAGGCAATCAGAGCAATCAGCCGCATGCTCGAGAGAACGATTAGTCTCCGTAGCGGGCACGAAGCGGCGGGGCGAGGCGCACCATCAAGAGCATTCTCTCAAAGATGTCGAGCCACTCGTCCCGCTCGGCTGCGAGCTCCTCGGGCGGGGTCTCGGCCGTGGGCACAGCGCAGGCAGGGCCAATCTCGGTCGTCGCCTTTCGGCGATAGGTCTCGAGAAGACGATCGCCGAAACGGCCGGCCTCGTGAAAGTCCTCGCTCAGAAAAACGACGACGGGTACGCGCGCGGCCCCGAGTATCCGCACCTCGTTGCGCAGGTCGGGATTGACGTCGCGGTCGATGACCCGAAGCTCGACCGAATCATCGCAAGCGGCGGCAATCTGCCGGATCATGGGTCCTTGGCGCACGCAGTCCCCGCACCACACGCCGCTCACGAGCAGGATGTTGAGCTTGCGTCCGTAATTGCTCACGCGCTTTTGTTGCTCCTCGCTGAGCGTCCGGATGCGCTTTTCGAGCTCTGGCCAGCGCCCGGCGCGCTTCGGGTCCGACTCCTCCAAATAGGCGTCATAGCTTGCCGCTTCGACCCAGCATGCGCGCCAAAAATCACTGCGAATATCTAGATATTTTGCCTCTTCACTCATTAGTACTGGATTATAGCGCCCACATGGTTCGCTTCTTTCGAAGGAAAAGGGGACCATGGGCACTCGCTGCGCTCGCTTTTTTGCGATTCCCGAAGATTTGTGGAAGAATCGTAAAATATGCCGAGATCGCGGGCCCGATTCAATTAGGGAGGTCTCGCGCGCCAGTTTCTTTCTTTCCGCCATTCACGCCTGCGCATCGCGCCTGTAATGGGCCAACGTGCCGGGAGTCGTCTGTAAAGGCGCAAGCAGCGTCATGATCGAAGAAGGGGTTGGATCTCCCAATCCTCGGAGAGCCTGATCCCGGTATCCATGATCATGAGCCGCCGCGCCATGTCGCTCTTCTCGCCGCCGACTACCCCGGCCTGCGCCCAAAACGATGCACGTGAAGGTCGGCGACGAAGTTCGCCGGGGGCAGCTCCTGTTTCAAGACAAGAAGACGCCCGGTGTCCGTTTCGCCTCTCCCGGCGCGGGCAAAGTGGTTGCCGTCCATCGCGGCGAGCGCCGCGCTTTCCAATCGGTCGTGATCGAGCTCGCGAGCGCCGATCGCTCGGGCCGTGTCGGTGCAGCCGATCAAGTGAGCTTCGAGTCGTTCTCGGAAAAAAGCCCC
>SMYC01000002.1 GCA_004356105.1 Acidobacteriota bacterium | reverse complement strand
GACCCGGCACTTTCTCGCCGCTCTAGCGCTCGTTGCCTCGAGTGGAAACGCTCTCGCCCAAACCCGACCGGTGACGTTCTACTATCAGAACGTGCCTCTCTGGAGCGGCTATACGCCTCTCCTCGATGGCGGCCTGAGCGACTTCAACCGGTTTCGTGTGATGAGCGACCCGAGCTTCGGCGACTTCTCGTTCCGCCTTGCCTATGAGCAAGTCGCGACATTTCGAGACAGCGATAGTCGCGGCCTCTTCATCGGTGGGGTCCCGACCGGTGGGGAGTGGCTCGATCTGCAATGGACCCTCGTCGATGAGGACCACGTTCTATGGCAGCATCGGCTCGATCGTCTCGAAGTGAGCTGGAGTCCGACGAATGCGTTCGAGCTTACGGCCGGCCGCCAGGTCGTGTCGTGGGCAACGACGCTCTTTCTCACGCCGACGGATCCGTTCTCGCCCTTCAGTCCCGCCGATCCTTTTCGTGTGTTTCGGGCGGGCGTCGACGCCGTGCGCGCTCGCGTCTATCCCGGCCCACTGAGCGAGATCGATGTCATTCTGCGTCCGACTAAAAACGAGGGGGTGGGTGAAGAGCTCACCATTCTAGGGCGCGGGCTCACGACTTGGCACAACTGGGAGATCTCCGGCTGGGGAGGCTCGCTCTACGGCGATGTGGCTGGAGCTTTCGGAGCGAGCGGATCGGTCGGAAGCTCTGCGCTTCGCGGTGAGGGTGTTTTACGTGAGATCGACGGAGAGGTTGTGTTCCGCGGCACGCTCGGCGTCGACCGTCAGTTCATCGTCTCGAAAAGGGACCTCTACGTCGTGCTCGAGTACCAACGCGACGGTCTCGCTGCGTCGAGTCCCAGCGAATATGTCGAGCTTCTGCAGTCGGATCCATTTCTAAGGGGAGAGCTTCAGGTTGTCGGCAGGAACGAAGCGGTCGCTCGAGCGTCCTTTCAAATCCACCCGCTGTGGAATCTTGCGGCGCTCGGTCTCTGGAACTTGAACGACGGGAGCGTCCTGCTATCTCCGAGTTTTTCGCGCTCGCTCAGCAACGAAGCGAGCGTGACGGGCGGGATGTTCTTTGGTTTTGGCGACGACGTGGCGACCCCGCTCGAACCGTTGCCGTCGGAATACGGAACTTTCGGCACGACGGCCTATCTTTCGTTCAGCTTGTTTTTCTAACGGGCCCGCTCAACGAACGCGCGTCCGTAGTGATCGATCAGACGATTGACGGCCTCGGCTGCCGCACCGTTACCCCAGTCATAGATCGTGAAGACGCCCATCCCCATCCCTTCGGCGCTCGTCTTTCCACCGTGGCCGTAATTCTCCATCGTGAAGCCGTAATCCGCGGGTCCGAAAAAAGGGTGACGTTTTTCCCACTGAGCTTTTGTCTTTGGGTTCTCGGGTGCGTACATCATGACGAAAGACGCACGGAGCGCCGCAAGGCCTCGCTGTGTGTACTCGTCGAGGTCGAGCTCCTCTCCGTAGCGAAGGATGATCTCGGAAAAGAGACTTTCCCGCGAATCGTTCCACTCCCCGTCGCTGTTCATGACCCCGAAGCCGCCGAGAACGTTCACGTACATGAACGGCGGCTGCCACGAGGCTTGCGTCATGAGAAGCTCGTCGAGAACGCGCTGGCCCAGCTCGAGATAATGCGCCTCGTCCGTCGCGGCGTAGCTTTCGAATAGCGCTTCGGCCGTCCAGAACATGGAGAAGTTGTTCTGCTTGAACATGTCGTTGCGCGCGACCTTTCGTCCAATGAGGTGATCCGCGCCGTAGCGCGAGCACGACCAGTACGTCTCGAAATCTTCCCAGCGGCCCTGTGGCACGACGCCTTTAGCCACCGCGTCCATCGCGCGGAGCGCGGCGGCGCGAAAGCGAGGCTCGCCCGTCACATCAGCGAGCTTTAACAAGAAGGTGGTCGACATCGAAGTTTCGGGCGAGTCCGCCAATATCTCGAGAGGCGCCATTGAAACCTTGTCGAGCCACGCGGGGAAGAAGCCGCGCGCGTCCTGCAACCCGAGCAGGCGGTTGCCATAGCGTTTCGCATAGCTCACGAGGCGCGGGTCCTCTTCGAGCTCTTCGTTCCACCGCAGCATCAAAAGCGCGGTGAAGCTCATATCGAGTACGTGGTAGGGCGCGATCCCCACATCGGAGGATCGATCTGCCCCGGCTGGGCGGTTTATGGGATTTCGGTCGGAGTTGCCCCAATAAGCTGTCTGCCAACCTTGTGAGCGGTTCAGGCCGTCGACCGTCTCCATCTTGGTTGCAATGACGGACGGGAAGACGCCTTCTCGCATCGGCGCCGCTAGCGCGAGCTCTTTTGTGAGGAGCGCTTTTTGGCGGAGAGCCTCGTCCCCGATTCGGCGCGCGTAACGATAGAGCCCCGACGCGGATCGAAGCGAACTGAACCACGCCTGATTCCAGATCGAGCGAAACTCGCGCTCGTCGACTTTGCCGGGATAGTTCGGGCTCTGCGTTTGGTTGACGATGAAGACCGGCGCTCCCACGCGCTTGCCGTCGAGCTCGAACTCCTGCCAGACGGCGTCGCGCCATCCATCGAAGGCCCAGCGATAGGTGTGCTCGACATAGGGCATCAGGTCCGGAGGCAGCGGCTCACCGCTCTCGAAGCGCGCGCGTCCGTAGCGCTCCCAAAGAAAGGACAGCACGTCGCGAAACGGGTTTTTGACATCGGCCGCGTCGCTCGACACCATCAAAAAAAAGGAGACCTCGACCTCTCCTGCGGGATAGCGAGCACCTTCGGCGCGAACGAAGAGAACGTGCTCGCGGACGTCCGAAGCACTCATGCCAAGCGTCAGCTCGTCCGAGCGCGCGTCGAGGTCGAGATACCAACGCACGGCCGTACCTTCGAGCAGGCGATCGAGATCGGGAATCAGACGCAGCACGCGACCTTCGCCCACGAAAATGAGCGCTGGGGAGCGGAAGCTGTGTTGGTCGATAATGTGCTCGTCGGTCGGTGTGAGATGAGGTGCCCAGCGGAAGCTCGGCGCGAAGGCCGGGCGGAGCACCACGCGCCAATCATCTTGAGCGAGCGTTGTTTCGAGGTCGTAGGTAAGGCGCACGCGGTAGAGATCCGGCCGAATGGTCTCGATATGGATGTCGGGCTCGGCGCTTCCGAGCGCGTCCGCTTCGATAGAGGCGACGTAGCTCGAAAGCGCCTCCGGGATCGGTATAGACTGCGCAATGCTAAGTAGAAACAGAGTACCCAGGAGCATGCGGGAGCCTAGCACATGATAAAGCTCTATCGAGACCGTGAAGCTGTCTTCGTCGAGCGGGACGGCCAGTGGCTGCGCTCGGAATCCTTCAGCATCGATGCTCTCTTCACGGGCACCAAGATCGAGACCGTGCTCGAGGATTTCAGCGAGGCGCCGCCGATTAGCGTGCCACTAGCACCTATCGGGAGCCAGGAAGTCTGGGCCGCGGGCGTGACTTATTTCCGAAGTCGTGAGGCTCGAATGGAGGAGTCCGAGAAGGAGGCCGACGTTTACGATCGCGTCTACGATGCCGAACGTCCGGAGCTGTTCTTCAAATCCACACCGCACCGGGTCGTCGGCCATGGTGAGAACGTTGTGATTCGAAACGATTCCGATTGGAACGTTCCCGAGGCCGAGCTAACTCTTGCGATCAACCGAGACGGAGAGATCTTCGGCTACACGATTGGAAACGATATGAGCTCGCGCCGCATCGAGGGAGAGAATCCTCTTTATTTGCCTCAGGCAAAAATATGGGACGGTAGCTGCGCTCTCGGTCCTTGCTTGCTCGTCTCGGACGCGGCGCTGCCGCCGACGACGGAGATCTCTCTGCGGGTCTCGCGAGCGGGAGATGTCGTTGTCGAGGGCCGAACCTCGCTCTCCGAGCTCAAGCGGTCGCCCGAAGAGCTCGTGGGCTACCTCTTTCGCCAGAACAGCTTTCCCGCGGGTTGTTACTTGCTCACCGGCACCGGTATCGTCCCCGCCGCGGACTTTACGCTTCAACAAGGCGACACGATCGCCATCACGATCGACGGTATCGGAACGCTCGAGAACAGCGTCGCCTGACTAGAATGCTCACGGATCCCGGGGACTCGAGCCTCCCGACAGGAGCATTTTTCGGACCCACCTCGTTCCAGGAAAGGGCTACCGGCGTCCGTTCAGCGACGTCTTCGGGCCGGAGAAGATCCCGGCCGAAATTCGATATTTCTTGAAATATTTTCTTTTCAACATGGCTCCGCGCGCGGATGTGATTCACGCGGCCCCGAACGTCGTTGCCGATCTTTGCTTCTGGCTCGTGTTTCAGGACTACGTCCCCGACGAGGAGATGGAGCAGGTCATTGACTGTATCGGCGCTTCCACCTCGCGACGAGACCAAAATACCGTCCGCTTTTAGCCTCCGTAATACGTTATTTAACGATAGCCGTGGAGGACCCATGACGGCGATTCCTCTGGCTACGCCTACGGTGTCTCGTCCTATCCGGACCTTCGGGAATATCGTGAGCGCTCGGATGCGTTCTCGGCGATCGCCGCGAATCCATCCGCCCTCGTGCTCTATCGAGCCGGAGCTGACGTGACCACGAGCGAATATCTCATGGCTGAGATCGTCTCAGGCAATTTCTTCGAATTGATGGGACTCTCCGCGAGCCTCGGTCGCCTCCTGCGAGCGCCGAAGAGCGGATGACGATGTCGATTTAACTTAGCTCTCGAACCCAAATATTGCGATAGCTCACGGGATTGGAGTGGTCCTGTAGCATGATCGGCTCTTTTGCCGCGTGGGTTTCGTATACGGGCTCGCCAACGTTGACGGTCGTGCCGAGCACGGTTACGTGGTTCTGGATGAGCACGCCATTTAGGAGCACGGTGAATGTCGCTGGCAGCTCGACGTTTCCGTCGGCGCTGAATCGAGGCGCCATGAAGATGATGTCGTAGCTCTGCCAAACCCCTGGCGGACGGGTAGGGTTCACGAGTGGGATATGCTGCTTGTAGATAGCACCCGCTTGCCCGTTCACATAAGTCTCGTTCTCGTAGGAGTCGAGCACCTGCACCTCGTAGAGTTCCATGAGAAAGACTCCGCTATTGCCACGGTCCTGCCCTTCGCCTTCGACAACGCTCGGCGTGCGCCACTCGATATGGAGCTGCACGTCGCCAAATCGGCGCTTCGTCGTGAGCGAGCCCGCGCCGGCCACGACGGTGACCGCTCCGTTTTCGACGTTCCAATCTCCCGTCCATTCGGAAAGGTCTGTACCGTCGAACAGCACGATGGCGTCCGATGGCGGCGCGCCGGGATTAATGATCGGCGGGACTGGTTCCCACACCGCGGTGGCAGCAGGGTCGCTTTGCGGCTGGCACATGACGATACCAGCCGCAGCGAGGAAGGGAAGAACGAATCTTAGTTTCACGGTGCCTCCATCAATTTTGAACGAGCTCGGGTCGCGGCCCCATACCGATTATCTTCGCGAGAAGGGTGCGAAAGAATGGAATCTTTGCGGCGAGCCGGGCTGGCCAAGGAATCGTGAACGGCTTCGCATCGAGGGCGCGGCTTACAAGGCGTTTTTGCAGGATTCCTTGGACCCATTGGATGAACCGTGTAGGTGGCTCGCGGCGGCGTTGCACGCGCTCCAAGTCGCTCGTTTCGAGCGTTCCGGCTTTCAAGGAGCGCCAAAGAAGACTGGACGTTGCCACCGCGTCCTAGATGGCGTAGTTGATACCGACGCCGCCTGCCACGATCGCACAATCGGTGTCGTTTACCGTGGCCAAAGCCAGCCAAAAGCACCGGCGGTCAGAAGCGCGTAGACGAGCCCGTCTCCGACTTCCTTGAGCGTCGGGCCAAGGGGGCGGCCGAACCAGTTGGCCGCTTGAAAGCAAGCGCCGGCATATGCCAGCCACGCGACCACTCCCGCGATGCGAAACACGGCCATGTAGTCGGCATCGGCTCCGAGAGTCCGCCCGGTAACGTAGGCGACGGCTACGGAGATGACAACGTAGTAGATGAATGACAGCGCAATGGGTTTTCCCATCGCCGGAGGACCAGAGGCGCGTATGGTGAGGATGCCGACCGGACCTTCCGTGCACTTCGACAAGTAACCTTCGTCCTGCATCGCGCTTTGATCGGCAGCATAAGGGACCATGTACTGAGCGGGCTCGAGCTTTTCCTTGTTCATCGCCGCCCGCACCGCCTCCTCATCCGGAAGTTTTTTCCAGTCGGACTTGTGGTGAGGCGAGACGACCCAGGCGAGAAAGCTGGCGACGAAAACGAGAACCGCCGAGACAAGAATGGGCATGAAAAGCGCACCGATCGTGACCATAGATCCCTCTAATATTAGTACCGCGGGGCCCCACCTCCACGGCTCGTCTCTTCGCCAAAAGAAGGCTGAGGGACAACTGATAGCTTTCGCATCTCAATACAATCGACCGGCGACGGGTAGGCCACGCCGCTTTTTGGGACCACCCCGACTTGCCGCGATCGAGAGTAACATAGGCCCTTCGCCAAGGAGGAGTCCGGTGATGCAGCGAAAGATTCGGATGGGGATGGTTGGGGGAGGCCAGGGCGCTTTCATCGGCCCGGTACACCGGATGGCGGCGGCGCTCGACGGTTTTATCGAGCTCGTTTGCGGCGCGTTCAGCTCGGATCCCGAGCGTTCCCGGGCGTCGGGGCGAGATCTTCTGCTCGACGAGCGCCGCGTCTACGGAAGCTACAGCGAGATGTTCGAGGTCGAGCGCAGCCTTCCCGAGAGCGAGAGGATGGATTTCGTTGCCATCGTAACGCCGAACGACGTGCATTTCGGGCCGGCGAAGTTAGCGCTCGAAGCGGGCTTTCCCGTGATGTGCGACAAGCCACTCTGCCTGAATCTCGACGAAGCCAAAACACTCGCGTCGGTTGTGGACAAGACAGGGCTCGCCTTTGGTCTGACGCACAATTATTCGGGCTATCCAATGGTCAAAGAGGCGAGGGCTCGCGTGCGCGAGGGCGCGCTCGGCAAGGTCCGGCGGGTTGTCGTCGAGTATCCGCAAGGCTGGCTCGCGACGCGTCTAGAGTCCACCGGACAGAAGCAAGCGGG
>SMYC01000188.1 GCA_004356105.1 Acidobacteriota bacterium | reverse complement strand
GGAAACTTGTGTCCTTCGCTCCCTTTGCCAAAACCTTCGTGATGGCTGCCGTCAACGTCGTCTTTCCGTGGTCCACGTGACCAATCGTCCCAACGTTCAAATGCGGCTTACTTCGATCGAATTTTTCTTTCGCCATCTTTCGTCTCCATCATTACCAACTTACTGGCGCTCCACCAACTCGCTGGCGCTCCGCCCAGCTCGAGCTCGATAACCTTTCGACTCCCTCGAAAATGGAGCCCACGACCGGGATTGAACCGGTGACCCCTTCCTTACCAAGGAAGTGCTCTACCACTGAGCCACGTGGGCCTGTAATTGCCGGTCGTTTCCTCACCGTCGTGAAACTGGAGCGGGAGACGGGATTCGGACCCGCGACCCTCAGCTTGGAAGGCTGATGCTCTACCAACTGAGCTACTCCCGCCCGTAATCCTCTCCTCCGAAATTGGTGGAGCGGGAAGGATTCGAACCTTCGAAGGCGCAAGGCCGGCAGGTTTACAGCCTGCTGCGTTTGACCGCTTCGCTACCACTCCAACACTCCATGTCCTCGCCATTCGTCGTTCCAATCCGTCGTAGGGGGTAGTCAAGCGCGCATACCAATCGTGGGGCTGGCGAAGGGATTTGAACCCCCGACCGGCTGATTACAAATCAGCTGCTCTACCAACTGAGCTACGCCAGCTCGCAAACGTGCGATATTACCAGAAGCAAACAGCTGCTACAACCCATAAAGCACAGATTCAGAGGCGACGGTCGAGGCGGCGAGGCTTCCTCCTGGGAAAGGCTATAGTATAGCGTTCGACCGGCGGAAAGCAAAATGTATTCCAAGTCTCAGCATTCAGCATCCAGCATTCAGCATTCAGTACGGTTTTTCGGTGATTCTCTCTCTCAGCTGGGGGTTTTGGTTCTTTGGCGGAGGACTTCGTACAGCGTGATTCCGGCGGCTACAGATACGTTTAGGGATTCTACAAAGCCTCTTCGGGGGAGGGCGATTAGGGTGTCGCAGGTTTTGGCTACTCTTCTTCTCAGGCCTTTTCCTTCCGAGCCCAAGACTAGTATTACGGGTTCGGTGTAGTCGAAGCTGTGCCACGGGGTGTTGGCGTCTGGGGTCAGGCCGACGGACCAGATTCCCTTTTCTTTCATTTCGGTCAAGGCGTCCGCCAGGTTTCTCACGCGGGCGATTTTCGTATGATGGAGGGCGCCGGCGGAGGCGGATATCGCGACTTCAGATGGTGGGGCGGTTTTGCGTTCGGGGACGACGATCCCGTCGACGCCAGCGCCCTCCGCGGCGCGGACTACCGCGCCGAAGTTTCTTGGGTCCTCGATCTGGTCTAGAGCGAGAAAAAAGGCTGGGGTTTTGGCACCTTCAAGCAGCTCATGGAAGTCGGACCACTCGAAAGCGACGAGCTCGGCCGTAACACCTTGGGTGCCGACGCGATCGCGGGGCTCGCGGTAGACAGGGATTCCGCTCTCGCGGGCGAGGGAGAGGATCTCGCGCTTGCGTGTGTCGAGCGACCCTTCGGCGACGACGATCTTGCGGATGCTCTGGGATCGCGCCCTCAGCGCTTCGCGTACCGCATGGATGCCGCTGATGTTGTTCACTTCTTCACGATGACGTCACGGTCACCACGGCCTGCACAGCGATGCCTTCCCCTCTACCGGTGAACCCCATCCCGTCCGTCGTCGTGGCTTTGAGTCCGACCGCGTTTTCCGGGATGCCGAGGATCGCGGAGAGCCGTGCACGAATGGACGGGAGATAGGCGCTGAGCTTAGGCGCCTCGGCAATAACGA
Organism: Acidobacteriota bacterium; assembly: GCA_004356105.1. Taxonomy (GTDB): domain Bacteria; phylum Acidobacteriota; class Vicinamibacteria; order Marinacidobacterales; family SMYC01; genus SMYC01. The sequence continues at coordinate 21,691 of SMYC01000188.1, read as the reverse complement.
CCACGTCGACTTGCTGCGGGCGAAAGCCTTTTTCTTGCACGACCTCTCGCGCCTTCTCGAGGAAGAGCTGGCTCGAAGCGCCTTTCCATTGAGGATCGCCCGAGGGGAAGAGCGAGCCGATATCGGGGGCGGCTACCGCGCCTAGGAGCGCGTCGGTGAGCGCGTGCATCAGCACATCCGCATCCGAGTGGCCTTCGAGACCTCGCTCGTACTCGATGGTCTCGCCACCGAGAACGAGCTTTCTTCCGCGACTGAGGCGATGGGCGTCGAAGCCGATCCCTACGCGTGTGCTCACGACTTTCATGTCAGGCCCTCCCGCGCTCCAGAAAATATTCGACGCGCGCGAAATCCTCGGGCGTCGTCACTTTGATGTTGCGCTCGCTCCCGACAACGAGGTGAACAGCCACGTCGAGCCTCTCGACGAGAGCCGCTTCGTCCGTCCCCACGAAACCGTCTTTCCGAGCACGCTCGAAAGCGCGGCGCAAGAGCCCATGGTGGAAACATTGAGGCGTCTGCGCGCGGCAAAACGCTCCGCGGTCGACGGTCTCCCGGATCGTGTGCGGATCCGCGAGAGCCTTCAAGGTCTCGACCACGGGTACGGCCGCGATCGCGGCTTCGTGCTCCGCCGCGGCCGCGACTACACGCTCGATGAGCGCGCTGTCCGCGCAGGGGCGAGCGCCATCATGCACCGCCACGATTCCGTCATAGGTCGCGTCGACGGCGGAAAGACCTTCCCAGGTGGAAGCCTGCCTGGTCTCGCCGCCGGGAACGAAATTTACTGGCTTTTGGTCCAAGAACGGCTCCATTATCCGACAGCTCTCGATGAAACCCTCGCGCGGCAACACGAGCACGATGCGCCTAACGGCCCGACATCCATCGAAGTGGGCAAGCGCATGCGCCAAGAGCGGTTTTCCCCTAAGGGGGAGAAATTGCTTGGCTGTCCCCGCGCCGAAGCGGCTTCCCGTCCCACCCGCAACGAGTATCGCGATGGCCGAAGCACTCACGGTGGCCTCGCGACGGCGCTCTCGAGCGTCTCGCTCATGACGGCGCGAACGGTGTCGAGAAGCTTGCTGGCATCCTCCTCCCCGAGCCCTTCGACGGGAACGGGTCGGTCAATGATGAGCGTCACCGTGCGCGGATAGACAGTGACGCGGCCGCGCTTCATCACGAGATGGCTGCCCACGATGGTCATCGGCACGACGGAGGTTGCGGCCTTGAGCGCGAGGCGAAACATCCCTTTCTTGAACGGCCGCATCACGCCATCGTAGCTCCTGGTGCCCTCGGGAAACACCACGACCGAGGTTCCGCCCCGGATCTTGTTCGCGGCGTAGTCGAGGCTTTCTCGCGCTTTCGTCAGATTTTTTCGCTCGACGCCGATATGACCGCTCAAGAACAAGTGCCAGCCGAGAAACGGGACCCGGTCGAGCGATTTCTTGTAGAGGAAGCGAAACGACACCGGCAAATAAGCCAAGAGGATGGGCGTGTCGAAGAGACTCTGGTGGTTCGAGGTCAAAACGTAGGTTTGACCCGGCTCGAGATTCTCCGCTCCTTCGACTTCGACGCGGATCATACACGTCTTCAGGATGAGCCAGGACCACAAGCTCGCCACGCAATGAGAAGGTCGACCGCTCCGGAACAAGACCGCGAGCACCATCGACACCGCGCCGCAGACGATCGTGTTGAGGGTAACGAGCGGAATGAACCAGAAAAGCGTACGCAGCTTGAGCCAGTCGATGGAGCTATCCACAACGGAGAAATTTAACGACAAATGACCCGCACAAGCAAAAGTCGCAAAGGCCCAGAAAATTATCGGGCCGCGGCGCGCTCGGCCGCGGACTCGATGGCTTTGCCGAAAATCATTTTGCCGGCGGTCGTCTGAAGCACGCTGGTGACGGTGACGTCCACGTTTTTTCCGAGGAGCTTTCGCGCGTTGTCGACGACAACCATCGTCCCGTCATCGAGATAGGCGACGCCCTGGTTGTACTCTTTGCCCTCCTTGAGGATGAAGACCCGCATGAACTCGCCCGGGAGCACCACGGGCTTCAACGCGTTGGCGAGCTCGTTGATATTCAGCACCTGAACGCCGCGCACTTGCGCGACTTTGTTCAAGTTGAAATCGTTCGTGACGATCTTCGCGTCGAGATCCTGGGCGAGCTCGATGAGCTTGAGGTCGACCTCTTTGACGTCGGGATAATCGAGCTCGGAGATCTCCACATCGATGTCGCTCATCTTGCGAACTTTCTGAAGGATGTCGAGACCCCGCCGGCCCCGATTCCGCTTGAGGGAATCCGCGGAATCGGCAACTTGCTGAAGCTCCTTGAGGATGAATTGCGGGATGATGAGCGTTCCATCCATGAAACCCGTCTCACAGATATCCGCAATGCGGCCATCAATGATGACGCTCGTATCGAGAATCTTGACGTTCTTTTTCTGACGCGTCGTGCCCAGAAAATAGGCTTTGATCGAAAGTGGATCGAACCACTCCCCCTTTTCCCAGCCAAGCATCAACCCGACATAGACAAGCAAGAGTAGCGCCAGCGACTGCAAGAACGCCTGCGTGTTACTCGCCATGGGAATCTTGGCGAGAGGAACGCTCAAAAGCAGCGCAAATAAAACGCCCACGAGAGCTCCGAGGAACCCTCCTGCCACTTGCTTGGCGCTCACGGCGCGGATACGGGTCTCGAGAAAGATGATCGCGCCACCAAGCACGACGCCCAGGGCGAGGTTCAGGGGAAGGCCCCCTGGAAGAGGTTGGTAAGCGACGGAAGCAGCGGCCATCCCCAAAAGGAGCAATCCGCGTATCGAAAGAATCCACATAATCGTCACTCTCGGAAATCGGACCAACGGATCGGCCCGCTTCTCTAGAAGATCAACTCCATGAGCTCGGAAAGATTGCGCAAGCCGACAATCTGAAGGTCGGCGGGCGCGTCCTCGATGGGGCAATTGCCCGACGGGATCACGGCGCGTTCGAATCCCATACGTGCAATCTCTTTCACACGAAGCGGCATTTGCTGCGCCGCGCGCACTTCGCCGGCGAGGCCAACCTCGCCGATGAAAACACTATCGGTGTCGACCGGCTGCCCACGAAAGCTCGAGGCGACCGAGGCAATGAGGCCGAGATCCGCGACGGGCTCGTTGACATTGAGCCCACCGGCGACGTTCACATAGACGTCTTCGCCCGCGAGCGAGATTTTCTCTCGCTTTTCTAGCACCGCAAGAAGCAAAGACAGGCGATTCTGGTCGAAGCCGACGGCGACGCGGCGCGGATAGCCGAACCCAGAAGTCGAAACGAGTGTCTGGATCTCGAGAAGCATTGGCCGCGTTCCCTCGAGCGAGCACACCACGACCGAGCCCGGTGCGTTACGCGGTCGCTCGGAAAGGAACAAGCCCGAAGGATTCTCGACAGGGATGAGACCGCGGGAAGTCATCTCGAAGATAGCGAGCTCGCCTGCGGCGCCATATCGGTTCTTCGTCGCGCGCACGATGCGGTGAGCGTGGTGCCGATCGCCTTCAAAATAGAGCACCGTGTCCACCATGTGCTCGAGCGCTTTCGGCCCCGCGAGGTTGCCTTCTTTATTGACGTGGCCGGCGAGAAAAACGGGCGTCCCGGTGGATTTCGCGAAATATAAGAGCTCCGCGGTCACTTCGCGGACCTGGCTGATACTTCCGGGCGCCGACGAAAATTTCGGGGAGTAGATCGTCTGTACGGAGTCGATAATGACGAGCGCGGGCGATTCACGCCGTAACGCGTCGATGACGCGCTCGAGCTCAGTCTCGCTATAAAGAAAGAGCGAGCCGCCTTCGACGCCGAGCCGGTCGCCGCGAAGCCTGAGCTGCCGCTCGGATTCCTCACCACTCACATAGACGACCGAGAAGCCTTCTTTCGCACGGGCGGCGGCGACTTGCAGCAACAACGTAGATTTCCCGATACCGGGATCCCCTCCGAGCAGAACGAGCGAGCCGGCAACGATACCGCCGCCAAGAACGCGGTCGAACTCGAGAGACCCGCTCCCGACACGCACCGCGTCATCGGTCCGCACTTCCTCATAGCGCGTTGGACGTCCCGAGGTCGCCAATCCGGAACGACTACGGTCCCGGCCAGGAGCGACGGCCGTTTCTTCGACGAGGCTGTTCCAAGCGTCGCAATCCGGACAACGACCAAGCCACTTATTGGCGGTCGCACCACATTGCTGGCAGACAAAAGCCGTCTTCAGCTTACTCATCGGAACATCGAACATCAGAACATGCGGGAGGCATCGGTGTAGAACGGATTAGGTTAAATGAAAGTATAGCATCAGCATTCGGCAATCAGCATTCAAGCAAAGGCGACGGCCTAGCGCGGCAACCGGCTACCTGCTTCCGGCTACCGGGGCGGCGAGAAACGGCGCGTCCTATCGCGCGTCAGGAAGCAGGTAGCAGAAATGAGCTCAGATCACCTCATCATGCCGCCACTCCAGGTTCTCGAAGCGCGTGTACTCCTTGATGAAGGCCATTTTGATGCGTCCGGTGGGGCCGTTTCTCTGTTTGCCAATGGCGATCTCCGCGATCCCTCGATTATCCGGAGTCGGGTTGTACTCCTCTTCGCGGAAAATGAAGACCACGAGGTCCGCATCCTGCTCGAGCGCGCCCGATTCGCGGAGGTCTGACAGCTGGGGCCGGTGGTCCCCGCGGCTCTCCGTCGCGCGCGAGAGCTGTGAGAGTGCCACGACCGGCACTTTGAGCTCTTTTGCGAGCCCCTTGAGAGAGCGGCTGATGTTGCTGATCTCCTGCGTACGGTTGTCGAAGCGTCCGCGACCCTGCATCAACTGCAGGTAGTCGACGATGACGAGGTCGAGACCGTGCTCGAGCTTGAGCCGCCTCGTCTTCGCGCGCATCTCCATGACCGAGATCGAAGCGGTGTCGTCGATGAAGATTTTCGCTTGCGACATGTCGGACACGCCCTGAACGAGCTTGGCCCAATCTTTCTCGGACAAGAAGCCCGAGCGCAACTTGTGCATGTCCACGCGAGCCTCGCCGCAAAGCATGCGCAGGACGAGCTGCTCTTTCGACATTTCGAGGCTGAAGACCCCAACCGTCTTGCCGGTCTTGAGGCCGACATATTGGGCGATATTCATGCAAAAACTCGTCTTACCCATGGCGGGCCGAGCCGCGACGATGATGAGGTCGGAGGACTGAAGGCCCGAGGTCAACTCGTCGAACTCGACGAAGCCTGTCGGGATTCCGGTGATGAGCTCTCTTTTTTCCGAGAGCTCATCGATGGTCTTGAACGTGGTCTTGATAATCGAGCTCACGGGCTCGAAGCCGACATGGAGCGCGCCCTCGGCGATCTCGAAGATAGATTTCTCGGCCTCGTCGAGAACGGACTGCGTCTCTTCCGGCTGATCGAAAGCAGCCTGAGAGATCCGATTCGCCGCGGAGATGAGATTCCGCAGGACGGCCTTGTCTTTGACGATCCGGGCGTAATAGGGGACGTTGGTCGCTCGGGGAACGCCCTCGACGAGAGAGCTCAGATAAGCAACACCTCCAGCCCGCTCGAGCTCGCCGGCTCGCGACATCTGTTCTTTGAGAGTGACGAGATCGATCGCATCGCCGCGCTCGGCGAGCGCCGCCATCCTCGAGAAAATCTTGCGATGGGCGTCCCGGTAGAAATCCGCTTCGGTGATGAGCTCCGAAGCGTTGTGAAACACCTCATTGTCGATGAGGATGGCGCCGAGGACGGTGCGCTCTGCCTCGAGATTCTGGGGCAGGGGCTTTTCGAGAGCGGTGTCCAGCTGAGCCAAATTTAGGTCTCTCTGTTCTCGTCCTTTACTTCTTCCGTCGTGTCGTCTTTCTCGACCGTCACTGGGAAGGTCGCCGACACTTCGGGATGTATCTTGATGGTGGCTGCGAACTCGCCGATCGATTTGATGGGCTCGCTGAGCGTGATTTTCCGCTTCTCGACCGTGAAACCTTTTTCTGCCAGCGCTTCGGCGACGTCTGATGGAGACACGGAGCCGTAAAGCTCTTCCGTTTCGCCATGCACTTTGCGCTGAAAGTTGAGCTTCACTGCCGACAAACGGTTGGCGAGAGCCTCAGCCTCCCCTTTCTCTTTCGCAAGCTTCACCAGGTAGATCTTCTTTTCCTTCTCTATTAGACGAAGATTGTCGTCGTTAACCTCCATCGCGAGGCGCTTGGGCAGCAAAAAATTGCGCGCATAGCCACGCCTGACGTTGACGACGTCGCCGCGCCCACCGAGATGATCGACCTCTTCACGCAAAATGAGTCGCATAACGTGTTGTTCTCCTTAACCTGTACCTAGCGCGGCGCAGCCGCAACCAAAAAGGGGAATCGCCACAGAGGCACAGAGAAAAGCGACGGGGCCGGCCGAAGCAGCTCCTTTGACTCCGCCTTTCTCTGTGGTCGACGTTGCTAGCGGCAAGAATGCTCGGGATTGGTACAACCGTCGGTGAACTGACTGACAATTCCGTCGCGACCCGTGACAGCGCGAACGGAGCGCGGGAACGAACCCTTTTGATTTTCTGTGTCTCGGTGTCTCTGTGGCCATATCTGTTTTTCAATAACACCAAACATTTGCGCGGTCAACGCAAATCCTGCCGAGCAAATTCTATAATGCCTAGTTCGCGCTTCTGCCACCAGGAGGCTTGCCTCGCCGAAGCCCGCAGGGCGAAGGCGGGCGCGCTAGGCGTATGGAAGAAGCGCCATATAGCGCGCGCGTTTAATGGCAACTTTCAGCATCCGTTGACAACGGGCGCTGGCTCGTGAGATGCGCCGCGGCAAAATCTTGGCCCGCTCGGGCGTAAAGTTTTGCAGGAGGCGAAAATCCTTCCAATCGATAAAGTCGACTTTGTCGAGGAGCGGATTCACCTTCGCCCGGCGGTAATAGAATCGTTTCTTGCCGCCACGCCGCGGGCCGCTGCTCGATCTCCTCTGTTGCATCAATCTCTCCTTGAAAAACAGGCCTTATTCGGCCGAATTCGTGGACTCCGCGGATAGCGCTTCCGCCGCCGCTTCGGGGGCCGGAGTTTTCTCGCTCTCCGAAGCACTTTTCGCGGCTTTTCTTTGGCGACGGGCCTGAGATTTCTCGTCCCCGCGCGCTTTGCGGCGATCGAGCTTTGCCTGCTGTTCGTCCGTGCGGACCGTTAGAAAACGCAACACGCCTTCCGTCACCCTGAGGCGACGCTCCATCTCCGAAATGGCGGTGGGCTCGGCCTTCAAATAGCTCAGGATATAACTGCCTTCCCAATTCCCCTTGATGGCATAAGCGAGACGCCTCTTGCCCCACGGCTCGGTCTTTTCGATCTCGACACCTTGCTTCAACATCAACGCTTCGATTTTTACCAAGAGCGCCTTGGACCCATCCTCGTCCAGCTTGGGATCGAGGATGTACATCAATTCATAGCTACGCAAGCGTTCCTCCTTGACCGCTCCGCGCGTCCGGCTGCGCCTCGAGCGGCTGGTTGTAACGGGACATCGCTTTCATCATCCCGTCGTTCAAAACTGCTTTGGCGGCATCGACAACCCGGTCGAGTGCTCCCTCGATCACCAGCCGCTCCGACGCGTCGAAGGACGAGGTGACCCACTCCGCGAGATCGGAGGGGGCCTCTTCGATACCCACGCCGATGCGCAAACGCGCGACGTCATTGCCGCCGAGCGCTTTTAACACCGAAGCGAGCCCGTTATGCCCACCGTCGCTGCCGCGCTCGCGCAGCCGCAGCGTACCAAGCGGAATCGCCACGTCATCCAAAATAATCATCACTTCTTGTCGCTCGTATGAGCGCTCCTTCACCAGCCCGGCTACCGGCCCTCCGCTAACATTCATGAACGATAGCGGTTTCATCAGCGTCAGCTTCCGACCTTCGAGCTCAACTTCTGCGCTGACGGCATCTCTCGTCGCGGCCGTCCATCGACCGCTACCTGCTTCGAGGATGCGCTCCACCGCATCGAAACCGACATTATGTCGCGTACCCTCGTAGCGAGGCCCAGGGTTTCCGAGGCCCACGAGCAATCGCAACGGACCTTACTCTTTCGAGGCCTCCCCGGACGCATCTTTTTTCGAAGCTTCGGCGCCCTCCGCGCCCTCCACGGCGGCCTCGCCTTCCTCCGGCTCTTCCACTTCCTCGACCTTCGGCGCGAGCACGTGCGCGATCACGAGACTGCCTTCCGAGATGAGCGCTACGTTTGCAGGCAGCTCGAGGCTCGAAGCCCTCAAATAATCACCAATTTCGAGACTCTCGACGTTCACAACGATGGTCTCCGGAATGTCTTTCGGTAGGCACGCGACGTCCACATTGCGGGCAACGAAATCCAGCATGCCGCCACCGGTCTTGACGCCCACTGCGAGTCCCGTGAGCTCGATGGCAACGGAAAGCGTCATCTGCTTGTCCATCGCGACGCGGATCAGATCGGCGTGCAGCAGCTCGTGATCTACCGGCTCGAGCTGATAGTCCTTGATCATGACGTTTTGCTTGCCCTTCGCACCCTTGACGGAGAGCTCGAAAATCGTGTTGACGCCACCGTGAGACCGGATGATGCCTACGACTTCGCTCGGGTCCACGCTCAAAGAGATCGACTCTTTCTTGTCCCCATACAGAACCACCGGGACTCTGCCCTTTTTGCGAAGCTGCCGGTTCGGCCCTTTGCCGAAACTCGAGCGTGGTTCTGCTTTCATCACCATCGATGCCATCGAAGGTTTTCCTTTCGCATTTATAGGCCCCCATAGGGACAAACGGAGAGTATAGCTCAGCTATCGGCTGCGAGCCATCGCTTCGTCGTCGGTATCGTCGGTAGCCAAAAATTGTGGAAACTGGAAAAAAGAACGGCCACAGAGGCACAGAGACACAGAGTGAAGAGGAGCCCGGCTGAGCCGCGGCGAGAGGGCGCAAAAATGGGCTCGGCGAAATCGGTTTTCTCTGTGTTCGATGTGGCTTAGTAGCAGATAATTCTCAAAATCAGCACAACCGCCGAGCGATGGCTTACCGCGAGGCTTTACAACACGTAGCACGAAGAGACCTCTTCAAACTCTGTGGCTCTGTGGCAAAAAAATGCTCAAACGAAAAGCGAGCTGACCGACGTCTCCTCGTGAACGCTCTTTATGGCCTTGCCCAACAGCGAAGCAACCGAGAGCACATGGATTTTATCGCATTCTTGCGCGTCTTGGCGAAGCGGGATGGTATCCGAAACGATGACCTTCTCGATCGGTGAAGCGTTGATGCGCTCGATGGCGGGTGGAGACAGCACCGGATGCGTGCACGCTGCGAGCACGCGCTTTGCTCCAGCCTCGTGCAACGCATCGACGGCTGTCACTAGAGTCCCCGCGGAGTCAACCATGTCATCTACGATCAGAGCCGTCTTGCCGGAAACATCACCAATGACATGGATGGTCTCGATCTCGTGATTGTCCGCGCGACGTTTGTCCATGACCGCGAGAGCCACTTTGAGACGTTTCGCGTAGGCCCGCGCCCTTTCGACACCGCCCGCGTCGGGGGACACGATCACAAGAGGCTCGATGTTCAAGGACGAAACATGGTCGAGCATGACGGGGGCAGCAAAGAGATGGTCCACGGGGATATCGAAAAAGCCCTGGATCTGCCCGACATGCAGGTCCATCGCGACGACACGGTTGGTGCCCGCGGTCGAAAGAAGATCGGCGACGAGCTTAGCCGTGATCGGGACGCGCGGGCGGTCCTTGCGGTCCTGTCGAGCGTAGCCATAATAAGGGAGCACCGCGGTGATCCGATCCGCGGAGGCGCGTTTGAACGCGTCAATCATTACCAGCACTTCCACGAGATGCTCGTTCACGGGCGGGGCTGTCGGTTGCACCACGAAAACGTCCGCTCCGCGTACGTTCTCGGTGATCTGGAAAGAAACCTCGCTGTCGGCGAAGCGCGTCAACTGCGCTTGGCCGAGCGGGACGCCCAAGCTCTCGGCAATATCCTCGGTCAATGTCGGGTTGCAGCTACCGCCAAACAGTTTCAGTGGTCTACCCATGTCGTCTTTGGTTCCTCTTTGTCAGGCGCATGCATTCCTTCGCTTCGCTCGTTGCTCGGGACCTGGATTCGGCCGAGAGCACGTCTTGTCGCGGCCGCAAGAATGGCTGGGGCGGAAGGGTTCGAACCTTCGAATACCGGAACCAAAATCCGGCGCCTTACCGCTTGGCCACGCCCCAACAAGCTTTCATGATTCAGCGTTTTCGGCCTATAGCTCTCCCGTCGGCGGCGGCGGCGCTTCCGAAGCGACGGCTCCTTCGGGCAACACCCGCGACTCGAGCTCGTCCCCGTGCAATACTTCTTTGCGATAACGGGTAAGAATTTGATGTTCCATACGTCGACGGGTGTCGCTGTTCAAAGGATGCGCGATGTCTCGAAACGTTCCGTCTTTCCGCTTCTTGCTCGGCATCGACACGAACAGTCCTTTCGGGCCGTGGATGATCTTGATATCGCTGATGACGAAACAATCGTCCAGAATGATCGAGACAAAGGCCTTCAGCTTCTCGTCGTCGACTGGGAATACTCGCACCTCGGTGATATCCATAGAAGCTCTCCTTCTCGATCTAACTGGGAGCGCCGCTCTTCATTTCTTCACCGCGCTGGGTTCACGCGCGAGTGCCCTCGCTCGAAAACCATCGGCTTCGGCAGCTCTCTCGCGGAAGCATTCTCGTCGCAACAGCATGGAGACCGTTTTGGCATAACGCATCGGCGACCGTGTGGGCTGAGCCCGCATCTTGGAAAACGCCAAAGACGGCCGAACCACTACCCGCCATCATGGACCCTCGCGCGCCACACTCGAGAAGCTTTTGCTTGAACTTCTGGATAGAAGCGAAGCGCTCGCCTGTCGCCACTTCAAGATGATTCACCAGCTCGCCCAATCCATCCCGAATGGAGGGACTTCTCCAAGTGAAATTCTGGAGAAGTGTAAGCTCCGATTGACGCTTTGTCAATGTCAAATTCGCATAGGTCGCCGCCGTCGAGACCCCGAAGTCCGGAAGAATCAACACGATTGGCCAGTCGAGCTCGAGACCCGTGGGGAAAACCTCATCCCCGCGCCCCACCGCTAGCGCCGTCCCGCCGTGCAGAAAGAAAGGGACATCCATTCCGATCGAGCACGCAAGCCGATGGAGCTCCTCCTCGGAAAGCTCGAGCCTCCATAGCCGGTCGAGCGCCCGGAGCGTCACCGCGGCGTCCGCACTCCCGCCGCCGAGCCCCATGCAAGGAGGCACGCGCTTTTTGAGTTGGATAGAAACACCGCTCGCCCGAGGCGCCCTCTCAGCCACGAGCGCAGCGGCCCGATAGACAAGATTGCTAGAGCCCTCGGGGATATCGGTTCGGTTCGTCGTGAGCTGAATACCTTCCTGAGTTGGGCGGAAAGTGAGCTCGTCACCAAAATCGATGGTTTGTAGAATGGTGCGAATCTCGTGATAACCGTCCTCGCGCTTGGCCAGGATTTCGAGCCCGAGATTGATCTTGGCGAAGGCACGGGCGACGAGCGTCATTCTAGCCTAGCTTTAGCCTATCTTTAGCTTTAGCCTATCTTTAGCCTATCTTTAGCCTATTTCGACTCGGAGCTCTTCATCACCACGAAGACGGCTTCGCCCGCGATATCGGCAGGCTTCAAACGCGTGGCCCCGTCAGGGATCTCGAGCTCGAAGGCTTCTGGGTCGAGCGGCACGTTGATGTCCACATCTTCGGCGCTCAGCGTGACTCGCATGGATTGTGTCGAAAGAAGCAAGCGGTCCGGGATTTGCCGCCGTTTTTTCTTCCACAACGTCGGATAGGACACCCGATAGGTGCGGGTTTGCGCGTTCGAGACTTGCCCATCCTCGGCGAGCTCGAGCCGCCCGCCCTCCGCAAGCACGCCAATCGTCGCCGTGCCTTGCCGGTAACCCGAGATCACTTCGACATTGGGCGGTATGCCTACACCGGATAGAAGCGCCATCACCTCTTCGGCGTCGAGCGGAATACCGAGAAGTCGGCCAACGATATCAGCCGTGTCCAGCTCCTCGACATATTCCTTCCTGCCGGGAAAGAGCACCCGGATGCCGTTCTCGGACGCGACGGCACTCCATCTCGTCGAGCCGAAAGGCCCCAATAGCTCGATCCGAAGATCATCGGGCCGCTCGAAAATCACAACGAGCCGGCCGTTGAAAGATCCATCTGGCCCCTTCCCGCGAATCCTGACGAAGCCTTGATAGCGCCTTATCGCTTGCGATTCGCGCTCGAGTTGTCTCAACGAGCTCTCGATCTCAGATAGGTCGACCGGAACGCGCGGCGCTTCCGGGGCGCGAGGCTTGCACCCTCCGAGAAAGAAAAGGCTGGCGACAAGGAGAAAGAGCCGCCGAGCGATCACGGCGTGGAAGTCACCCGTTTCATCTTTTGAGCGACTTTGTCTTTTTCGACCTCGTCGTCATCTTGCTCGAGGGCTTTCTGCCAATATTGGGCGGCCCGGTCCGGATTGCCTTTGCTCAGATAAAGATCCCCGAGATGATCGTAGACGACCCCGGTGAGACGAAGGCTAGCGATGGCTTTCAAGAGGTTTTCTTCGGCGAGCTCCAAGTTGCCAATTTTGAAGTAGGCCCAACCCAGACTATCGAGATAGGCGCCGTTATGCGGATCTTGCGCTAGCGCGCGCTTGATGAGCGCGATCGATTCTTCGAGGCGTCGGTTTTGATCCGCCAACATGTAGCCGAGATAGTTGAGCGTGGCGGCGCTGTCGGGCTCTATCTCGAGCACGGCCTCGAACGCGGCCTCTGCCTCGTCGAATTTCTTTTGACGCTCGAGGATTGCACCCAGCTGAAACCGAAGCGTGACGCTCTCGGGAACATGATCGAGCTTGCTGCGGAGGAACGCTTCCGCGTCGGCGAAGCGTTTCTGCTGTTGATAAATCTCGACGACACTTTGCGCGAACATCTCGTTTTTGGGCTCGCGCTCGGAAAGCTGGAGCGCGGTCGCGACGGCACGCTCGTGCTCGCCCTGCACCTCGAGCGCTCGCGCTTCGAGGACCTCGAAGCGCGCACTTTCCGGAAAACGCTCGCGCGCTTCTTCGATGGCCGCCATCGCCTCGTCGCCCTTTTCAGCCGCGAGAAGACCTTGGACGAAGAACGTCAGAAAACGCTCGTCACCACCGGAGAGGTCGCGCGCCTTGCGAAAGGCATCGAGGGATTCTTCGCTGCGGTCGAGCTGCTCATACGCAAAACCGAGATGCGCCAAATATTCCGCCTTGCGCTCGACGGCACCTTGGTTCGGATTCGGGTCTGGGCCCTCGAGCAACTTCATCCACTCGTCGATCGCATTTTGATATTCGCGTTTCTGCTCATAAACACCGGCGAGCGTGTAGCGCCCAAGCACGTGATTCGGCGCCTGGGCGAGAGCCTCGAGCAGCAGCTCTTGAGCACTCGCGAAATCAACCTGATCTCGCCGCACCATGGCAAGGCCGACGAGCACGACGACGTTTTGCGGATCCTCATCGAGAATGGTTTGAAATTCCTTGGCCGCTTCGTCGAGCTGACCTCCATTAGCGAGCGCATCAGCCAAGCGGACGCGCGCGTCGAGGTCCGCGGGGACTTCTTCCAAAGCGCCCTTGTACACTTCGGCCATTTCGTCGAAACGCTGCTCGGCCCGAAGAAGCTCCACAAGCATTTCGCGAGCTTCGGGTTGCCTCGCGTCGACGCCGAGCGACTGTTTCAGCAGGCCGATGGCCGCCTCCGTGTCGCCCTGGCCTCGCTTGATTCGCGCGAGCAGGAACATCTCGTGATACGAGCTCGGGGCGAAGCGGACGATCTCTTCGAGATGCTCCGCCGCCTCGTCAGATAGCCGGCGCGCGAGAAGCAAGCGCGCGAGACTGCTCCGGCTATCCATGTCTCCGGGATCGAGGCGCACGGTCTCACGGAAAGCGTCGATCGCCTGGGGCGCGAGGTCGGGCGAGCCGCCATTGCGCAGCATCGCGAAATAGAGCGTGCCGAGAATACGTTGCGCCGCCGCCACGTTGGGGTCGAGCTCGATCGCGTGTTTCACCGCCTCGAGAGCCATGTCGAACTGTCGCGTGCGCTGGTAGAGACCCGCTAGGCCAACATGCGGATAGGCAGATTCCGGATCGAGCCGCGCGGCCTCTTCGTAGCTCTCGATGGCCTGAGTGACCTCAAACTGCCTCTCGTGCATGCGGGCGATGCAGTAGTAGTAATAGGCCTCGGCCTTCGCATCGACCTCAAAGGCATCAACGACATCAATAGCCGGCTCGGTGTCCTGCGCGGTCGCGAATGGAGTGACAGTCAAGGCCCCGACGAGGGACGCGACAACCAAGAGTAGCTTCACTATGAGAATTATACCGCAGCGGAGGCCCGCCTGCGCCCTTCGGGCTACGGCGGGCAAGCCCCCTCGTTTGATCGGAGGAGGTAGCGGGTGGACGGTGGCTGCACTACACTTCACGGCGGATGTCCGTCGCAGCGAGCAGTTGGGCGTTAGCACGACCGTGGTCCGACGAGCCGCGTCGTGAAGCCCGTTTTCTTTATGGCATCGCATTCTGGCTCGCCTTGATTCAAGTCTCGATCGCGGCTTCGCAGATCGTTTTGGCGGTGCTCTTGTGCATCTGGGCCTATCGCGTGGCGCGCGGCGAGCTTTCCTTTCCACGGCTCTCCATGAACAAACCGTTGGCGCTGTACGCTTTGTTGAGCTTCGCCGCGGCACTCGTGTCGTTCGATCCTGCGATGAGCCTTCATGCAAGCAGGAAGCTCTTGCTCTTGATGGTGCCTTTGATGCTGGTGAGTTCGGTGCGACATACACGGAGCGTCGAGACACTCGTGCTGGTCCTGATCCTCGTTGCGGATATCGGCGCCCTCGTCGGTCTCTGGCAGTATTTTTTCGGCGAGCTCGGCGGCATCGACCACCGCATACACGGTTTCATGGGCCACTACATGACTTATTCGGGGCTGCTCATGAGCGTGGGCATCTTCGCCATAGCGGGGCTAATGTTCCGCGGTAGCCATCGTGCTTTTTTTTTGGGGAGCGTCACCGTTATCGGCCTCGCGCTCGTACTCACGTTGACGCGCAGTGCTTGGATCGGGATAATCGTCGCTACACTCACGCTCGCCTTCCTGAGAGATCGAAGGCTCCTGCTCCTCGCTCCGATTCTCGCCCTTGCCGCCATTACGGTGTTGCCCCGCGGCGTGGAGCAGCGTCTCGGCTCTTTTCTGACCCCGGATACATCGGGTATGGATCGAATCTACATGCTCGAATCGGGCATGCAAATGGTGGCGAATCATCCCTGGCTCGGGGTCGGACTGAACATGGTCGAGGATGTCTATCCCATTTACCGCATGCCCGAAGCGCCCCTCCGCAAGAACCCGCACCTTCACAACAACATCGCTCAGATCGCCGCGGAGCGGGGACTCCCCTGCCTGCTCGCCTGGCTGTCTCTCATCGTCGTCACCTTCGCCGCGAGCGCGCGCGCCTTCGAGCGCGCGCGCCACGATCCGAGAGAGCGCGCGCTCGCCGCGGGGGCGCTGGGGGTGATGCTCGCCAGTTTCCTCGCCGGGCAGTTCGAGTACAACTTTGGAGACTCGGAGTTTCAAATGCTGTTTCTCTTCGCCATGACCGTGCCATGGATGCTCGGGACGAGCTCCGAGCCAAACGCCCCAAACGTCCCAAACGTCAATGATGACCCAACGGATCGCGAGTCGTGAAGTCTGCAAACGAGCTCGACACAAAAGCTCTTCTCACCGCGACGCGCGGGGTTCCTATTGCCGTCATCGGCGACGTGATGCTGGACAAATTCGTCTGGGGAAACGTTTCGCGCATCTCGCCCGAGGCGCCCGTTCCCGTTGTCGAGATTGACCGCGAGAGTTTTCACCTCGGAGGCGCGGCGAACGTGGCGCGCAACCTCGCGAGCCTCGGGATGCGGCCGCTGCTCCTCGGCGTCGTGGGCAAGGACAGCGCCGCGAGGGAGCTCCGAAAAAAGCTCCGCGACCGCGGCATGGCGGAAGATGCCTTCATCATCGACGACGACGCGCGCCGCACGACGGTCAAGACGCGTATCATCGCGGGCAGCCAACAGGTCGTGCGCGCCGATTGGGAGTCCTCAGACGACTTGGCCGGCGGAGTCGAGGCTCGGGCCCTCGACGCTCTCGCCGGTCTCGTGCGCGAGGCCCGCGCCGTGGTGCTCTCCGACTACGCGAAAGGCACGCTCACGCCGAACATCATTGGCCGCGCGATCGAGCTCGCCAAAGAGCGCTCCATCCCGGTCCTCGTCGACCCGAAACTTCGGCGCTACCGGATGTATCGAGGGGTCGCGCTCGTAACCCCAAACCTGATCGAGGCCGAGCGTTTCGCCGGGCTAGTCGTTCGGACCGAAGACGATCTCGAGCAGGCCGCAAGCTCGATCTTGAAAGAACTGGGATGCGAGGCGGTTCTCATCACGCGCGGCGAGCGAGGGATGAGCCTGTTCGCGGCCGAGAGCGCGCCGCTACACATCCCGACCTTTGCCCACGAGGTCTTCGATGTCTCCGGTGCCGGAGACACCGTCATCGCCGCGGCCGCCCTGGCCCTCGCCGGAGGCGCCAAGCTCGCTCACGCTGCCGAGCTCGCCAATCGGGCTGCCGGCATCGTCGTCGGCAAATTAGGAACCGCAACCGTTCTGCCCGAGGAGCTAATCAACCTCCCTTAGTGCCGAAAGTGGCGGCGCCCAGTAAAAACCATGGCGACTTCCCTCTCGTTCGCGGCCGCGATCACTTCCTCGTCGCGAACCGACCCTCCCGGCTGCACGATCGCGACCACGCCGGCTTCAGCTAGCGCGTCGACGCCGTCTCGGAAGGGGAAAAACGCATCCGACGCGGCGACGGATCCTTCGACGCGGCTCTTGGCTTTTTCGACCGCGATGCGCGAAGAGTCGACGCGGCTCATCTGACCCGCGCCCACGCCGATGAGCGCGTCGCCTTTGGCGAGCACGATGGCGTTCGACTTCACGTGTTTCGCCGCAATCCAGGCCAGGCGCAGCGCGGGCTCTTGTGATTCGGTCGGCGCGCGCTGGGTCACGACCTCGAAACGCTCTTCGGTCCCTTCCTGATCCCAGCTTTGAACGAGCAACCCACCGAGCACGCGGCAAAGATTGGAACCTCGCCAAGCGCGCGCGCCGTCTTCGATGGTCATCAAGCGAAGATTCTTTTTCTTTGTGAGGATCGCGAGCGCTTCTTCGTCGAAGCCAGGGGCCACAATTGCTTCGAGAAACGTCGTTTTGAGCTCTTCGGCCGTCTTCGCGTCGACGTCGCGATTGAGCGCGACGATCCCTCCAAATGCCGAGACCGGGTCGGTTGCGCGCGCGCTCACATAGGCCTCGACGAGCGAGTCGCCGATGGCGGCGCCCGCGGGGTTCGTGTGTTTGATAACGACGGCCGCGGCGCGATCCACCGGAAGCTCACGGGCGAGACGCCAGGCGGCGTCGAGGTCGAGAATATTGTTGTAGGAGAGCTCCTTGCCGTGGAGTTGGCGCGCGCCGGCCACAGCGATCGTGCGCGGATCGGCGTCGCGGTAAAAAGCCGCGGCCTGGTGTGGGTTCTCGCCGTAGCGCAAGTCTTGCACTTTTTCGAAGCTCATGACGAGCCTGCTCGGGAAGCTCGAGTCCGTCTCGTCTTTCTTAGTCTCAGGCTTAGTCTCAGGCTTAGTCTCAGGCTCAGCCCCGATGGACAACGTGTCGGCTTCGGCGGACAGGCGCGCCAGAAATGACGCGATGGCTTCTTCGTAGCAGGCACTCGCGCGAAAGGCTTTTTTCGCAAGATAGAGCCGTGTCGCGAGGTCGACGCCGTCATCGAGCTTCGACAGAACGAGCGCGTAGTCCGCCGGGTCCGTCACCGAGAGCACATCCTTGAAATTCTTCGCCGAGGCGCGCAGCATCGACGGACCGCCAATGTCGATGTTCTCGAGAATCTCGTCGATGGGGCTCCCTTCAGCGACTTTTTTCTCGAACGGGTAGAAGTTGACCGCGACGATGTCGACCGGGAGAATGCCTTGACGGTCGAGCTCCTCCAGGTCGCCCGAAAGGTGACGCCGCGCGAGGATCCCACCGTGGATCGCAGGGTGGAGCGTCTTCACCCGCCCGCCGAGAATCTCCGGAGAGCCCGTGACTTCAGCAACACGCCTTACGGGAACCGACGCCGCCTCCAGCGCTCTGGCAGTGCCTCCGCTCGAGACAATTTCGTAGTTGCGGTCCGCGAGACCGCGCGCAAACTCGGGCAGGCCAGCCTTATCAGCCACGCTCAGGAGCGCACGTTTCCTCATGATGGCCGATTCTACAGCGGAGGGCGCCTTGCCGGTCAGGGCTCGTTCGGGGCGAATCGATATCCGGTGAAGTCGCCGTTCGCCTTGGCCCACGCGGAGAGCCACAAATAAGAAGCCGCCGTCACGCCGCGTGAATAGTTGAGCGATGTCTCCGCGTAGGGGACGGAGCGGAAATCGAAGCTTCGGGCCGACACGATCCGCCCGTCGCGCAAGAAGGCCTTCGAGAGGGGCGTCACCGACGCGCTCGTCGCCGACGTCACTTCGACGAGAAGGCGCCCGATCGAGGCGCCTGCGAGGGGCGACGAGAGCGCCCCGTCATGGACGAGCGGGAACTTCGTCAAGTTGAGATCGACATATCGGTAGAGCTCGGACGCCACCCGTCGTAGGTCGCGCCGCCCGGCACCGAGGATCACGGGGTCCGCGAGATCGGCGGCAATGCGCAGCAAGCGGCCGAGCTCGTAAGCGGTGTCGTCGAACGATTCGTGCGCGCCTACCATGCGCACGACCTTCTCGATCCGCGTCTCCACGTCTTTGACGAGAGCCGCCGAGAGCCGCCCACGTACGCCATCGCGAGCGATCAAGGACGCCGTTTCGCCCTCGAGGCGGAGGGCGCCGCGAAGGATGGCGGCTTCACGCTTCAAGAGCACTCGGGAAAGCCGCGGCGGAAGAAGCCGCAGCGTGTCATAGACCATCGCTCGGTAGGCCTCTTTCGGCCACGCCTCCGCGGGGGCGCTACGCAGAAGAAGGACATAGAGCGCGACCAGACAGAACCGGACTAGCGGTGTCGCGCGCATGGGTGATTTTATGCCTTTTTGCGTCTCGCGACCACGGAGACTTTGCCGTTCTTCAAGGAGACGCCGAAGTTCACGTTCTCGATGCCGCGGCTCGAGCGAAGCTGCTCGGCCTGCTTCTTGAGCGCGTTTCTAAAACTGTCGTAGTTGAGCTTTTCCGTGGACTCGCCGGCTTGCCGTTTCGCGGTGACGTAATTGTCGAAAACTTTTTTGTAAGGGTCGGCACTCCCGCTTTCAGCGCTCTGCGGCCGCGGCGGAGACGCGACAAAGCGCTTCGAGCGTTCTTCCCGTCCGGTCGGAAGCTTCCCCTCTTCTTTGAGACGTATCCGCCGATTCCACATTTCCATATAGGTATTGAACTTCGCTTGGTGCATCGAGAAGATAGTTTGCTCCGAGAGGTTCCGGGAAGGGTTTCGGCTGTACTGATTGACGATCCGTTCGCAGATTTTTTGCGTGTTCCACGGCGGCGTGGGCAAAGCACCCGAGAACCATTGCTCGTATTCGCGCTCGAGAGCCTTGAACTTTACTTGGAACGTGGCCATGTCCTCTTTGAAACCCATGTCGTTTACATCTCCAGAGGATCTTTGCGAAAGAACCATAGCAGAGGAAGCCATAGCTCGCGCCCATAGGGGACGCGTTTGCCGCAGACGAGGATCTCGCAGCTCGGATATTCGCTGACGAGATAAAAGAGGTCGTGAAGGGCGTTGACTTCGTCGATCCCGAAAGTGGCGAAATGACGCACGTAGTTGCCGCTGCCTTCCGAGCGATAGCGTATCGATTTTTGAGCGATCGCGAGCGCCCGTTCATGGGAGTCGGGATCGTCTCCCGCGGCGGGCGCTGGTCCGAAGACGACCGTCACGTGAAAAGACTTGTCGGCACGCTCCGGGTAGAGAATCTCGATCATCTCGGGGTCGAGATGAGAGACGTCCTCTTCACCTCGATCGATGATCTCGGGCAGGCGTTCGATGAAGTTCTTCGGGCGTTCGTCCGGCATGGTCTCCAAATCTTAATACGTGCTCGCGCGGGCTACACGTGTAAATTTCCACTAGCCTGCTCGGGGCCATGATAAAATCCTAGCGTTCAAGGTTCCGAGTTGTCAAAGAGGCTCAGCACAACGTCCTCCTCACCCGACCGTAGCAAAGCGCTCTTCCGGCGTGTGCCGAGCATCGAGCGCATTCTGTCGCGACCCGCCCTACACTCCCTCGCAAACACGTTCGGAAGACAGGCGGTCACGGATGCCACCCGAACCCTATGCGCCGAGCTCAAGAGAGCGGTCACGGAGGGCCTAACGGAAGAAGAGCTCGAAGAGAGGATCAGGGCGCTCGACGAGGCCGTGGGCGAGAAGCTACGCGAAGAAATCCGCGCGAGCTTACGGCCCGCCATCAACGCGACGGGCATCATCGTCCACACGAATCTGGGCCGGGCCCCTTTGTCGGACCGCGCCGTCGACGCAATCTCCGAGATCGCGCGCGGATATACGAACCTCGAGCTCGATCTCGAAACGGGAAAACGCGGTAGCCGTCATCAACATGCTTCACACTTGTTGTCTCGTTTGTTTCCAGGAAAGAGCGCGCTCGTCGTGAACAATGCCGCCGCCGCAATCATGCTGAGCTTGAATACGTTCGCGGCCGGCAAAGAGGTCATCATCTCCCGTGGCGAGCTCGTCGAGATCGGAGGTTCGTTTCGCGTGCCCGATATTCTCGAGCGGAGCGGCGCGCGTCTTCGCGAGGTCGGCACGACGAACAAAACGCGCATCGCCGATTACGAGCAAGTAATCGGTACCGAGACCGGAGTGCTCTTGAGAGTGCACCCTTCGAATTTTCGTATCGTCGGTTTCACCGAGTCCGCTTCAACCGAAGAGCTCGCCGAGCTCGGTCGAGAGCGCGGCCTCACCGTCATCGAAGATTTCGGCAGCGGCAATCTTCTTTCGTTAGCGCCTTTCTCCCTTCCGCACGAGCCCACCGTGGCTGAAAGCCTCGCGAGCGGTGTCCACATCTCGATCTTCTCGGGAGACAAGCTGCTCGGAGGGCCGCAAGCGGGCATCCTCGTCGGCGACCATGCCGCGATCGAAACGTGTCGCAAGAATCCGATGGCGCGCGCCCTCCGCATCGACAAGCTCACCTATGCCGCTCTCGAGGCCACGCTTCTTTCCTTCGTGGAAGGGAAAGCCACTCGAGAGATCCCCGTACTTCGCATGTTGTCGGCGCCGCAGTCGGAGATACGGGAACGCTCGGAACGTTTCATCGCCTCGCTAGGAGATACGGGTCAGCTCGAGCTCGCCATCGAAGCCACCACGTCGCGCATCGGCGGCGGTGCGGCCGTCGATGCCGAGATCGCGACTTACGCGATCTCGATCGTGGATCCTTCGACGCCAGCTCAGAAAATCGTTACCGCGCTTCGCGCCCATCGGCCTCCCGTGATCGCGCGGATTCGCGACGGCCGCGTTCTCATCGATCTGCGTACCGTCGCCGAACAAGATGAGCCCTCGCTCCGAACGGCAATCGCGGCGCTCTAGCCCAAACCCGTTAGAAGCAAGGATTTTGTTCGCGTTCTAGATCTAGCCAGGTAAACCTGAAAGCGTTCTAAATCCATACCACACAGCTGACTCTCATCCCCACATCCCCTCCTATCCCCACATCCCCT
>SMYC01000013.1 GCA_004356105.1 Acidobacteriota bacterium | reverse complement strand
GGCCCCGTTTGCCCATCGCCCATAGTTGCTCGGACCACGGAGCGGAGCCGGGGTCAAGGCCGCGAAACGCCGAGCGAAGCGAGGGAAGCCTTTACGCCGGCGAGCACCGTGGTCTGCTGAAGGGGCGATGGCAGACGGTTTCTACCCACAGATTTTGCGGAAGACCCCGCTTTTTTAATATTGATCTTCCGAAGCCCGGTTTCCTAATTTCAATGCTTCAAAGCCACGTTGCCTTCCCCCTGGGGATGCCTGGGGAATGACTGTAAGTTTTGTTTTTGAATTACTTACTTCGATTCTAGCATCTTGTTTCTGAGCTTGCCCGCGTAGACTTGGCGGTCTTCGCGGTCGAACGAGCGCTTCATCAGAAGGTTTAGCCGAAGCACTTTGGCGTTGAGCTCGCGGGCGAGGCGATAACGCTCGTCGTCGTCCCCCTCATGGACGGCCCGGAGAAGGTTCCCGAGCGTCGCGATCTCTTTCCGAAGCTCCATCTCGGGAGGCAGGAAACCCGCGTCCTTGAGGAGTTTGTAGGCGAGCCTCAGATCTTCAGGCACCAGGCCGCGAGGCTCGAGCCGGAGGGGCTTTCCGGAGAGGGGTAGATTGTCGAGCTCGCCCCGCTCGATGGCGGCCTGGATCTTCTGTTCGGCGAGACGTTCGAGAAAAAGCACCTTACGACCATTCTACGTGAGCCATCTGCGGTGCGCGTCCTCGATGCGCCCGCCGTTCTCAGTCGAGGTCCTTGAAAAACTCCGAGCAGCGTGTCAGGGCTTTCTCGAGCTTCTCTTTGTGGTACCCGTAGCCGAGACGCATGTAGTGGTCCATCTCGAAGTGATCCCCCGGCACGATGAACACGCCCTTCTCGTCGCGGAGCCGCTCCATCAGGGTCGTGGAGTTGATATCCCAGCTATAGCGGATGAAAGCGATGGCGCCGGCTTTCGGCTTCACCCAGGACATGTGGTTGCCGTGCCGCTCGACGAAGGCCGCGAGAACCGGCTGCTGATCGTTCAAGATCGCGCGCGTTCTCTCCAGGATCTTGGTACGGCGTGCCGGCTCGAGCGCGTGGGTCGCAAGGCGATCCGAGAGCGCGGAAGGCGCTATCGTCGTGTAGTCCTTGTAGGACCACAGATATTCTGCGCGTTCCTTGTCGGTGACCACCCAGCCCATGCGCAAGCCGGGAAGCCCATAGGCCTTCGAGAGGCCCGCGGTCACCATGAGCTTGTCGTACCAGCCCCAATAGGTCGCGGAGGGCTCGCCGTTGAGCTCGGCGCCGAGATAGACCTCATCGGAGAGGATCCAAGCCCCGACGCTTCCGGCAATTTTCGCGACCTCGCGCATCGCGTTCTCGCTCATCACCGCGCCTGTCGGGTTATTGGGATTACACACAGCAATGAGCTTCGTCTTGTCCGTGACCATTTTTCGAAGCTCGTCGGGGTCGATCGCCCAGCCCAGCTCTTCGTGAAGAGGGAGCAGCTTCACGTTCGCGCCTATCGAGCGAGCGAGGCCCACCACTTGCATATAGTTCGGAGTCATGACGACCATCTCGTCGCCGGGCTCGAGCGTGCTCAAGACCGAGATGTAGTTCGCTTCGGCCGTGCCGTTCGTTGCGAGAATATTCTCGGCCCCCGAGCCGGGATAGAGATCGCTTATCGCGTCGCGCAGCTCCGGAGTGCCGTTGGTCTGGGGGTAGATGAGCTTCGTGTCGTCGATCGACGCGCCGTCGAGCAGCTCTCCAAGGGTGAGCGGGGTAACGCCGCTTTCCGAGATGTTGAGCTCGACCCGGTTCTCCCAGACGGATTGAGTGCGCTCCATGACGAAAGGTACTAGCTTCATTCGAGGGTCTCCTGGTTTCTGATCGTGCGGCCCGCCCCGTGGGCGTCCGTCAGCTCGTGGCGGCGAGAGAGTCGATGGCGTGGTAGAGCTTGTCCTGAGTCTCCTCGTCGAGGTTGCGAAACACGAGCCCGTAATGGTCGGTCTCGTCCTCGGGTGAGACGGCGTGCCAGCGGATGGAGGCTTCGAGCGTGAGCGGCTCCTCGAGGGTCTCGAGGTCGATGATCAGCTTGATGCGGTTGATGCCGAAATCACTCCTGGATTCGAGAAGCGCGCCTCTGGGGGAGATATTGTGGATTTGGCCCTCTTCCCGGCCTTTTTCCCACTCCACCAAACATTTGATGGCCCCGTCAGGCCTAAGACGAGTCTCAGAACGCTTCTCCATGGATGCTCCTCCAGACTCATGCTATGCCGAGTGGAGCCTCTTAGTAAAGTCGGAAATCGGCAAGATTTACGGTCGATCCATGGTGCACTACAATAAAGGGGGATGACCTTACGGCGGAGCTCGACGCGAAGCGTCGCAATAGGAAATGTCACGATCGGCAACGGGTCGCCGGTGGTCGTACAAAGCATGTGCGCGACCAAGACCCAGGATGTCGACGCCACGGTCGAGCAGGCGGAGCAGCTCCGCCGAGCTGGGGCGGGCGTGGTTCGTATCGCGGTCGACAGCGTCAAGGACGCGGAAGCCGTCGCCGCCATCCGCGAGCGCACGACCGCGAACCTTTCTGTCGATCTACAGGAAAACTACCGGCTCGCTGAGAGGGTGGCGCCTCACGTGGACAAGATCCGCTACAACCCGGGCCATCTCTACCATCACGAGCGGGAAAAGCCCGTGCGCGACAAAGTGGCCTTTCTCGTCGACATCGCAGGTGCTTCTGACTGCGCGATGCGGGTTGGCGTCAACAGCGGCTCGATCGACCCGGCCCGCGCCGACGAATTTAGCGAGGACTCGGTGGGTGCTATGGTGGCTTCGGCGCTCGAGCACGCTGAAATGCTCGATGCTCTTGGCTTCACCCGCTACTGCGTCTCCCTCAAAGACTCCGACCCTGCCAAGGTCATCGAAGGCAATCAGCGCTTTGCGGCCGAGCGTCCAGACGTGCCGCTTCATCTAGGGGTGACCGAAGCCGGTCTACCGCCGGACGGCATCATCAAGACACGTATCGCTTTCGAGCAGCTCTTGACGCAAGGCATCGGCGACACGATCCGCGTCTCGCTCACGCTGCCGAACGCAACGAAACACGAAGAGGTCGAAATAGGGCATCGAATCCTCGACGACATCGCTTCCGGGCGGTTTCGCTCGGTACCCAAGACATTGAGCAACGAGCTCAACATTATTTCTTGCCCGTCCTGCTCGCGGGTCGAGAACGAGCAATTCGTCGAGCTTGCGCAAAAAGTGCAGGAAATGTCGCGCTATGCGAAGGACCACGCGATCACGATCGCGGTGATGGGCTGTCGGGTGAACGGGCCGGGCGAGACCGACGACGCGGATCTAGGCCTTTGGTGCGCTCCGCAATACGTGAACTTGAAAAAAGGAGGGGACGGCCTCGGCGCGTTCTCCTACGAGGAGATTCTGCCTCGGCTCAAAGAGGAGCTCGACCGGCTGATCGAAGAGAGAACAGCCGCCGGCTAGTCTTCTTTTTTCCCGGTGGTGGTCGCGCCGGAGGCCTTTTTCTTCCTATTCTTCGGCTTGGGACGGATCTTGCCGGTGGTGCCTTGGAAGATCTTGCCCTTCTTTGTTCTTCGATCGCCTTTACCCATAGGACGCCTATTTTAGCGCTTTCGGCGGGTGAAAGCGAAGCGGTACAATCGCGGCATGCGCATCGATCTGAACTGCGATATGGGGGAGAGCTTCGGCATCTACCGTATCGGCGCCGACGAAGACGCGATGCTCGAGCTAGTGACGTCGGCCAACGTGGCCTGCGGCTTTCATGCGGGCGACCCAAGCATCATCGACCGCACCGTTGGCCTCGCTGCGAAACACGGGGTTGCCGTGGGCGCTCATCCGAGCCACCACGACCTTCGAGGTTTCGGGCGGCAGAACGTGGCGGCGAGCCCGGATGAGGTGGAATCCGATATCGTCTATCAAGTGGGGGCCGTTCTGGCTTTCGCGAAAGCGCACGGCTTGCCGCTCGTCCACGTCAAGCCGCACGGCGCGCTTTATAACCAAGCCGTCACCGATGAAGAGCTCTCAGGTGCTATCGCGCGCGGCGTGGCGCGCGTGAGCCGTGACCTCATCTTCGTCGGCCTGGCGGGGTCCGCGGTGATGCGCGCCGCGGCCGAGTCAAACGGGCTGCGCTATGCGGGTGAAGCCTTTGCCGACCGCGTCTACAACCCGGACGGGACGCTGCAATCGCGGAAGATCGAAGGGTCGGTCATCACCGATCCGGAACGCGCCGCCGCTCAAGCCGTGTCGATTGCAGCGGAAAAGCAAGTCACCGCGCATGACGGCACGGTGGTGCCGCTCGACGCGGAGACGCTTTGCCTTCACGGTGACAACCCCAAAGCACTCGACAATGCGAGGATCGTGCGGGCCGCTCTCAGGAAGAGTGGCGTCGACGTTCGCCCCATCGGGTGATGTTGGCCTCTCCCAAATGCCCACCTAGGTGGGTGAGGGCATGAGCGAGCTTCGCTTCCTTCGGGCGGGTGACGCTGCCGTCGTGATCGAGCTCGGAAACGCTATCGACCCGGACTTGAACGAAGATGTCCGTGCGCTCGACCAAGCAATTCTCAAAGCACCCTTCGATGGCTACATCGAAGCCATACCGACCTACCGCTCGCTGCTCGTGTTCTACGAGCCGGCGACTGCGAGCTTCGAAGGTATAAAGGCGCACGTCCAAAACCTAGCGAAGAACCTCGACGCCTCCACGACGCGACCGCCGACGCGATCGCACGAGGTTCCCACTGTTTACGACGGAGAGGATCTCGATGACGTGGCGCGGTTCGCCGGCGTCACGAAGAAAAACGTCATACGGCTTCACAGTGGGACGGAGTACCTTGTCTATGTCGTCGGCTTTACGCCTGGCTTCGCCTATATGGGAATGACGGACCAAAAGCTTGCGCTCGGCCGCCGCAACTCGCCGCGCACGCGCGTGCCAGCGGGAGCGGTGGCGATCGCGATGGGACAAACGGGCATCTATCCGCAATCGACACCAGGAGGATGGCATCTTCTCGGCCGCGCGGAGCACCGAACGATGTTCGACATCCATTCTGATCCCCCGAGCCGCTTTCTTCCGGGCGACCGCGTTCGCTTCGTGCCTGTCAAAAGGCTTCCGGCATACGAGCCCCCGTCCTCCCCGAATCCGGAAGTTCTAACGACGAGCCCGAGTCTTATGGTTGAAGACGGCGGCCTCTTCACGACGGTGCAGGACGGCGGCCGCGTCGGCTATCAGCGCTACGGTGTGCCGGTCGCGGGTGCGGTCGACGCTCCCGCGCTTCGTGCTGCGAACGAGCTGGTGGGAAACGAGCCCGGGGCGGCCGCGCTCGAATGCACCGTCAGCGGGCCGAGGCTCCGCTGCCTCAAAACGACGATCGCTTCGGTGACGGGCGCCGACTTGGGCGCGGTCGTCGAGCGCCGCGACCTCGAGCGCTGGCCGGTGCCCCCTTGGAGCTCGTTTCGGCTCCGTCCAGGCAACGTCTTGACTTTCGAGGGCCGGCGCTCGGGTGCGCGCGCCTACGTTGCGTTCGCGGGCGGGATCGATGTTCCGCCCGTTCTCGGCTCACGCTCCACCTATGTCCTTGCCGAGATGGGTGGCTTAGAGGGCCGCGCGCTCCAAGCGGGCGACGGCCTGACGTTATTGATAGCGGAAGAAATCGCCGTTGGCCGTGTCTCGTCGTTGAAGGAGCGGGCCGAGACGAGCGAAGCCGACGTCACGCTCCGCATCGTCTGGGGTCCGCAAGACGACTATTTCACCGAGGAAGGACGCGCGACGCTCGTGACATCGGTGTACGCGGTTGGGCCCGCCTCGGACCGCATGGGCTATCGGTTGGAAGGACCGACGCTCGAGCACAGAGACGCTCAGGAGATCATTTCCGACGGGATGATGCTCGGTGCCGTCCAGGTGCCCCCGAACGGCCTTCCTATCGTGATGCTGGCCGACCGCGCCAAGACGGGCGGCTATCCGAAGATCGCCACTGTGGTCGGCAACGACGTCGCGAAGCTCGCCCAGCTTCTACCGGGCGAGCGCGTTCGTTTCCGGGCCGTCGAAGTCTAACTCTAGCCAGGTAAACCTGAAAGCGTTTGAGACGGGTTAGAGCCTAGCGCGCCACCGCTCGCAGGTCTGCGCTT
>SMYC01000187.1 GCA_004356105.1 Acidobacteriota bacterium | reverse complement strand
GAGGATTTGAACCTCCGACCCCCTGATCCCGAACCAGGTGCTCTACCAAACTGAGCCACGCCCCGACCTAGGCAAGAGGATTAGTTTACACCGGAACGGCCCCGCTCAGAAGCGGTTCTCCGGATGTCGGCGCTTATTTGGGATTCGCTTGCTGCTCGGCGAAATCTCCGATGATGGGGAGCTTGAACATCTGGCCCTGGAACGCCTTTACGAAACAGATGACCCCGACCACAAACATCGCGAGCCAGAAGAAAGGCAAGATGAACCAGCCTAGGATCGGGATGGCCGTGAGCACCATGCTGAGCCCCATGGAGACGACTGAAAGCGCAATCGCCTGGATCGAGTGGAATCGCACGAATTTATTCTTGTTGTAGGGCTCGAGGACAAGCCAAACGATCGCGATGATCACGAGGTAGGCTAGCGCTCCAGCGACGTTTTCGTCCATGCCGCCCACTTTTGCGGTTCCGGAGCTTGCGGCTCGGGGTGTTGGTACGGGTGGTGGTGATTCGGATGCCTTGCTCATAGTTTTCTCCCCCGTCGTTGGTTTCTTGGGATGGCTCATTCTAATGGAACGGACGAACATAGCTCAAGCGTCGCGCACAAAAAACTTGAATCGCCGCGGTGGAGCTACTTCGTTCCGTTGAAGCGGAGGTCCCAGGACGCGAGCTCGTCGAGCGCTTTGTAGTTCGTGAAGTCGAATTGGAGTGGCGTAACGGAGATGTAGTGGCTACGGAGTGCATGGATGTCCGACATTCCGTTCTTTTCCCAGCGGCTGAAGCCTTGTTTGATCCAGTAGTAAACGCGTGAGCGCGGGTCCACGCGCTCCTCGACTTTTGCCCAGTAGTCGCGCCGTCCCTGGCTCGTGACGCGGACACCGCGAACCTTTCCTCTAGGGACGTTGACGTTCAAGAAGGTCCTCCGGCTCCATTCCTTCTTGTCGAGCAAGGTGCGAACGATCTCGACGGCGAAGCTTGCCGCGGCACTGTAGTCAGCCTCTTCGTCCTTGGTCGCGAGCGAGACCGCGATCGACGGAACGCCTAGCATCGCGGCTTCACGCGCTCCCGCCACCGTTCCCGAATAAGTGATGTCGTCACCCACGTTCGCACCGCGATTGATGCCCGAGACGACGATGTCCGGGGGATTCGGTAGAAGCTTTCCAACCGCCAAGTTCACGCAGTCCGCAGGTGTGCCTTCCACGAAGAACGTCCGGTCTTCGAGGTGCTCGAATCGCAGCGGCGTCGAAATTGTGAGCGCGTGGCTCACGGCGCTCATCTCGCGCAAAGGCGCCACGACGGTGACGTCACCCACTTCCCGAAGTTTCTCGGCAAGCGCCTTGATTCCAGGCGCGTGCACGCCGTCATCGTTCGTGACCAGGATGTCCAGAATGGCACTCCTTCCGTTTGCGGTTGTTCCGTTTGGCCGTTTTGGAGCTCGAAGCTTCGGGTGGCGCCCCCTCAACTACCCATCAGAAACGTGGGTCTCAGAATGGTCGGGACGGCCGGATTTGAACCGACGACCACTTGCACCCCAAGCAAGTGCGCTACCAGGCTGCGCTACGTCCCGCTCCCATTCCGCATGTTGCGCCGTCCTCGTGGAAGGTCGCGCGGTAAGATCGCGACGATAGCACGTCGTCAGATCACGGTCAACGCTACTTCTCGCTCGCGGTCAAATCGCGGTCGAGCAGCTCGAGTATTCCGTGCAGCTCTGCCTTGATCTCTTTGACTTCGTCATCGAACGTGGCCTCACCGTTCGATTTCTTAGCCGCCGGTGTTGCCACCGCGCCTTTTGATTGCTCTTTCATTTCTTGCTCCAACTTCTTTTTAGCCCCCGCGATTGTGAATCCCTCTTCGTATAAGAGCGTTTTGATCCGCTGGATCGTCTCGATGTCGCGACGGCGATAAATGCGCTGGCCTGAATTGTTCTTGGCGGGTGCGAGTGCCGGAAACTCCGACTCCCAGTATCGAAGTACATAAGGTTGGGTGTCGGTGAGCTCGCACACTTCCCCGATCTTGAAAAAGAGTTTGCTCGGGATCTTGGAATCCATCTAACGGCGACCTGTTTTCACGAGAAGCCGTTTTGGAAATTCTTGGAGGGCCGGAACACGACTGACTTGCGGGAGCGGATGATCATCTCCTCTCCCGTTTGGGGATTGCGCCCTTTGCGCTCCTTCTTCTCCCGCACGAGAAACGTCCCGAATCCGCTGATTTGTACTTTTTCGCCGTCCCCGAGACCCTTCTTGATGAGCTCGAGAATGAGCTCCACCAGCACGGCAGCTTCTTTGTTCGAGATGCCACCATGGCGCTCGTAAACGACTCGTGCTAGGTCTGCCTTCGTCATGGAGGGTCAAGGATCCGGCTTTCAGACCACAGGAGTTACGGCGAAGATGCTAAGTCTTGACTTAAAGGATTATTAGGATAGAAGTTAAAACCAGGTACCTAAAGCATTATATGAGACCCTGAAACGAAGTCAAGCGTAATCATTGCCCCTTTGACCGCCCACGTTTTCGGATCGCCACGCGAATCGGGGTCCCTTCGAAACCGAAAGTCTCGCGCAGACGGCGGGCGAGATAGCGCGGATAGGTAGCGTCGAGCTCGAAGCGGGCGCGGTTCGAGAACACAACGAACCGCGGCGGCGCGACCCCGGTCTGGGCGGCATAGTAAAAGCGCACCTCTTTGCCGTCCCGGGCTCGGGGCGGCAAACGCTCGGCAGCCGTCTCCAAGAAACGATTCAGGTCCGGGGTTGAAACGCGCAGAAGTTGCTGCTCGCGGACCCCGCGGATCCTCGGAAAGAGACCCTTCATGCCACGTCCCGTCAGCGCGGAGAGAAAAACGATGGGAGCGAAAGAGAGATGCGGAAGCTTTTCGCGAGCGTCGAGCTCGAGTTCTTTGGCTTCCGCTTCGCGGCCCGATACAAGGTCCCACTTGTTGAAAACGATCACCGCGCCTCGCCCCGCTTTCTCGATCTTGGCGCCGATGGATGCGTCTTCCGTGGTCACGCCTGCCGTCGCGTCGAATACAAGGAGGCAGATTTGCGCGCGCTCGATGGCGCGCTCGGCATACATGACTCCGAGTCGGTCCGCTTTGTTCGGCGTCTTCCCTTTCCGCCTTATGCCAGCCGTGTCGACGAAACGGTAGGTGTGGCCTTGCACCGTCAGGACAGTATCCACGGCATCCCGCGTGGTTCCCGCCGTTGCGGTCACCACCGCGCGCTCCTCGCCGACGAGCCGGTTGAGCAGCGACGACTTTCCCACGTTCGGGCGCCCCGTGATGGCGACGCGTAGCTCTTCCACAGCCTCCGTCTCATCATCGTCGGGGACTTCCGCGAGGCGCTCGACCATCGCATCCATGAGCTCTGCGACGCCGAGTCCATGCTCCGCCGAGGCTTCATATAGGTCCCCGAACCCGAGTCCGTGAAACTCAGCTGCCTCGGGGATGTGGCTCACTTCATCGATCTTGTTTACGACGACCAGCACGCGGTCGGAAATCTGGCGCAACCTCTTCGCGATATATTGCTCTTCGGCTACAAGACCCACGCGTCCGTCGACGACCCAACAGACGAGCGTCGCGCGCCCGATCGCGGTGTCAACTTGCGCGCCGACCTGCTCGTCGAGCGGTGTCTCAGCGTCCTCCATGATCCCGCCCGTGTCGACGAGCTCGAAGCGTCGTCCTCCCCAGTCCACAATCACGGCGTTGCGGTCACGCGTCGAGCCGGCGATGGAATCCACGATCGCTTTGCGTGATCCGCTCATACGGTTGAAAAGGGTAGATTTACCGACGTTGGGGCGGCCCACGATCGCGATGATAGGCAGCGTGTTCACCCATATCTCCTTGATCTAAAAAGACTTCTGAAAGAAGTGATTATAGCACCGTGGGACCGAACGGAAGGAGCAGCCTAACTCGAACGTTTAGAACATGATAAGAGGAGATCACGCTTGACAGGTCCGAGTACGGTTCCTTATAATGATTCCGTATCCCTTGGGAGGTCAATATGATAAAGGTGGACATCATCAACGAGGTGTCCGCTACCGCGAGCATCACGAAAGTGAAAGCCGAGCAAGCTGTGGAGGCGGTGTTGGACGCAATGAAGAACTCGATGAAACGTGGCGAGCGCATCGAGCTTCGTGGTTTTGGGGTATTTCAGGTGAAACCCAGGAAGCGCGGAATCGGTCGCAACCCGCGCACGGGCAAGGAAGTTCGCATCCCGCCTGGCCGAACGATCCGGTTCAAACCTGGCAAAGACCTCCAAAACATACCCTAGGGCGCCTGACACTTAGTCTGAACCGTGCGCTTGCCGCGGCGGGCAGCATAGAATCGGGCACGAACTCTGTCCCTCAAGCATCTCTTCGTTCTCGTCCTGTTTCGGTTTGCAACGAGCCGAGTGCTCCCTCTTTTCTTCTTCCTCCTCACCATTGCCTCGACGCTCTATGTCGGCGGCTATCACGGTTTGGGATTCTGGGCTCCCGAGCGCTTGGCGGAAGACTCGGTCTCTCTTCGGGACTGGCTGTTCTACGGTTTCCCTTTCAGCTTCACCATTCTCGCGATCATCGGGACGCACGAGATGGGGCACTACCTCACCGCGAAGCGCTACCGGGTAGATACTTCTCTTCCAATCTTCCTGCCGTTTCCTATCTCGCTCATCGGTACACTTGGCGCCTTCATATTGATCAAGTCGCCGTTTCCGAACCGGCGGTCGCTGATCGATATTGGCCTCGCGGGCCCCTTTGCCGGATTCGTCGTGTGCTTGCCGGCACTCCTCATCGGGGTTGCGACCTCACGTCCTAGCATCGAGACCGATTCCGGAGGCATCGGGCTAGGCCTGCCCCTACTTTTTCAAGGAGCCGTCAAACTGCTGTGGCCGGATCTCCCGGACGAACAAAATTTCCTTGTCAGCCCGATCGGGCTTGCAGCCTGGTTCGGGCTACTCCTGACGGCCATCAACCTACTCCCCATCGGCCAGCTCGACGGTGGGCATGCGAGCTATGCGCTCTTTCGCGAGAAAGCGCATCGGCTGTCGGCTATCTTCTTCTTCGCTCTTTTGCTGCTTGCCATCCTCACGCCGTCATGGCTCTTTTTCGCTCTGCTCGCCTATGCGATCGGTATCCGCCGTCCGCATCCAAAAACACTGTTCGACGATGAGCCTCTGCCGCGAAGTCGCTTCGTGATGGGCTTCCTCGCCCTCGTCATGTTCGCGCTTTGCTTCACGCCCCAGCCCATCCAGATCTCGTGGAGTGAGTTCCTGGGCGCGTTCCGCGACCTCCTTTAGCTATTCCGACTCTCGTTACGAAAGCGTGATCGGGTCCACGTCTACGAGCATCGCGCGCGCGAGCGTTTCGTCTTTCATGAGCCCGCGCAGCCAATGCCGGAGCCGCCCGTGCTCGCGGCGCGGAAGCTTGATCAAAATCTGACACCGATGGCGACCCGCAACTTTCGAGCGCACGGCAAAAGCGGGACCGAGAATGCGTACGCCCTCGATCGGTTCGCGCTTCAGAAAGCTCGCCGCGCGGCGCGCCTCGGCCGTCGCTTCCTGCATCGAGCGGCCTTCGACAATGATGTTGATGAGACTCACCACGGGCGGGTAGGAAAGCGCGCGCCGAAACTTGCTCTCGGACTCGTAGAAGCCCCGATAGTCTTGCGCCTGGGCGAACTGCAAGCTGTAGTGATCGGGCTGGTAGGTCTGGATGAGCACTTCGCCCGGACGGTCCCCTCGTCCAGCGCGGCCAGCCACTTGCGTCAGGAGCTGGAACGTTCGCTCCGCGGCCCGGAAGTCGGGAGCGCCAAGACCGTTATCCGCGCCGAGAACACCGACGAGAGTGACCGCGGGGAAATCGTGCCCCTTGGCCAGCATCTGGGTGCCGACGAGCACGTCGATCTTACGCGCCGCGAACTTTGCCAGGAGCGACTCGTAGCTTCCTTTACGCCGCATCGTGTCGCGGTCCATGCGAGCGACGCGGCTTTCGGGAAACATCTCCTTCACCAGGGTCTCGAGCCGCTCGGTCCCGTAGCCGACCGATCGCAAGTACTCCCCGTGGCAGACATCGCACTCTGTCGGCTTCGGGCGCCCGAGTCCACAATAGTGGCAGACCGCTAGCGATCCGCCCTTGTGAAGCGTCATCGCAACGCTGCACTCACTGCACATCAGGGCAAGACCGCACTGCCGACAAAGAAGCTGGCCGGCAAAACCTCTTCGATTCAAGAGCACGAGTGCCTGCTCGTCGGCTTTCAGACGAGCTTCGAGCGCGCCGCGAAGAGGGGCCGAGATGATGGTGTCGGGGCCCTCTTCCCGCACCACCACCTTCATGTCTATGAGCAGAACCGACGCAAGGGGACGGCTCGCAATACGCTCGGGCAAGCAGAGCAATCGGTAACGTCCTTCTAGAGCTCTCGTGAACGATTCGAGGGACGGTGTCGCGGAGCCGAGCACCACCACCGCGCCGTCGTCCCGCGCGCGCACGATCGCGACGTCACGTGCGTGATAGCGCGGGCTTTCTTCCTGCTTGTACGAGCCCTCGTGCTCTTCGTCCACGACGACGAGGCCGAGATTTTCGAGCGGCGCAAAAACAGCAGCACGCGCACCGACCACGACGCGCGCCTCGCCATTCCGGATACGCCACCACTCGTCTCGCCTCTCTCCCGTCCCGAGCGCGCTATGCAAGATGGCGACGCGCTCGCCGAACCGAGAATAGAGAAGTGCCGCCAGTCGCGGCGTGAGCGCGATCTCGGGGACGAGGATGAGAACGCTCCGTCCGCGCTCGAGTGCGTCTTCGGCCGCGTGTAGATAGACTTCGGTTTTCCCGCTCCCGGTGACGCCGTACAGCACGACCGGCGCAAAGCTCCCTCGAGCAAGTGCTTCGCCGATCGCGGCAACCGCCGCCTGTTGGCTTTCGGCGAGCTCGAGCTTCGTCGACGGCTCGGAGCCTAAGCGATGCCAAGGTGTTTGCGGTACGGCCTGGTCGACCAGCTCGATGTACCCTTTTTGCGCGACTCCCAGAAACGGGCCCCGCTCGATGGAGAGCTCGCCCCGTATCGTCTGTACCGGGACGGGATCGGTGGCGACCGAAAGAAGCGTGAGGATTCGGGACGTTGTCAGGTGCAGCTTTTCCGTTTCGAGCGCCCGCCGTCCCGCCTCGGTGATCGCGGCCACGCGCATCTTTCGGCCGCCTTTCGCTCCGCTGGGCGCGCGGCGGCGGATAAAACCTTTTCTCAGAAGCGATGCAATCGTCCCCGCGACGTTCTTCTTGGACACGGCCTTCGCAATGGCCCGCGCAGTCATCGGGCGGTCGAGCGCTTCGAGAACGCGCTTCGACAAACCTTTCGCGTCAGCCTCGGTCCACTCACCGCGCTCATAGAGCGCTCTTTCTTCGCGCGGCGTCTCGGGCGGCAACATCGCGCGGCAAACGAGCCCCGGTGAGGCCAGGTAGTAATCCGCAACGAAGCGACCGAGCTTCAGCTGCGACGGAGTCAATACCGGCTCTTCATCAAGAAGCGTCAAGAGCGGTTGCAATGTGATGTCGGGCGGAAGCTCTGGCGCCTTGTCAGAGATCTCGGTGATGCAGCCGATGAGCATGCGGCCGGAAAATCGGACGCGAACCCGCATCCCCGGCTGCGCTCTCAAAAGAGGCTCGGGAACGCCGTAAGAGAACGTTCGCAGGAGCGGAACCGGAAGCCCCACCTCCGCGAATGCGGAAAAACTAGGACGACTGCCCATCGAGCAGTCGTCGAATGAGCTTCATGTCCTGCCAGCACTCGCGCTTTTTTTCCGGATTCCGAAGCAGGTAAGCTGGATGAAAAGTGGGCACGAGCTTGGCCCCGCGATAGGGGTAAATGCGCCCGCGAATCCGGGTGATCCCTTCATCCGTCCGAAGCAAATTCAACGCCGCAACGCGCCCGAGCGCACAGATGACCTTAGGACGAATAGCATCCACCTGCCGGTCCAGAAAGGACCTACACTCCTCGACCTCCTCGGGCTCGGGATCCCGATTGCCAGGCGGCCGACACTTCACGACATTCGCGATATAAACATCGTCCCGACTCAAATCAATAGCGCTGATAATTTTCGTAAGCAGTTGCCCCGCGGGCCCAACGAAAGGAATCCCCTGTCGATCTTCTTCGAAGCCCGGTGCCTCCCCGATAAACATCAAATCAGCGCTAGGATTACCCACCCCAAAAACAAGATTCGTCCGCTTCTCGTGAAGCACGCACCGAGTACAATCCCCGAGATCCGCCCGCACTTCCACGAGCGTCTCCCGAGAGAGCGCCGCCCTCTCCGGAACACTCGGCTCGACCTTTTCGACCGGCGCTGCCGCAACCGCCCGCCGCTCGAACCCTAGCTCCGTCATCGAACGATAGAACAATAACCGCTCTCGAATCTGACCCACTATCCAGTCCCGCTCACTCATTCTTGAACGACTCCACAATCGGCCGAATACGATCCTCGAGCAGCCGCGGCCGCGTCCTCTCGGCGAGGACGATCGCCTTCAGTAGCTCGGAAGTTCGCTCTACGCTGTCGTTGATGAGCACGTAATCGTAGTCTTTATAATGATGAATTTCGTGGCGAGCTTCTTCTAGCCTTCCTAGGATCACGTTGTCCGAATCCTGACGCCGTCCGCGAAGCCGCTCTTCCAGAACCTCGAATGACGGAGGCATGACAAAAAGAGTGATCGCATCCGGCTGCGCCTTGCGCACTTGGGCCGCGCCTTGGACGTCCACGTCCATGAGAATGTCCTCCCCCGACGCCCGCACCTGCTCGGTCACGACCTTCGAGGTCCCATAAAAATTGCCGTGGACTTCGGCCCATTCCAGGAACTCGCCATCTTCGATCTTCGTGCGAAACAGGTCCTGGGACACGAAGTGATAGTCGATACCGTCGCGCTCACTCCCGCGGACGGGACGCGTCGTGAACGACACCGAAAAGCACACGTCGTCGAGTGTGTCGAGAAGGCGCCGAACGAGCGTCGTTTTGCCGGAGCCCGAGGGCGCCGAGATCACGAAGAGGTTGCCTCGCCGCACAGTCGTCATTCGATGTTCTGAACCTGTTCCCGGACTCTCTCGATTTCGGATTTCATCGCAATCACATGCTCCGAAATCTTGGCGTCCTGGCTTTTCGAGCCTATCGTATTTACTTCGCGGTTCATCTCTTGGACGATGAAGTCGAGCTTCTTGCCACAGGGCCCGCCGGAAGACATCGTACCTTTCCAGAGCTCGAGGTGGCTCCGGAAGCGCGTGATCTCCTCCGCGATATCGGCGCGCTCGACGAGACGGGCAACTTCCATCGCGATGGCCGGAGGCTCGAGCGCGGAGCCCACGAGCTCCGCGACTTTGGCCTCGAGCTCCTCGCGCCGCTCCTCGCGCCTTGTATTGGAACGCGCTTCGATGTCATCGACTAGAGTCGCGAGCTCCTTCAAACGGCGCTCGAGGTCCGCCGCCATCTCGGCGCCTTCGGCCGCACGCATGTGCTCGAGCTCCTCGATAGCCTGGTCGAGAGCCGGCTCGAGCGCGTCCCAGAGGCTAGTGCCTTCGGAGAGGTCGCGCTCTTTCACTTGAAAGGCCGGCGAAAACCCAATCAAATCCCGAAGCTCGAGCGACGCCTCGATACCGATCTCTTTCCCGAGCTCGGTAGTCACCCGCACGAACTCCGCAAGCAACGGCCGGTCGACCTCGATTTGGTGCGTGCTCTCGCCTTTCGGTTTGAGGTAGAGGCTGACATCAACTTTGCCGCGGCCGAGCGACTGCGCGAGGCGATCCCGTACTTTCTTGTCGACCGTCGTGAGCCCCGCCGAGCCCCGCGTCCGCACGTCGAGATATCGGTGGTTTACAGTTCGAATCTCGACGACGACTTCATGGGCGTCGTTCTCGATTCGAACTCGTGAGAACCCGGTCATGCTCTTTAGCATCATTGACTCATGAGCTCGTGACAGGCTCGCCCGCACCGCCTTCGGAGAACTGAAGCTCGTAGAGCCTTCGATAGACCCCTCCCGAGCGGACGAGGAGCTCCTCTTGGGTTCCTCTCTCCCTCACTTCACCACCCTCCATCACAACGATCAGATCCGCTTTTCGAATCGTCGACAGCCGATGCGCGATCACGAGCGTTGTGCGGTTCGCCATCAAGTTGTCGAGAGCTCGCTGGAGGAGCGCTTCCGACTCCGCGTCGAGCGAGCTCGTGGCCTCGTCGAGCACTAGAATCGGAGGGTTCTTCAAGATGGCGCGAGCGATGGCAATCCTTTGCCGCTGGCCGCCGGAAAGCCGCTGGCCACGCTCGCCGATGACGGTGTCGAAGCCGTCCGGGAGCTCCCGAATGAACTCGAGGGCACAAGCGGCCTCCGCCGCCGCCACCAGCGCTTCTTCCGATACGGAGCTCAAGCCATAGCCGATATTGTTGCGCACGGTGTCGTTGAAAAGGATCGTCTCTTGCGTCACGAGCCCGATTTGACCGCGGAGCGACGATAGCGTCGCTTCGCGGATATCGACGCCGTCGAACAAGACGACGCCGCCCGTCGGGTCGTAGAAGCGCGGAACGAGGCTCGCAAGCGTGCTCTTCCCTGCCCCGCTCGTGCCCACGAGAGCCACGACTTGCCCCGCTTTGATGACGAGGTTCACGTCGCGAAGCGTCGCGCCTTTGCCGTCGTCATACGCGAAGCTCAGGTTCTTGAACTCGATGCTCCGCGAGAGCGGCGGGAGCTCCACGGCGCCCTCGATTTCCTGGATGGAATGCTCCACGTCGAGCACCGCAAAAATCCGACTCGCGGCGGAAAGCGCTTGCTGGAGAGTGGCATTCACGCGGGAGAGCTTCTTCACCGGCATGTACATCATGAAAAGCGCCGCGATGAAGGACGAGAACTCGCCTGTCGTCATCGTCGACGCCGCTATGCGGCTGCTCCCATACCATATGGCGGCCGCCATCCCGACCCCGCCGACGAGCTCCATAATGGGTGGCATCATCGAGATGACGCGGGTGATGCGCATATTGGTCCGGAAGAGGCCGTCGGTAGCCTCGACAAAGCGTTTCGTCTCGGACGCCTCCATGCGGAAGGCCTTCACGATGCGGCTTCCCGAGATCGTTTCGTGCAGAATGTTCGTGATGTCGCGCCAGCGCTCGAGCCCTGTATCCGTCCGGCGCCGGAGCTTGCGGCCGAGCGTCACGAGCGGGTAGATCGCGAGGGGAGCGATCACGAAACAGAAAATGGCGAGCTTCCAATCGTAGTAGAACACGAGCGCGCCGTAGCCGAGGAGCGCGAAGGTCTGCATGAGCAGGTCGCCCATAGCGCCCGAGACCGCTTGCTGGATCTTCTCGACGTCGTTCGTGATGTGGCTGATGAGCGTCCCCGTCGACTGGCTCTTGAAGAAGCTCACCGATTGCCGGATGACGTGCTGGTACAGGATGTTCCGGAGGTCCATGACTGTCCGCTGCCCCACCCAGCTCATGAGATAGGTCGAGAAGTACGAAAAGATCCCCTTGGCGAGATAGATCACGATGATGAGCACCGCGATCTGCGCCAAGTTCTGGTTCTGGATCAGAACGTCGTCGAAAACGGGCTTGATGAGATAAGCGAGCCCACCTGAGGTCGCGCCGAACCCCACCATCGCAAGACAAGCCAATAGAAACCGCCTTCTATATGGCCAAGCATAAGAAAGGAGGCGGCGGAGCTCTTTCACGTCGGATTCATGCTATCAAGATTTTTCGTATTTCGAGTTGTTATCAGCTTCCAGCTACCGGCTTCCTCGGGACAGTTCCTGACGAATCCCAACAAAATCATTCGCGGAAATTGGAAGAAAAAACGGCCACAGAGGCACAGAGGTTCGGAAGATGTCTTGTTGCTCTTTGGGTTTAAAAGCCTCGCGATCGGGTTGATTTCTTATCCCTCTGTGGCTCTGTGCCTCTGTGGCTGATCTTTTTTCATTTTTTTCATTATCCGGGGCTAAATTAGGCGGTCATGGCGCGGCTCAGCCGCTGGATGGCTTCTTCGATTTGGTCTTCGCGGACGAAGCTGTAGGAAAGGCGCAGATAGTTAGAGCCACCGCCATCGTGGAAAAAAGGCGGGCCGGCGACGAAAGCCGTCTTCTGCTCTTCGATGGCGCGGCGCAGGAGCGCCTCGCTATCCGTACCGTCGGCCAGGCGGACCCAGAAAAAGAAACCGCCGCCGGGGTGAACCCAGCTAGCATCGGCTGGAAAATGGGCGGTCATCGCACGCTCCATGGCGTCGCGCTTGCTTCGGTAAAGCTCGATCGACCGCTTTACTTGCACGTCGATGAGGCCCCGCGTGCCGTAGTCGTGGACGAGTCGTTGGGTGAGCGTATTGGCGCACTGGTCCGTGCCGAGCTTGCAAAGCCCGAGCCGCTCGATGAACGCGGCCTCCGCGGCGACCCAGCCAAGCCGCACACCCGGACCGAAGATCTTCGAGAACGTATGGATGAAGAGGACGTTCTCCGGATCGAGCGCTTTGAGCGGCGGGAGCGCCTCGCCGTCATAGACGAGCTCACCATAAGCGTGATCTTCCGCGATGGGCACCTGGTAACGCCGGCAAAGCTCCACGAGCCTCTCCCGCCGCGGAAGGTCCATGGTCCGCCCCGACGGGTTTTGAAACGACGGATTCGTGTAGAGAAGCCGGGGCCGCACGCCTTTCTGGTCGAGCTCCGAGAGACGCTGTTCGAGCGCATCCGGGTCGATACCCTGCTCGTCGAGCGGGACCGGGACGATGTGAGCTTCGTAGGTGCGGAAAACGTGAAGCGCCATCATGTAGGTCGGCGCTCCGACAAGGACGGTATCCCCTTTGTCGATAAGCGCCATCGCGCACAAGTTCAATCCGTCGACGCCTCCGGAGACGACGAGAATGTTCTCGGGCGACAACGGGACGCCGCAGCGCTCCTCCATCCGACCGGCAATCCACTCACGAAGCCGGCCATAGCCCGCATTCGGCCCGTAATTGAGCGCCGCCGCACCCTCGTCGCGCAACACCCTGTCCATCGACTCACGAACCATATCGAGGTCGAAAACCGCAGGATCGGGAAGCCCGCCGGCGAGCGAGATGATGTCGGGACGCTCGGCGAGGTCGAGAATCTCCGTGACCGAGCGCGAGGGCTCGAAGAGGGCCATGCGTCGCGAGAAATCAGTCGTTTGGGTATCCATCAGGAAAATGCTCCTTGAACGCCCACGCGGTCTCGACGATCCGCTCGAGCGATGGGAATCGAGGCTCCCAGCCAAAAACGCGACGGATTTTCTCGGACGTCGCCACGAGACGGGGTGGGTCGCCCGAACGCCTGGGTGCTACCTCGCGAGGAACTTCCTTGCCGCTCACACGCTCGACCGCGTCAATCACTTCGAGAACGGAATGGCCCATCCCGGTGCCTAAGTTGAAGCTCGCCGAAGCACCTCCACCCCGTAGGTGCTCGAGCGCTTGCACGTGCGCGACCGCGAGATCTTGAACGTGGATGTAGTCACGGATGCAGGTGCCGTCGGGCGTGTCGTAGTCGTCGCCGAAAATAGAGAGGTGGGCGCGCTTCCCCATCGCGGCTTCGCAAGCAATCGGGATCAAATGGTTCTCGGGGCGATGGTCTTCTCCGAGGTCGCCTCTTTCGTGCGCGCCACAGGCGTTGAAGTAGCGCAGGTTGACGTGGCGAATGCCTCGTGCAACTTCGAAATCTTGAAGAGCCCACTCGAAGACGAGCTTCGTCCGTCCGTAAGGATTGATCGGCCGTTGCGGATGGTCCTCGGCAATGGGAACGCGCTCTGGGTTCCCATAAGTCGCGCAGGTCGACGAGAAGATCAGTGCCGGCACCCCATGGCGCACCATGGCGGAGATGAGCTCGAGCCCGCCGCCGACATTGTTCCGGTAGTACTTCTCGGGGTCTTCGACCGATTCCCCGACATAGGCCTTAGCGCCGAAATGAAGAACGGCGTCGAAAGACTCGCGGCCGAGCACCTCGTCGAGTGACCGTGCGATGTTCGGCCCGGCTAAATCCGCGCGCACGATCTCGGCGCCGCCCGCGGCGACGACGTGCCCAGCACTCAAATCATCGAGAATGACAACGTGCTCGTCGCGCTCGAGAAGCTCTCGTACCGTATGGGAGCCGACATAGCCGGCGCCCCCGGTGACAAGAAGCGCGGCCACGCTAGCGACGCCCCACGCCGAAATAGACGAACCCGAGATCTCTCAGCTTGTCTGGATTGTAGATGTTGCGCCCGTCAAAGATAACGGGCTCTTTGAGCAAGTCGCGGACGCGGCCGAAGTCGGGCTCGCGGAACTCGTTCCACTCGGTGACGAGCACGAGACCGTCGGCGCCCTCGCAAGCCTCGTAGCTCTTCTTGCAATAGGTCACTTTACCTTCGACGCTCGCGAGTTGTCGGCGCGCCTCGTCCATGGCTTCGGGATCGTAGACACGGACCGAGACCCCTTCATCGATGAGAGCATGGATCAGCGCGAGCGCCGGAGCCTCGCGCATGTCATCGGTGCGGGGCTTGAACGCGAGCCCCCAGATCGCGAGACATTTTCCTTTCAGGCCATCCGCAAAGTGATCGCGGATCTTCGAGACCAGATAAATCTTCTGGGCTTCGTTCACCCGCTCTGTGGCTTCGATGAGCTCGAGCTTGATGCCGGCATCGCGCGCCGTCTTCAAAAGCGCGCGGATATCTTTCGGAAAGCAGGACCCGCCATAACCGACGCCGGGAAAAAGGAAAGGGTGTCCGATGCGGCTATCGGTGCCGAGAGCGCGACGTACGTTCGCCACATCTGCGTCGACCTTCTCGCACAGCCGTGCGATCTCGTTCATGAAGCTGATGCGGGTCGCAAGCATCGCGTTGGCGGCATATTTTGTAAGTTCGGCGCTCTCGGGGTCCATCACGAGGACGGGATTGCCGGTACGCATGAAGGGCCGGTAGAGCTCTTTCATGAGCTCCGCCACCGCGGGATCGTCCGTGCCCACAACAACGCGGTCGGGGCGCAGAAAGTCGTCGATCGCCGCACCCTCTTTCAGGAATTCGGGGTTGGAGACGACGGCAACCGGGTGACGCGTGATTCCCGCGATGGCCTTCTTGACAGCGCGGTTCGTACCGACGGGGACCGTGCTCTTTAGGACGACGATCTTGTACTCGTCCATGGCGCGGCCGATGCCTTCCGCAACGGCGAGAACGTGCGACAGGTCCGCGGAACCATCTTCACTCGTCGGGGTGCCGACGGCAATGAAGAGAATCTTCGACTGGCGCACCGCGCTGTCGAAGTCGGTCGAGAAACTCAAACGTTCTTCGTCAACGTTCCGCTTCACGAGCTCCGCCAGCCCCGGCTCGTAGATCGGGATTTCGCCGCGCTTCAAGCGAGCAATTTTCTCTTCATCGATATCGACGGCGATAACATCGTTCCCGTTCTCTGCAAGACAAGCCGATACCACGAGGCCGACATAGCCGGTTCCTACAACCGAAATATTCATCTACCCTCTTTCTACTTAGCGGGCCAAACGGGTTATTTTATCGCGCGAACGAATGTACTGCCAGGCAGAGCGCACGGTGAGCACGGTGACGGGACGGGAAAGCTACGTGAAATGCTAACATCGCACAAACATGGCGATCACCATCGGAGTCGATTTCCGTCCGGCGCTGTCACGAGCGACAGGCGTCGGCCGTTACTTCGAGGGACTCGTCGAAGGTCTAGGCCGCGTCGATCGTGAGAACAACTATGTGTTGTTCTCGAGCTCCTGGAAAGAGCGCCCCGAGCCGCGGTCCCGGCCGGATAATTTCCGGCTCGTCGACCGCCGCGTCCCCGTCCGAGTTCTGAACGCGCTCTGGCACCGGTTCGAGACCCCTTCGCTCGACTGGCTCGTCGGCGAGCGTTTGGACGTAGCTCACTCGCCAACCCCCCTCATCCTGCCGAGCCGTCGCGGCCGCAGCATCATTACTATCTGCGACCTGTTCTTCCTCGAGCAGCCTGAGGCTACGAGCCGGGAGATCCGACGGGATTATGTCAGATTGGTCCGCTCCCACGTCAAAAAGGCCGACGCCGTGATCGCCATCTCCGAGACGACGGCACGTGACGTCCAAGACAAGCTCGACGTCCCTCCCGAGCGGATCACGGTGATCCACGCCGGACTCGACAGCAGATTCTCGGGCCCCACCGAGCCGGTCGCGCCCGGCGCGCGGGAAGACTACATCCTCACGGTCGCATCGCTCGAACCGCGCAAGAACCTTCCGAGGCTCGTGGAAGCGCTCGCGCTTTTGCGAGAGGGGGGCTTCGAAGGTCGATTGTGTATCGCGGGCGGCGACGGACTCGATACGCCCCGCCTCGACGACACTATCCGCCGGCTGAAGCTCGAAGACAGCGTCGACAAGCTGGGCTATGTGGACGCGGCGGCTCTGGTATCGCTCTATCGGTCCGCGCGCATCGTCGTGACGCCATCCCTCTGGGAAGGATTCGGCCTCCCGCTGTTGGAAGCGATGGCCTCACAAACGCCAATCGTTGCCTCCGACATTCCGGTCCATCGCGAAGTGGCGGGAGACGCAGCACTCTTCGCCCCGCCCTGGAACGTCCGCGCGCTCGCGGATACCATCGAGTGCCTCTGGTGCAACCAAGAGCTCCGCGCGCAGCTCGTCGCTCGAGGCCTTCAGCGGAAAAAGCATTTCTCTTGGGATGCGTCCGCCAAGAAAGCGCGCGCCCTCTACGAGCGCGTCGCGGGTAAAGCCTGATGGAGCTCTCCATCGCTATCGTGAGCTATAACGCTCGGGACGAGCTCGAGAATTGTCTCCGTTCGATCCTGGAGAACACGGACGGGTGCGAGCTCGAGATCCTCGTCACTGACAACGCCTCGACCGATGGCAGCGTTGCGCTGGTCGAGAGCGGCTTTCCGAGCGTGGCGATCGAGCGCTCTTTCGAGAATGTCGGTTTTTCTCGGGCATCGAACTCTTCTTGGAGGCGCGCCCGTGGGGAGCTCGTGTTGTTCTTGAACAGCGACACCATCGTCCCGAGAGGCGCCATCGCGACGATGGTCGCACACATGAAGGCGCGGCCCGAGATAGGAGCGCTCGGTCCGCGCTTGCGCAACGCGGAAGGTGCTCTCGAAATCTCCTTCGGAGCGATGTTGTCGCTCGCCGCCGAAGCTTGGCAGAAACTTCTGAACGCGGGTTATCGCAACGGCGC
Organism: Acidobacteriota bacterium; assembly: GCA_004356105.1. GTDB lineage: Bacteria > Acidobacteriota > Vicinamibacteria > Marinacidobacterales > SMYC01 > SMYC01. The sequence goes on along the minus strand of SMYC01000187.1, from coordinate 548 downwards.
CGGTCCGCTGAAGGGTTTCGTCGAGGCCCGACTGGCGCGCGAACGGGACGTCGATTGGGTGAGCGGTGCTTGTCTGATGACGCGCCGGGCTCTGCTCGAGACGATTGGCGGCTTCGACGAATCGTTCTTTCTCTATTCCGAAGACGTCGATCTGTGCGCACGCATCCGCGCCCAAGGCAAGAAGGTCGTTTTCACGCCCGATGTCGAAGTGACCCATCTGCGAGGCCGCTCGACCTCAAAGCTTCCCAACCAGGCATTCGTGGAGTCCCAACGCAGCCGCTTGCACTTCTACGCCAAACATTACGGCCAGCCGCGCCTCGGATTTCTGAAGCTCTACATGACAGCGGGGCTCGGACTGGCATATCTTTTTCGCCCGTCTTTACGGAACACCTATGCGAAGGCCCTGCGCCTTTTGGTACAAGGAGACGACTAGGCCCTAACCCGTCAGAAGCGAGGATTTTGTTCACACTTCGAACTTCGTCCAGCACAGCCTGCGGTCGCAACCAAAAGGGATGGCCACAGAGGCACAGAGGCACAGAGAAAGCGTG
>SMYC01000186.1 GCA_004356105.1 Acidobacteriota bacterium | reverse complement strand
GGAGTGGAACAACCCGACGACCATGTACGGATGCAACAAGCTCTATTGCGAGCTTCTCGGCCGCTATTTAAGCCGGCACTACAAGCAGCTCTCTGCCGAGGAGCCGATCATGATCGACTTCCGGAGCGTTCGCTTTCCTGGACTCATCAGCGCCATGACCATGCCGAGCGGTGGCACGAGCGACTACGCGCCCGACATGATCCACGCTGCAGCCAAAGGCAAGCCGTATCACTGTTTCGTAGGGCCCGACGTGCGCATCCCTTTCATGGCCATGCCCGACGCGGCGAACGCGCTCGTGCAGCTCGCGGCGGCGCCCGCGGAGTCCCTCACACAGCTCGCTTATAACGTCACGAGCTTTAGCCTCTCGGCAGCAGAGATCCGCGAGCTCGTCTTGAAAGCCTTTCCCGGGGCCGAGATTGATTTCGAGCCGGACCTCAAGCGGCAAGCCATCGTGGACACGTGGCCCGCGGACCTCGACGACACCGCCGCCGCGAAGGACTGGAAGTGGCAGCCCGAATACGACCAGGTTCGGGCGTTCGACGAGTATCTCGTGCCCAACATCAAGAAGCGCTATAGCCAATAAAATCCACAACGAGCTATTTCAACCGCTTTCTCGACATCGTCGAGCGGGTGGGCAATTTCCTCCCCCATCCTGCCAGCCCTTTTCGCGATCTTCGCGCTCATCGTCGCCTTCGTCGCCAAGTACGATCCAAAAGCGGGGATGGGTTCCCTATACGATCGTTTTCACGATCGTATCTGCTGACCATCTTCATCCTGCTGGAGCTCCCCGTCGGCCCAGGTGCGGGCCTCTATCTACCTCTACTTCCTCAATAGCATCTTCGGTTGACGGAAGCGCAAGATCCACGTAAATTTGATGTAGGTTTCCAAAAAAACAACTCAAAAGCGAGCCCACTTCCGATATCGGCTCGATTGCTGTAGCACGCCGATTCTCCGGAATGGGCGGGAACCGTCATCTGACGATGGAAGGAAAAACAAGCTTACCTCAGCTCGTGAAGGCTTTTCGTGAGCTCCAGTCGCGAAGCGCATCCGGAATCCTGCATATCACCGCGGATTCTGAGGAAAGACGTATCTACTTTCACGGCGGTCGGATCGTCGGCGCCGAGGCGAACGACGATGAAGAGGCTTCGACCGAAGAGCAACGAGCGATCGTCCGTGCGGTTTTCCTTCTTCGTGATGGCGACTATCGTTTCGAGGAAAAGAGCGGGATCGAGGTCGAATCTTCTTCGCTCAATATCGTACCGGGCGAGCTCACCGTCATGTCGTCGCATCCCGACGAAGCCACGCCAAGCTCGATCGGATGGTCGGAGGACGCTCCGCTCGAGCTTCCAGTGAGGGTAGCGCAATTAGAATCGACTTTATCCATCAAGCAGATCTCGCTCCTGGATGTCATGAAAGATCGGGCGAGCACCGACACGAGCATGACCACCTCGGAGGTCATCGGGATGTCGCTCCTCACGAAGGAAGAAACACTCGAGAGCTTGGGAGCGCTCATCGCCGCGGGCATCGTACAGGTTAACGACGGCGTCGCGACCGATCAAGAACTGCAAGCCGATAGCACCAATTCGGCTCTGCTGCTGGGCGGGCCCGCGCCGCTTTTCCCGTCGGGAGGGCAGCCTCAAAAACTCGGCCGTTTCGAGGTCCGACACGTTCTCGGCCGTGGCTCGATGGGAGCGGTCCTCCTAGCTCAAGATCCGGCGATCGACCGCATTGTCGCTATCAAACTCATCCAAACAGCAGTCCATCTGCCCGCGGCACAGAAAGAAAAATACAAACAGCGCTTCTATCGTGAAGCGAGCTCCGCGGGCCAGCTCATCCACCCGAACATCGTGACCGTTTACGATGTCGGCCACGCAGATGACGGCACGCCTTTTATCGTGATGGAACACGTCGAGGGCCGAACGCTCGAAGACATCCTCGAGAAAGACGTCCTCCGTTTGGACCACGCTTTCCGAATCGCCTACGACGTTCTTGCGGGGCTGAGCTACGCGCACGCCCAAAACATCGTCCATCGGGACATCAAGCCCAGCAATATCATGGTGACGCCCGACTTCCGCGCGAAGATCATGGATTTCGGAATCGCCCATGTCATCGGTTCGGAGCTCACCGTCGACGGGGACGTTCTCGGCACGCCGTACTATATGGCGCCCGAGCAGTTGAGCAAAGGCGTCATCGAACAGAGGACGGATCTTTTCTCGTTCGCCGTCGTGCTGTACCGGATGCTTACTGGACAGCTCCCCTTCACCGGCGACTCCTTCGCGGCAATTGCTCAGGCAATTCTCAACACGGCTCCTATCCCGCCGGACCGCGTACATGCCAACGTGAACATGTCGCTGCGCAACGTCATTCTGCGCTGCCTCGAGAAGAATCCTTCGGACAGATATGACAGTGTAGAGGACGTGGTCGCGGCCCTTCAATCTGCTCGCGATGCGACTCATCTCGAGACCGGCATCATGCTCAAGGTGCGCCGGACGGTCAAGGCGCGCCGGAACCAATGGTTTCCGGTCGCTGCCGCGGTCGCGCTCGGAGCGTTTCTGATTATTGCGCTCATCATCCCCGATCGCGGGAAGCCCGACGCGGAAGTGGGCGAGCCCACACCGCCGTCGACCGCGATCGCGATAGCTCCCGATGGGCTGGGCGAAGAAGCCCTCGAACCGGAACCCCCATCGGAGGCGGCACCGGAAGTGCCTCTCCCTGCCCCCAAACCCAGACCCAAACGCAAGCCCGAACCGAAGGTCGCACGCCCGGCGCCCGAACCGAAGGTCGCACGCCCGGCGCCCGCGCCGAAAGCGGAGGCTCCAACGCTCGCCGATATCTTCGACGAAGCCCGGATGGCCCTCGAGCGCGGCGATCTGGAAGAGAGCCAAGCACGGCTCGACGAGCTCTTGCTCAAAGACCCTGGTTTCGAAGGCGCCAGCGATCTACACATCGAGCTCACCGATCAAATCTGGGGACGGAAGCTACCTCTGTCCTACGCCGTCCGCCACAAGCATCGCCTCGGAGGATGCGACGGCGAGCTCACGATAACGAGGCTCGGTATCCAATACAAGTCGGACGCGCACGATTGGGCTTTCAGCCACGAAGATATTCAAAAACTCAAGCGCATCGACCAGAGCACGGTCTACTTCGAAACGTCCGAGAAGAACGTCCTCGCTCTCGGCAAGAACAAGCGCTATCGGTTCGAGGTTGGCGAAGAGCTCACCGATGAGGACTGGACGCGCTACGTACGAATCACGCGATAGCGAAAAACACTCCTACCTGAATCGTGTCGCGTGTCCCGTTGCGAGGGCGCCGTGACCTCTGTGGATTACAACGGATGTCGCCTAACGCGGCGTTAGGCTGGCCTCGTTCTTGCAACTCTTGCATTTGACGACCTAGTCGTATGAGATACTCACTAATGGCCGGCTCGAGAAACCACGTCCTCCGGGCGGTGGTCTGCGCATCGTCGTCCGTCTTCTTGTGCGCTTCGATGGCTCTCGGTGCCAAAAAGCCCGTCCAACTGATTCGAGCGAGCGTCCCACTGCCTGAGGCGAGCTTGCTCGACGTTCAAATCTCGGTCTTCGGTGCCGAGGAGACGGGCCCCTTCCCGGAAATCCAAGCCGCAGAGGCACGTTACATGCCCGTGCGTTTGAAAGATGGGCTGCAGTCATCGAGATTCTGGGGGGTCGTCCACGTCGTCCCGAAATCCTCCATCCCCGAGCTTTCGATTTCCGGCGTCATTATCTCTTCGACCAGCCGCGAATTGAAGTTACGGCTCCGAGCTGTCGACGCCACTGGCAAAGTCTGGCTCAACAAGAACTACAAACAAAAAGCCGACGCTACGTCCTATCTGGGGAAGGACCCGAACGACGAACCGTTTCAGGATCTTTACCACCGCATCGCCAACGAGCTCGCGAAGAAGTACCGCAAGCTCGATCACGAGGATCTCGCACGCATTCGCACCGTGTCCCGCCTTCGCTTCGCCGCCTACCTGGCGCCCGAAACATTCGACGGCTATGTCACGTCGAAGAAGAAATCCCGTTACGAAGTCGCGCGGTTGCCATCGCACGAGGATCCCATGCTGCTACGGGTGGACCGGATCCGCCAGCGGGACGGCATGTTCCTCGACGCGGTAGATACCCATTATGCGGATTTTCACGCGCGGATGATCGACGCGTACCATGGTTGGCGCTCCACCGATTACTGGGAGCGGGAAGCCATGAAGAGCCGTTCCTCGCGCACTGTCGGCGGCGCCGGCTGGACGCTTGGCGGCGTGACTCGAGGCCCGCTATGTGGCACGCCGGGCATTTTCGGCAGCCCGACCGTCGACGACCAGAGGCGCTACGCGGCGTCTCAAGAGAGGGACCACGTCCATATTCTCAGCGAGCTCGGCGCTTCCCTCGCCTCGGATGTCGCCCCCCTCGTCCTCGAAGTGGACGGCAAGGTACTGAGGCTCGAAGGATCGGTCGCGACCCAATATGCTCGCTGGCGTGAGCTACTTCGCGAAATCTTCGCCGCTGAAACGGGCACGACCTCACGAGATTAGCTTCCAGATTTTCTCTGGCGTGAGGGGCGTGTCTACGTGCTTTACGCCGAGATGGGAGAGCGCGTCCACGACCGCATTCACGACCGCGGGCGTCGAGCCGATGGTCGCCGCTTCGCCAATGCCCTTCACGCCGAGGGCGTTCAGCGGCGTGGGGGTCTCGGTTCGGTAGCTCTCGTAAGACGGCAATAGATCCGCTCGTGGCACCGCATATTCCATCAAATTGCCGGTCACGAGATTCCCGCCATCGTCATAGACAGCACCTTCCCAAAGCGCTTGACCGATGCCCTGGGCGAGACCACCATGTATCTGCCCGGTGACGAGAAGCGGATTGATCACCTTCCCGCAATCGTCCACGGAGATGAAACGGAGGATGGCGATCTCTCCCGTGCCGGGATCGATCTCGACAATGCATGCATGCGCTCCGAACGGAAACGTATCGCCTCTCGGCGTGAACTGCGTGCTCGCGCTCAACTTTCCGCTCAGCTCCTCGGGAAGATCCTCCGCGTAAGCCGCCGCTCTGACGTCACTCCAACCCACGCGGCGTCCGGGTGAGCCGACGACGTGAAAGGTACCGTTTTTGAGCCGGATGTCAGCTGGCGCCGCCTCGAGCAAGTGAGCCGCGATGGCCGCAGCCCCTTCACGCACCGTCTCGGAGCTCTCGTGCACCGCGGCCCCGCCGACCGGCGCGCTGCGGCTTCCGAAAGTGCCGATCCCCTTGGGAACGATCTTGGTGTCACCATGGATGACTTCGATGTCTTCGAGTGGAACTTGAAGCGTATCGGCCGTGATTTGAGCCCAGCTCGTCGCGTGGCCTTGCCCGTGCGGAGATGTGCCGGAGAGCACGGTGACTTTCCCGTCCGCGGCGACCCGCACGCTTCCGAGCTCCCATGGCCCGAAACCGCAAATCTCCACGTAGCACGCGATCCCGACCCCGAGGAGCTTCGCTGAAGGATCCTGGCGGCGCTGCGCCTGCTCCTTGCGAACCTGGTCCAAGTCGACATGCTTCAAGAGCTCGTCGAGCGCGCCGTCGTAATCGCCGCTGTCATAAGTGAGCCCTGTCGCGGTCTCGTAGGGAAAGCGATCGGGAGCGATGAAGTTGCGACGGCGAAGCTCGACCGGATCGAGCTCGAGCTCGTCCGCAAGCAGATCCATCGCTCGTTCGAGAAAATAGGCGGCCTCCGGACGGCCTGCGCCACGATAAGGCTCGCTCATGACTTTGTTGGTGAACACACCGGTGGCGCGGGCGCGCACGTTCGGGATGTCATAAACACCCGTCATCATCACGCCCGTGAGCGCGGGAATGATTGGCGTGACGCGGCTGAAATAGGCGCCGCAATCCATCGTGAGCGTGAGATCGGCCCCGAGGACGCGCCCGTTCTCATCGGCCGCCAGTCGCAAGACGCCCTCCTGGTCACGTCCGTGGCTCGTGACGAGATAGTCCTCGGTTCTCGAAGCGGTCCAGCGGACCGCCCGCCGCAGGCGGTGTGCAAGTAAGACGGCAAGCACCTCTTCGCCGTAGACGTTGCATTTTGCGCCGAAGCCACCGCCGACTTCCGGCGCGATAACGCGGAAACGCTTCGGGTCGATCTCGAGCATGCCCGCGAGGAAATCTCGAATTTGATGCGGAATTTGCGTGGTCGTCCAGAGCGTGTAGCCACCTTCGTCATCGAAGCTCGCGGCCACGGCTCGAGGCTCCATCGCGTTCGGCACGAGCCTTTGGATGTCCGCTCGAAGCTCCACACTCGTATGCGCTTTCGCGAAAGCCCCCTCAATATCGCCGCCGTCGAGACTCCAATCGAAAGCGCGGTTGCCCGAGCAATCTTCGTGAATCAGGGGAGCGCCTTCGGACAACGCCTGGTCGGTCTCGGTCACCACAGCGAGTGGCTCGTAGTCGACCGAGACCGCTTCGACCGCATCGACCGCGATGTACGGATCGTCGGCAATCACGACAGCCACTGGATCTCCGACGTGGCGCACTTTGTCGGAGGCCAGCGGAAAGCGCTTTTGCTCGTAGACGTTCGTGAGGTGGCCGCCATCGCCGATCGTGAGAAATGGGAACGGCTTCGAGACGAGCGGATTCAGATCCGCCGCGGTGTAAACGGTCAAAACGCCCGGTATGGCGAGTGCTTCGGACGCATCGATTTTCTTTACCTTCGCATGAGCGTAGGGGCTTCGGACGAAGGCCATCGTCGCTGCGGCAGCGAGCTCGATATCCGCGACGAACTTTCCTTCTCCGGTAATCAGCGCTGGGTCTTCGCGACGCTTGACTGGAGCGCCGATGAACTGCGGGACGGTCTTGCGCATGGGTGCTCTATTTCTCCAAGAGGTCGTTACAATAGGGATAAGGCCCGACGACCGCCTCCGCTTCGGCAAGAAGCCCAGGCGTCGAGAGCGCAGGTATCAGTTTTCGGTCGTCTTGGCGTAGCCGCGCGCCAATATTGGACGATGTTGAAGCGCACATCCGCGCCGACGCTTCGAAGATGGGGGATGCGAAGGCCGTGCGCGTCGGCCTCGAGCTCATAATCCGGCTTGAGACCGTCGATCGAGAGAAGCATAACGGTCGCGGCGAGAAGCGCAAGCATCTTTCCTCCTGATCCGGCACGATTATGTCAGATCTATCCGACGGGAGGCGCATCCAAAGAGTGTAAGTGGCGTCGCGCTTGCGCGTCCAACGTCGGAGCTGCAATACTCCGCCCCCGTGCACATCGGGCTCGTCGTTTACGGCCAATTAGACCAGGTTTCCGGCGGCAATCTCTACGATCAAAAACTGGTGGAGTACTTGCGCGGCCGCGGACACGACGTCGATATCCTCTCGCTCCCACATGGAAGCTACGCTCGGCATCTGGCGCAGAACTTTTCACCGTCGCTGAAAGAGCGATTGCAAGAACGATACGACGTTTTACTACAAGACGAGCTCACGCACCCGTCACTACTTCGTTCGAATCACGCTGCGACCGCTCCTATCGTCAGCATCGTGCACCACTTGCTCTCGAGTGAAACGCACGCGGCCTGGCGGACCCACCTCTATCGGCGCATCGAGAAGCGCTACCTACAGACGGTCGGCGCGTTCGTTTTCAACAGCCACACGACACGCGAGTCGGTCGAAGAGCTTCTGAGCAAGAAGACGCACAACGTGGTCGCGACGCCGGGCGGCGATCGACTAGGGGCCAAGCTGACCGGTCCGGAAGTCTATCAACGCGCATTCGCCGAGGGCCCCCTGCGCCTGCTCTTCGTGGGAAACCTGATCGAGAGAAAGGGCCTTCACATTCTGCTCGAAGCACTCGCCGAGCTCCGCGATCAGGCGTGGCATCTCGACATCGTGGGTAGTGAGGAGATGGACCCGAGCTACGCAGGCCGCATGCAGCAACAAATCGACACGCTCGATCTGCGCTCGCGTCTCACGCTGCACGGCGTGCTCGACGGCGAGCGCCTCGCTGCCTGCTACCAGACGAGCCAGCTTCTCGTAGTGCCTTCGAGCTACGAGGGGTTTGGCATCGTCTATTTGGAAGCGCTCAGCTTCGGCGTCCCGGTCATCGCAAGCGCGGCCGGCGCCACCGACGAGATCGTGCATCACGAGTCCAACGGCTTTCTCATCCAGCCGGGGGATACGCTCAGCTTGAGCCGTCAGCTCGAGCGCCTCCTCGAGGATCGCGGGTTACTCGGTCGGCTGAGCCTCGCCGCACTCGAAAGCTTTTACGCGCATCCTACGTGGGAGCAGTCGATGGTCAGAATCGAGGACTTTCTCGAGACGATCGCTCGAGACTCGCCGTAACGGCGCGCATCCCCCACCACAACCCGACCGCGGCGACGAGAACGTCACGAAACCGGATCACGAGACTCAAGCTGACGCCGAGCGCCACGGGAAGCCCCAGCGAACGGACCGCCATCACTTGGCCGGCTTCCAGAACGCCAAGGGCCGCGGGCAGAAACAGAAAATAAGCGATGCGGACCGCGGCGAGGCCAATGACGAGCTGCCGGAAGCTTAGCGGCGTCCCGAGATAGAAGCTCATGAGCCAATATTCAGCGAGCATCATCGAGAGGCTGGCCAAACCCGCGAGAACCGCGAGCATCAAGTGGCCGGTGCGCTCGCGGCAAAAGCGCCCGGCCTGATCCTCGCTCGAGCGAACGACTTCGCGGGGGACGACTGCCGCGAGCGGGCGATAGCCGCGCGCGAGCGCGAGCATATATCCGAGTGGAACGGCGAGCAGGATGCCTACAAAAAGAGCCCCTCCCCCTTCGAGCAGATAAAGAGCCGCTGCCAAAAGAAAGCCGAGATTCATGGACGCGTCGAGCATGCGGTCGAGCGCCACCGAGGCAATGGCCGCATCGCGGGGGACGCCCGAGCGGCGCTCCACCAGGATCACTTGAACCGGCTCGCCGCCGACTCGCGGGCCCGGAGTGAAGTAGGCGAATCCGAAGCCCGCGATCCGGTAGAGCGACGTTTCGAACAACCCAACCTTCTGTCCCAGTCCGCGCAGCACGATCCACCACTTCAAGCCGAAGACGAGGAGCGCCAGCGCGTTCAAAGAGACGAGCACGACGAGCGCTGTCCCATCGAGCCCCCGGATCGTACTCCAGGCGTCCGCGAGCGGAACGCGGCTGAGCGTCCATGCGAACAGCCCCGCCGCGAAGAGCCAGAGAGCGGCCCCCAAGGTGCGAGCCCGGCTCATGCCGCTCTATGGAGTCGCCCGGAGACCCGCCACCAGTCTCGAGCAAACATCGCGAGCGAGGCGCCCGCGAAGAAAGGCGCCGCGAATAGCGACGCTTCCAAAGGCAGAGGTGGCCACAAAGACACCGCGAGAAAGCCCATCTGCACGCCGGCCAACACGCGACGTAACGCGTTGGGCTCGAGCTCGAGCACAACTCGCCCCTGACGGCGACGCCACTCGATCCCGAGCACGAACAGGTAGCGCGCAAGGCCGATCACGACATACCAGAGTGGGAGCTTGCCGTATTGGACCGCGAGGAGACTCGCAATCAAGATCCCTGCCGCGTCAACCTCCATGTCGAGTCGCTCACCGAGGCGCGTCGCGCGCCCCATCGCCCGCGCGAGACGCCCGTCGACGTGATCCAGCAAAACAGCGAGCGTATAAGCGCCCGCGGGAAAGTAAGCGCGAACCCCGAGCGGCATCGGGGTGAAGAGAAAGCCCGCGACGACGGCAAGAAGCATTCCTCGCGCCAATGTTACGAGCGTCGGCCATCCCAAGCTCGCGAGAGGCGCCGACTCACCGTCGCGGATGTTCTCTTCGAGACCCCCAAACAAAAGGTAGAGACAATAGGCCCAGACCACCAACGAGCCCACCAGCCAAATAGGCTGCGAGAGGGCCAAAAGCGCGATACCGGCGAATCCCAGCAGGGCTACCGCGCTTCCTTGACGGCGCAACGAAGTAACGGCCGGCGACATGGCTTACTCGCCGGTAGCCTCGTTTGCCGGGGCCGGCTCGTCGTAAATCTCGAGAAAGCTCGACAGAAACCCTGCCATCGTCAAAGAAGTCGGGTGCAGCGGCACCAGCCCCTCTCGAAATCCGAGAGCGTCGAAAGCACGGACGAGCTCCGGCCTTTTGCTGAAGACATGCATCGGGACCGCCCAGCTATCGTTATTGTGCGTGACGAGCTTGGGCGGCTGATGGTCCCCGACAACAATCACGAGGGAGTTTTCGGGCACATAGTCGAGGAGAAACCCCTCCAAGATATCGAGCTCGTAGCGGAAGGCCTCGACATACCAGGTCGAGAGCTCTCTCAGATCTCGGTAAGCATCGTGTGCGACGGAGTCGAGGCTTCCTTGAAACGCGGTGCCGTCGTCGAAGCGCGACCAGTCCTCCACATATTCCGGGATGGGAAAGTACGGGATGTGGCTCATGATGAGCGAGACCTTGGCGAAGAGCGGCTTTCTCGCGCCGCGGATCTCGTCCTGGTAGAGACGGTACATCGTGAACTGATCGGGGATCTTCCACCAGCCCATGGGCGGGCCTTTATAGCCGAGGTCGTCGAACGTATAGATGCGGTCGAAACCATAGAACTTACCGTCGGGCCAGTACCATTTGATCCCGGGCTCGGCGGCCACCGTACGGTACCCGTGCCCGGAGAGCACCGAGACGAGCGTTTCCCGGTCCGAGGCGAGCAGAGCGTTGTAGAGATGTTCGCTATCGACGTGAAAGCCGCTCAGAAAAGTCGCGTGAGCCCGCCAAGAGCCACCGCCGAAGGTGGGAGAGTAGATCTGACTCGAAGCAAAATAGTACTTGGCTTGTCTGAGGTTTTCTTCGAGCGCGCGGAATCGCGGGCCGATCGCATCGAAATGATGCGCATCTTCGATCAACGTGACCCCGTAGGACTCGAGGAAGATGAGAAACACGTTCGCGCCGCCGAGCCGGTGGAGATTCGATTCGAGGTTCTGTGGCGGCCACTCGATCTCGGCGGCGGCGCGCTGGTCGGCCTCTCCCGCCCGAAGGTTCTGTATTTGCCTCCGGACGATCGACGTCGTCGGAACGGAGAACGCCCGGCCTGCCGCGAGAAAAAAACCCAAAGTCAACACCGGAGCGGCGTAGAGCACGAACTGACGCAGGGTCTTCCTACCGAGCGCCCGCTCCCACACTGTGAGGCCCGCCCAATTGAGAGCGAACGCGCTGCCCACAATGGTCGCCGCCATCGCGAGCACTATAAGCCCGCTTCCGAGCGACATGGCTTCCCAGAACATCGCGAAGACACGATGGACGTGGGGGAAGTCGCCATGCAGATTGAACTCTCTACCTAAAACGCCGAGCGCCGTAATGTCGACATAGCGGACGAGCACGAGGGCCAGGATCAAGAAGGATAGGCACGCCTTCGCGAAGCGGGAGAGCTTCCATCCGAAACTGCGGACCGCGGCAAGGATTGCGAGAAGAAGCACGACTTCGATTGAGAGCAGGAAGACGAGACGCATCGCAGGCGTCGAAGGAATGTTCTCGAACGTAAAGAGGGCGTTGAAATAGAGAAAGAAGACAAGAGGCGGGAGCGCGCGCATGAGTCCCTACTGCCGCTGCGCCTCGAGCTCGAGAATAAGCTCTACCTCGTTCCCGACGAGCCCATCGAGCACGCCGTAGCTCATGCCGTAGGCGCTTCGCTCGAAGCGGCCGCGCGCAGAGAAGCCGGCGACATAAGGATTGCCAGGCAGTGGAGACTCCCCGCTCTTGTTCCACGTTATAGAAAGAGTCAAGGACTTCGTCACCCCGCGGATGGTCAGACGGCCCGCGAGCTCACCACCGCGGTCTTCGAGCACCATCCGGTCCGCCTCGAAGACCATCTCGGGGAACTCCTCTACCGCGAGAAAGTCCCCGCTCCGCAGATGTCGGTCCCGGGCCTCGACACCGGTAAAGACACTCTTCGTTTGCACGACCACGCGAACGTCCGAGAGCTCGCCGGTCTCCTCTTCGAACCTGAACGACCCAACGGCCTCGCGGAACATCCCGAAGACCTTGGCGAAGCCGACATGCTCCACGAGAAAGCCCACCGTGAGATGCTCCGGGTCGATCTCATAGCGATCGGACGGGGACTCCGCATGGCTCGCGCAGCTGAGGGCGAGCGTGGCAAGAAGAGCAGCGTATCTCATGGCCGCATGATATCGCAGCCGGTTCGGTTCAGCCTCCGTTGCCTCTATAAACCGTCTTCGAAAGGCGTGACGACTCGAAACCGCGTCCTAGCAATCAAGGACGTTACGCGTCTCTACTGCCAATCTTAGATTCAATTAGGGCGAACCACGTGCGTGCAGTGAGGATTGTCAGGAATTCTTGGCTCCGCACTCCACTCTCCAGCTGAATAGTAATCGATCAACCGCTGATACAACACTCCCAGCTCGTGCTCCCGGCCCGCCAGCTGCTGTGAACAAGGGGAATTCGCCACTTCTTCAGACGAATGCGGTACGAAGCACTTTGTGTGACCCTCAGCAAGCAGTTGCATCATAAGAGCTTGATTGTAGAACCGGCTGAACTGCGTCCGGACCAGTTCTGAAGCCCAGCCGTCTGGAAAAACGCGATCGCTGACACGATGAATCGACTCTTGACGCGGAATGTAACGTTCCGTTCTGCGAACCGCTTCTGATACATCTATCTCCCGTGAGACTAGTATTTCCAGGATTTGGCGGAATCTGGCAAGTCTTTCAGGCTCTTCGAGCACCTTACTTGGGATGGGTTGCTCGCCGACGAGCTCATATATCACGTCTCGGAGATCTGTGTTCTCAGCTATTGCATCGGGAATATCTCGAAATTCCGATGCAAATATTCTCGAGCGGAACGCCTCGATACTCACAAAGAACTCCTCCAGACCATTGGCTGCCTGGTGAACATCTGTGACCGCCAATCGCGCGTCAGTCGACATCGTCCGGTAGGGTTCGCCCCACGAGTCATAGACGGTCACCTTCGGCGGCCATGTGTGGGTCTTTCTCAGTCTAAAGATCTGTTTGCACTCGGCGCGCAATTCCGGGTCCGCGCGGACCCGATCTTTCAACTGCCAGAGATCAAAGAGATCTCGAAATCGCGGATTATCGCGACCCTCCTCGGGTGGCTGGGTCAAGGCATGTATTTTTTTTGCAATCTGACGGCGGATGGGGATGCAAGGCAGTGCCGCAGGACCCACAAGCCCAAAGTCTGCCAAATCGGTAGGGCGGACGGACTCGTGTGGAACGCTGGTTCCTTCAGGAGTAGAGACTTCCAGTGGCACCGTACCCCAACTCCTCTCATGGAATTGAATCTTTATGGGCACCCTTAGCGCTTTGCCGATATCTTCCAGCTCAGCATCACGTCGCAGAACGAAGCCTTCGTACGGATTCTTGAATGCTTCATCAAGAGCGTCAACGAGCTCGCTCGAGCTACTTTTGAAGATGGCGTCGAAGTCTTTCGTCGCACGGCTCTGGCGGAGGCGCCATTCGATCGCCACACCTCCTTTTATAACAAAGGCGGGATTGTCGTCGTAGGTTCGGACGCGGTCCAAGGTGGCACCGAGCACGCAGAAGGAGATCGAACGGCGTATTCGGCCAGGGGCGATCCCGTGATGTTTTGCGTATCGTCCGACGACTTGCTCGAGAGCGCGAACACTGGAAGGGGTTCTCTTCGGGCGAACGAATATCACGCTATCTCTCCGGGGAGAAACGTTGTCGAAGGTTATTGGCTTGGGTTTGAGTTAGGAGGCCTCGCTCAAACCCATCCTTTATTGCTTGCCCAATTAGCGCGGGGCCGAGGTGTGCCTGGTGGCAATCTTCGACAGCTCTTACGGCCGTTGTTGTTGGAATGCCCTCGACGGAACTCACTTCATGATCGTCGAGGTCAGCATGATGGAGGACGTACAGTGAAGGGACTGTGCGGTGAGTCCGGAATCGTCTCGGCACGGTCAAGTGGATCTTGTCGGGGTTCACGTCCGAAATGGCGTAAAGTTCTAACGCGGTTTCATGCGAGAGAACACCACGTTCTCGTACTGGCCAGAGACTGGCCTCCATGTACGCGTCAAATCTTGTGGCGGGGATCGCGTTGACCCGATAAACGCCGTGGCTTACCCAGTCGACGTTGCCGCGATTGGTCATCCTCTCGAGTGACTGTCTCGTTGCTCCAACGATGAGTGCTTGCGCCGCCGTGAAATAGCCGAACTGATCGACGGCGATGTCGTAAACGCGATCGTACGTCTTTCCAGGCATAACTCCTCCGTACGAAAATACACTTTGTGTGTATAATTGTACGCGAGAATATGTACAATAGTACATGTTTTATGTATAATTGTACGCGTAGAAAAAGAGACACCCTCAGTCGCTCGAGCCAGAGTCTAGATGCTTTTGCTTTCTAGATTCGCGCTAGAATCCTACGGGCCGCCAAAGACACTCGCGGCTAGAAAAGGACGGAAAGTTGGCGAAAGAGACTTCGGAACACGCTCGACCCACTCAGACGGACCCGAGTACGCAGGTTCCCGAGCCGACCCATGCGGAGCGGGCACGCACGCTCATCCATCTCGGCCGCGTCGGCACGCTGACGACGCAGTCGAGAAAACACGAAGGCTGGCCTTTTGGGTCCGTCGCCCCGTACGGGCTCGATGAGAGTGGCGCCCCGACTTTTCTCATCAGCACGATGGCGATGCACACGCAGAACATCCTCGCCGACGGCCGAGCGAGCCTCCTCGTAACGGAGCCCGAGGCCACCGAAGATCCGCTCGGCGCCGGCCGCGTGACGCTGATGGGACGTGTCGCGCGCACCCCGGACGAGGCGCTCGCCTCCGTGCGCGAGCGCTACCTCGAACGCTACGAGAACGCCTCCTACTGGGTGGATTTCAAGGATTTTGCCTTTTTCCAGATGGAGCTCATCGATCTCTATTTCGTCGGTGGTTTTGGCGTCATGGGCTGGGTCACGGCCGAGGACTACCTCGCCGCTCCTCCGGACCCGCTCGCGGACGCGAAGGCCGGCATTCTTTATCACATGAACGCCGATCACGAAGAGGCACTCGTCCTGCTCGCGCGCGCCGCCTCCGGGCTCGAAGGCAACGAAGCAAAAATGACGGCGGTGGACCGGCTCGGCTTTCACGTGCGCCTCACGACCTCGGAGGGGTTTCGCGGCGTCCGCGTGCCGTTCCTACGAGAAGTTCACTCCCCGGAAGAGACGCGGGCCGTTCTCGTCGAGATGGTGAAGGCCGAGCGGGAGAAGACTAAATCATGAGATGCGCCGCCCTGTTACTTGGCCTGAGCTTGGCGCTCGCGAGCCTCACCGTCGCTCAACCTTCGAAAGAAGACTTCGGAGCGCCCGCGGTCGATGCTCCTCCCGAGGTAAAGCGCATCGACTTTTTCATCACGATTGCGGATGGCGGCTACAGTGGCGAGACTTGGGAGGAGCAGCCACTGTTCTTCGAAGTACGGCGACTACAATAATGCCAGACGACAAACAGATCATCTTTTCTCTCGTCGGCGTGGGACGCATCCACCCGCCGAAACGCCAAGTACTGAAGGACATCTATCTTTCCTTCTTTTACGGCGCAAAGATTGGCGTCCTCGGCCTGAACGGCTCGGGCAAGAGCACGCTTTTGCGCATCATCGCCGGAGTCGACAAAGATTATGTCGGCGAGGTGAGCTTCTCCAAAGGCTATACAGTCGGTTATCTCGAGCAAGAGCCGCAATTCACGGCCGGCAAGACCGTCAAAGAAATCGTTCAGGAAGGGCGAAAGGAAATCCTCGGCCTTCTCGACGAGTACGAGAAGGTCAACGAGCGATTTGCAGAGGAAATGTCCTCCGAAGAGATGGACGAGCTCCTCGAGCGCCAAGGCGAGCTCCAGGAGAAGATCGAGGCCAAAAACGGCTGGGAGGTCGAGACCGAGCTCGAGATCGCGATGGACGCGCTCAGGTGCCCTCCTCCCGATACCAAGGTCGACCTGCTCTCTGGAGGCGAGCGCCGCCGTGTCGCGCTCTGCCGCCTTCTCATACAAGAGCCCGATATCCTGCTGCTCGACGAGCCCACGAACCATCTCGATGCCGAGACCGTGCAGTGGCTCGAGCAGCACTTGAAGCGCTACGAGGGAACGGTCATCGCCGTCACCCACGACCGCTACTTTCTCGACAACGTCGCCGGCTGGATCCTGGAGCTCGACCGTGGTCAGGGCATCCCCTTCAAAGGCAACTACTCGTCTTGGCTAGAGCAGAAGCAAGCGCGCCTGGCCAAGGAAGAAAAGACCGCGTCGAAGCGGCGCAAGACGCTCGAGAACGAGCTCGAGTGGATCCGCATGGCGCCGCGCGCGCGCCACGCCAAGAGCAAAGCGCGCATCGCGCGCTACGAGGAGCTCGTCTCCCAAGAGCACGACAAAGTTGCGGACGATCTCGAGATTTTCATCCCCTCGGGCCCCCGCCTCGGCGATATCGTGCTCGAGGCCGATCATCTGTGCAAGGGTTATGACGACCGAGTCCTCATCGAAGATCTGAGCTTCCTTTTACCTCCAGGAGGGATCGTCGGCGTGATCGGCGCGAACGGCACCGGAAAAACAACGCTTCTCCGGATGATCGTCAACAGAGAGTCTGCCGACAAAGGGACGCTTCGTATCGGTGACACGGTCAAGCTGGGCTATGTCGATCAAGAGCGCGAGCTCCCCGCCGACAAGAACGTCTGGGAGGTGATCTCGGACGAGCACGAGTTCATCAAGCTCGGGGATCGCGAGGTGCCGTCGCGAGCTTACGTGAGCCGGTTCAATTTCAACGGTTCCGACCAGCAGAAGCGTGTCGGCGATCTCTCGGGCGGCGAGCGCAACCGCGTCCATCTCGCGCGGGTGTTGAAAGAAGGCGCGAACTTCCTGCTTCTCGACGAGCCAACGAACGATCTCGACGTCAACACTCTCCGCGCCCTCGAAGAGGCGCTTTACGAGTTCGGCGGTACGGCGCTCGTCGTCAGCCACGACCGCTGGTTCCTCGATCGGGTCGCCACTCATATCCTCGCTTTCGAAGGCGATAGCCAAGTCGTGTGGTTCGACGGGAATTACACCGACTACGAGGCTGACCGAAAGCGGCGTTTGGGGAAGGAAGCCGACCGCCCTCACAAGATCCGCTACAAAAAACTTTCCAAGGGCTAAGGAACCGCTTCAAAGACACGGATAGCGATAAGTCACGAGCCCACGCTTCAAGCACTGACGGAGCGCGTGCCTCCCAAGTGGCTCCCGAGCCTGGCGCTCATCGAGACGGAGGGTCGTGTGAGGGCGATGAGTAGGCCGAGCGCCCTATCGCGAGGCCGGTCGAACTCGAGACACGGCGTCAGGTCTCGATCCTCGACGAGCTCGAGCCCGTGCTCCGCAGCAAGAGCATCCACCGCCTCGGTTTGAAGGAGCGAGCTCGCTTGCCACCCGCGACGGAGCTCGCGCACAAAGCGATCATCATCGCCGGCGTCACCGGCGAGAAAGTCGTCGCAAAGCACAAGGTATCCACCCGCCGCAAGCGCCTTCGATACGTTCTCGAAGAACGCTGCGGCATCCGGAGCCTGGACGAAGGACTCGATGCCAAAGGCGAGGTCGATAGGTGCCGGAAGCGGCGCTGAACAGAAATCGAGCTCGCTTATGCTTGCGCGATCGCCGAGCCGAGCGCGCGCGAGCTGTGCCTGGATGGGGCTGTTGGTGACGCCGAAGCCAGATGCACTTGTCCCGCGGAGGATATATTCCAGACTCGCGCCCACGCCGCAACCGAGATCGAGTATGCGCTGAGCGCCGCCATCCGCAATTCGGGCCCGCAGAAGATCGTGCACGAAGTGAAAGGCCTGCTCGCGGCGCAAAACGCCCTCGCCCCAAACGGCTCGATGAATGATGCCGTGCGCACCGCCTTGTCCGTGCTCGAGAAAGCTCGCCGTGTTCTGGTCGTAGTAGCGCGCGACATCAGCGCTTTGAAACTTCACGAGGTGGACGTCACAGCCTGAAGTCCGAGCAGAAGCTCCGCTGCGACGTAGAGCCACGCGTCTTTCGGGATCCGCCACTGACGTCCGGCATTGCTCACGAGAAACGGGTAGAACGTCGCAAGCGCCTCGTCATCGTCGAGAGCGACCGCGAGTCGAACGAGAGACGCCCAAGCCTCGATGCCGGGCCGCTTGTCGCGCGCCACTTCTCCCGTACGGCCGTAATACGTGCCCCGGAGACCGGGCATGCGCTCGTGGGAGAAATCGACGACCGCACGGGCGATCTCGGGAAGCCCGACCACGGCGCAGGCCGCGACCGTGGCCGTGTTCGACAATTGGATCGCGTCATTGGGCGAGAAGATCACCATGCTCTCATCGTCGAAGAGCGTGGCCACTTCGGGCTGGATCATGTCATACAGCAGACCGATCGGTGCCTGGGCCTTTTCGATCAGCGCGTAGGATTGCCTAGCGACCTCGGCCAAGTCTTCCCTACCCGTCGCCGCGGCGACCTCGGCGACGAAGTCGGGCGCGTAGTCGACGAGGAACGAATTCGTCGCGAATGAGCGGGTGCCGAGATTGAAGTAGTTCCGAATCATCCAGACGCCTTGCTCCACGGCGGCGTGACGCGCATAGCCGTCGAGAATGGTCACGGCCCACTCCCGATCCTCGCTCTCGCCGAAAGCCTCGGCCCCGCGCCAGAGTCCCTCGGCGAGACGCAGCGCTTCTGTCGTTCCGGATGCGTCCGGCTGCTGGTCTTTGCTGTAGCGCCACAACACGAACCCACGCGTATAGGGGTCGTCGGGATCGTTCAAAACGTAGCGCTCGATAGCGAAATCGCGAAGCGACTCGTACATTTCGCGATCGCCCTCTTGAGCCGCAAAGATCATGAGAAGCGACACATCGACGGCGTAGGCGTATCCGTCGGTCCGGGCGAGCATGCCCCGAATCACGCGCGCCTTGGCGAGCTCGTGGAGCTCCTGCTTCGTCGCACGCGCACCTTCCGGCTCGGATGGCGAATCGTTCGAGCATGCGGCCGCGACCGTGAGCATGAGCATGAGCATGAGAACGAGGGAATGTTTCATCGCCCGAGTCTATAGCACGCGACAACCTCGCCGCTCAGCGCCACTCCGTCGGGAATCCCGCTTTCAGCCGGTCCTTGGGATCTAGAACGAACGGATGGAATCCCGCAATATGCGCCGACCCGGTGAGCTCGAGACCATAGCCGGTCGTCACGGGTCAGGTTCTGAATAACGCACGCGCGACGGTGGTTCGGTCTCTGCCAACTCCGACGTTGTCAGTGCCACTTACTCGCGCGGATCGCGGCCATGCTCCTCCAAGCGAATCACGGCGCTTCGCTCCAAAAAACCCTGCACGGGCTCGCCAGCAGTTAAACTCTGAAAGAACGCATCCAAGCTTAGGACCGTTGTGAATCAGGAGACGGTAACGATGACGGAGCGAGAAGCGAGATCGGCGCCGAGCGACACGAGACATGTGTGGTCCAAAGCGCTCGCGGCGGCAGCATTATTCGCGTTTTTGTGCCTACCTATCGGCGCTCTCGGCACCCGTTTTGGCCTGTGGCCCTTCCAGGTCGGGGGCGCAATCACCCTACTGGCCACGGCGCTCGCGGCGTTGCTTCTTCTGACCAGCTTATTGCTTCTATCGATGGCTTACGTGCGCGGCCTGAACGCCGACAAGGCGAATCTTTGGCGAAGCGTGCTCGTAGCCGGCGCGACCGTCGGGATGGTAGGCGTTCAGATCGCGCCGGCGGCGTCCTATCCACGCATCCACAACATCACCACCGACGTCGACGATCCACCACAGTTCGACAAAGTCGTCGCGCTACGCGCAGGGAGCAATCCCCACACCTACGACCAGGCACTCGCCGAGATACAGCGTGCCGCCTACCCCGACATCGAGCCTCTCGTTTTGGACTCAGGACCGACCGAGGTCTTCGAGCGAGCACTTGGAGTGGTCCATGATCTCGGTCTCGACCTCGTGGATGCGAACCCGGGCGCCGGGACGATCGAAGCCACGGACACTTCTTTCTGGTTCGGCTTCAAAGACGACGTCGTGATCCGCGTGCGCGCCGCGGATGGCGGTACGGTTGTCGATGTGCGTAGCGTGTCGCGTGTGGGCCAAAGT
>SMYC01000185.1 GCA_004356105.1 Acidobacteriota bacterium | reverse complement strand
TGTGGGCGCTCGCCTCACCTCTCGCCGGCGGCCATCCCGCAGAGCTCGTCGAGCTTCTCGTACGCTCCCTCACGGATGACGACTCTTGGGACATCGCACTCGTCTCGGGCATCGGCGAAGGCTCCGAACTTTGGCAGAAGCTCGTCCCCGTGCTCAGCCGACGATTCTCGCTCTCGCGAGGGCCCGCGACGCGCCGCTATATCGCGGATCTAACGAGCGGCGTCGACGGGTTTCTCGCGAATCGTTCCACCGGCTTCCGCAAGAATCTGCGGAAAGCCGAAAAGCGCGGTCGCGGGGCCGGCCTTCGATTCGAGGTCGCCAATCACTGCGATGCCAGCGAGGTCGACGCGTCCTTCGACCGAGTTCTGACCATCGAGCGCAAGAGCTGGAAAGGCCAGCGCGGCGTCGGGATCGATGGCGACCCGATGGGCTCGTTTTACCGCGAGATGAATCGCCGCCTTGTCGAGAGGGGTTCGCGCCGGCTTCTCTTCGCGACCCTCGATGGCGCCGACGTCGCCTATATCTTCGGTGGGCTTTTCGGCGACACCTATCGTGGCCTGCAGTTCAGCTTCGATCATCGCTACGCCGCTCTCTCTCTCGGCAATCTGTGCCAGCTCGAGCAAATCCGCCATCTGTGCAACGAGGGCGTCCCGAACTATGATCTCGGCACGGAAGTCCGTTACAAAAAACGCTGGGGCGACCGTGTTTTCACGACTTCTTCTTTTTTTGTTCAGGCTTGAGAAGAAGAAGCGCGTAGATGAAAACGATGACGCCGGCCATTTCCATCGTTTCCTCGACCGCCGTCCAGAGGTTGTAGGCGAGCGTGTCGAGCTGATTGTGGACGTCGTACCAGTCGGTGGCGCGCTCGACGCCCACGGCGCCGCCGACATAAAGGACCGCGGCTACGATGAACAGAACGCGAATCTTCGAAGGGAGCGCACGCAAAAAATGAAAATAGGCAATCGCGAGCACGGCGACGATGGCCGCGCCGAACGTCGTCCATCTCGTGCTCTCGACGACGGTGTTGAGGTATTCGTGCATGCCGACAACTTCGTCGATGGACAGAAAGTGAAAGCCGATGGCTAGAACAAACCACCAACGATACCAAGGGTCGTCTTGTGAGCGCGCCGAGCGCGCCCGCCTCAGCAAGAGACGTCCTGCATAGAGCAGCATCACGGCGCTCAGCCAGGTACCAAAGCTTTCTTCTTCATCCAGGTCGAAGAACGCGACGTGCACCCAGTCCTCGTAGCCGATGTATTCTCGATAATAGAGAAACATGACGATGACATGCGCCACGGCGAGCCCTGCCGCGATAAGGGCGAGCATCCGGACCCGTTTTTGGTCATCCGAAGCAAGTTGGGCCAGCGGGCTCATGCTGGACGGCGTCCTTTCTACTCGTAAATGAGATAGCGCTCGCGCACCTTCTCGAACCTCGCGAGATCGACTTGCCATGCGTTCTCGATTTCAACGAGTGGCACCCCGTTGTCAATCTGCTCGCGAATCTTGCTGTTGCCAGAAAGGATTTCTATAGCGGGGCGTTCGAGCTCGTACTCATACGGAGGAGGCCGCCAGGCGAACTCTCGCGGCCAAAGCTTCCGGACAGCGCGCAGCAGCGCGTAGCCGGTTCGCAGTGGCAGGTAAGCGTTTCGATCGACGACATGCTGCTGGATACCCCCGCAGAGCTGGCCTTTGAATTTCTGGAACGTGGGCTCGAAGCAGAGCGGGCGGAAAACGACCCCCGGCAAGTCTTCTTCGCGGAGCGCGCGCGCCAACTTCTCGCCGTCGACCCACGGCGCACCCATGATCTCGAAAGGCCGCGTCGTGCCGCGCCCTTCGGACAGATTCGTGCCTTCGATGAGACAGCCTCCTGGATAGACGGTTGCGGTGTCGAGCGTCGGGATGTTCGGCGACGGCAGCACCCAAGGAAGGCCCGTCTCGTCGAACCAGTCCGAGCGGTTCCAACCTTCCATCTCGATCACGGTGAGGTTGCAATGCACCCCGAACTCGTCGTTGACGAGGCGTGCGATCTCGCCTGACGTCATGCCGTGTCGGTTCGGGATCGGGTAGAGACCGACGAAGGACAGATGGCTTCCTTCGATGAGGTTGCCTTCCACGTGGACGCCGTCGATCGGATTGGGCCGGTCGAGCACGATGAGCTCGATGTCGTCGCGCGCGCAAGCATCCATGGCGTGCGCCATCGTCCAGATATAGGTGTAGTATCGCGAGCCGACATCTTGGACGTCGAAGATGAGGGCGTCGAGACCGTCGAGCATCTCTTTCGTTGGAATGCGGGTCGGACCGTAGAGACTCCGGACCGGAAGGCCCGTTACCGGGTCGGCGTCGTCCTCGACTTCGATGAGATCTTGCGCGGTCGCGCGCAACCCGTGCTCGGGGCCGAACAAGCAGGCGAGCTCGATCTCTTTTCGCGCGTGGAACCGATCGATCGCGTGGTTCAATTCGCGATCCACCGTCGTCGGGTTCGCTATGAGACCTACGGTCCTTCCCGCGATCCGGTCGATCTCAGCGCCCAGAAGCTTCTCGAGCCCAGTGACAACCATATTTCGCTTATTATCGCACCGAGGAGGCCAGCTAATGAAGTGGTTGATAGCGGTCTTGGCGCTAGCGGGAGCTCAAGCGCAAGACGACGACAAGAAAGAAGAAGGTCTACCGCTCGAAGTTGCCGAGACGCTCGAGTTCACCGTAGATGAAGTCACTTGGATGTCGCTCGACGTCTCTCCCGACGGGACGACGCTCGTTTTCGATTTGCTCGGAGACCTCTATACGCTCCCAGTCACGGGCGGCGAAGCGACCCGCATCATGGGCGGCATGTCTTTCGAAAGCCAGCCGCGCTACTCACCCGACGGCACGACCATCGCCTTTTTGAGCGATCGCAGCGGTGTCGAGAACCTGTGGATCGCGGACGCGGATGGCGGCAATCCTCGCGCGGTGGGCAAGGACAAACCCACCAAATCGCGGCCGCAGCTCATGGCTTCGCCCGCGTGGACCGCTGACGGCGACTACATCCTCGTCTCCAAACAGCGTACGCCCGAGAGGACCTTCGGTCTCTTCATGTATCACCGCGACGGCGGCACCGGCGTTCGCGTCGGCGAGGCACCGCCGCCACCGACACTCCCCTCTCCGGGTGCCCCTCGCACTCAGCCGCCCAACAAGCTCGGCGCCGTGGCCTCGCCCGACGGACGCTTCTTCTATTACGGCGAGCGACGCGGAACGTTCAGCTACAACGTGCAGTTCCCCATTTGGCAGATCGTTCGTTTCGACCGCGAAACGAGCGAGACGGCGACCATCACGAACGCGCAAGGAAGTGCGATGCGGCCGGTGCTCTCCCCCGACGGCAAACATCTCGTCTACGCGACGCGCTTTCGCACCGGGACCGGCCTCAGGGTCCGAGATCTCGAGACGGGCGCTGAACGCTGGCTCGCCTACCCCGTCACGCGGGACGACCAGGAGTCGCGGGCGTCGCGCGATACGATGCCGAGCTACGTTTTTGATCCCGACGGCCAATCGCTCATCGTGCCGGTCAATGGCAAGATCCACCGCATCGATTTCGAGACAGGCGCGTCCGAGAACATCCCGTTCACCGCGCATGTCGCCGCCGAGATCGGCCCCCGCATCCACTTCGACGGCCGCGTCGATGACAGCGACACGGTGCGAGCGCGCATCATCCGCTGGCCCGCGCTCTCCCCCGACGAGAACGAGCTCGTCTTCAGCGCCTTCAACCGCTTGTGGCGGATGACGCTTCCGAACGGAGCTCCCGAGCGTCTCACGGATCTCGATGTCGGCGAGTTCATGCCGAGCTGGTCGCCCGATGGCCGCTACGTCACGTTCGTCACCTGGGATATCGATGGGGGGCACATCTACCGCATCGCTCCTGGAGGCGCTCCCGAGCAGCTGTCGGAGCACGCCGCTTACTACGCCGATCCTGTCTACACCCCTGACGGAAGCCGCATCGTTTTCATTACCGGCTCGCGCGACGATCAGCTCTATTCGTTCTTGAATGGCAACCGCGATGCTCATGTATACCAGGACGAAGAGATTGGCGGCGTCCGCGGGACGGGCACGACCGATTTGAGGTCCATGCCGGCGGCGGGCGGCGCCTCGACGCTCATCGCTTCGACAAAAGGGGGACGCTTCCCACACTTCACGGACGATCCGGAGCGCGTCTATCTCACGACGTCGGACGGTCTCAGCTCGATCCGCCTCGACGGCTACGATCGAAAAACACATTTCAAAGTGGAGGGCACCGGCCCGGGGCCGAACCCACCGAGCGCCGACGCGATCGTTCTCGCGCCGGACGGCCGGCGCGCGTTTGTGGATCTTCAGAACAAGCACTACCTCGTCTCGATCCCGAGCGCGGGCAAGGAGACGCTCGAGATCAAGATCACGCCTGAAGGTGACGCACCCGTACCGGTGACGGAGCTTTCCCGCGGAGGTGGAAGCTATTTGAGCTGGTCCGCCGACGGCACCAAAGTATTGTGGTCGCAAGGACGGCGCTTCTACCGCCAGCCGATCGGCGAAGAGCCCGAAGTAACGGAGATCACCATCACCGTAGCGCGCCCCAAACCTCGAGGCTCGGTCGTTCTTCGCGGTGCGGCGCGCATCATCACGATGCGGGGGGACGAGATCCTCGAAGGCGCCGACATCTTGGTCACCGACAACCGGATTACCGCCATTGGTGCAAATGTTGACGTCCCGGCCGGGGCCGAAATCATCGACGTCTCCGGCCAAACGATCATGCCCGGATTCGTCGACGCGCACGCACATATGTGGGCGCCGCGCGGCGTTCATCAGACGCAAGTCTGGCAATATCTTGCGAACCTCGCCTACGGCGTGACGACCACGCGCGATCCGCAGACATCGACGGACGATGTCTTCGCTTATGCCGACCTCGTCGAAGCCGGCGAGATTCTCGGGCCGCGCATCTACGCCACCGGCCCCGGCATCTTTGCGACGTCAGGGGTCGACGACCAGGAAGCCGCCGACCACTTACTCGAACGCTACCGCGACGCCTATGACTCCCGCACGATCAAGCAATATGTCGTCGGCGATCGCATCGTGCGTCAATGGGTCGCGAAGGCGGCGTTGAAATACGAGCTCACCCCGACGACGGAAGGGGCCCTCGACTTGAAGCTCGACCTCACCCAAATGGCGGACGGTTATTCCGGCCACGAGCACAGCCTCCCCATCAACCCGATCTATGACGACATCGCGCAATACGTCGCCAGAACCGAAACGTATTACACCCCGACGATCCTCGTCGCTTATGGTGGCCCGTGGACGGAGAACTACTTCTTCCAGAACACGAACGTCGCCCAGGACGAGAAGCTCGCGCGCTTCATCCCTTATCAGCTTCTCGACAACATGGTGCGGCGGCGCGGCCAGTGGTTCTCGAAAGAAGAATACGTCCACCCGGCTATCGCACAAGGCTGCATGAAGATCGTGCGCGCCGGCGGGAAATGCGGCCTCGGGAGCCACGGCCAGCTCCAAGGGATCGGCGCGCATTGGGAAACGTGGGCGCTCCAGTCGGGCGGGCTCACCGAGCACGAGACGCTTCGAGCCATAACACTTCACAGCGCGGAGGCGATCGGCCTTTCGACCGATCTCGGCTCGCTCGAGCCCGGAAAGCTGGCCGACATTCTCGTGCTCGAGCACAACCCGCTCGTTGACATCGAGAACACGAACAGCCTGCGCTACGTCATGAAGAACGGCGAGATTTTCGAAGCGACCACGCTCGAGAAAATCTGGCCCGAGCGAAAAGCGCTCCCGCCGCAATTCTGGTGGGACGACCGACCCGAAACGGCCCCGACGGCGAACGGAGGGGCGCCGTGACCCCGAGCGGTACTCGTAGCACTTTTTGCGTTTACCCCTCCAGCAGGTCCTATGAAATATCCGAAGACAAAGAAGGTCGAGCAGATCGACGATTATCACGGCACCAAAGTCGAAGACCCCTATCGCTGGCTCGAAGACGACAACGCGGCCGACACCGCCGATTGGGTCATAGCCCAGAACAAGGTCACCTTCGGCTATCTCGAAGCGCTCCCGAACCGCGCGCGCCTTCTGAAGAAGCTCACCAAGCTTTGGAACTATGAGCGCTTCGGCGCGCCGTTCAAAAAAGGTGGACGCTACTTCTTTTTCAAGAATGACGGGCTCCAGAACCAGTCGGTCTTGTACAAGCAAGAGTCGCTCGACGCGGAGCCCGAAGTTCTGCTCGACCCGAACACGCTCTCCGAGGAAGGCACCGCCGCGCTCTCGATGCTCGAGCTCAGCGATAACGGCAAGTGGCTCGCTTACGGTGTCGCCGCGAGCGGCTCCGACTGGCAAGAGTTCCGCGTCCGCAATATCGAGACCGCGAAAGACGAGCCCGACCATCTGCGCTTCATCAAGTTCTCGGATGCATCCTGGACCCACGACAACGAAGGCTTCTTCTACGCGCGCTATCCGGCGCCCAAAGACGACGAGTCGCAAGGGGGCGTCAACCTGAACCAACAGGTCTACTACCACCGTCGCGGGACACCGCAATCGGAAGACCGGCTCGTCTACGAACGCCCCGATGAGCCCGAATGGGGTTTCGGCGTCACGGTCTCGGATGCAGGGAACTACGCCGTTCTCAACGTCCGGCACGGGACCGACGAGCGTAATCGTTTGTACTACCTCGATCTCGTCGACCCCAAAAAGCCGCGTCTCGACGGAACCGTCGTGAAGCTTCTCGACGACTTCGACGCGAGCTACGAGTTCATCGGCAATGATGGCGGGATTCTGTACGTTCTGACCAACCTCGACGCGCACCGCTACCGGGTGATCGCGATACGAACCGAGGGCGCGGACATCAAAGAGATCATCCCCGAGGCCGAAGACGTACTCGAGGACGTGCGCATCATCGATGGGAAATTCGTCGCCTCCTATCTGACCGATGCGCACAGCCGTATCGCGGTGTTCAATAGAGACGGCAGTGGCATGAAGAATCTCGAGCTTCCCACGCTCGGCTCGGTGAGCTCCATCACCGGCGAGCGGAAGGATCGCGAGATGTTCTACGCCTTCGAATCCTTCCTCTACGCTACGACGATTTATCGCTACGATTTCGAGACCGGCACGACGAGCGTTTTCCGCACACCGCAGATCGCTTTCGACGGCGGCGCGTTCGTGACCGAGCAAGTCTTTTACCCGTCCAAGGACGGCACCAAGATCCCGATGTTCGTGACCCACAAGCGGGGGCTCGAGCTCGACGGCAACAACCCGACTTATCTGTATGGCTATGGAGGGTTCAATATCAGCCTGCGGCCGAGCTTCTCGGTGAGCAACCTCGTCTGGCTCGAGCTCGGCGGCGTCTATGCGCAGGCGAACTTGCGCGGCGGCGGAGAATATGGCGAGGAGTGGCATCAAGGCGGGACCTTCTCGAGCAAACAGAACGTCTTCGACGATTTCATCGCCGCGGCGGAGTTTCTCGTCGATGAGGGCTATACGCGGCCCGAGAAGCTCGCCATCGGCGGCGGATCGAACGGCGGCCTGCTCGTGGGCGCGGTGATGAACCAGAGGCCCGAGCTATTTGGCGTCGGTCTCCCGGCCGTGGGCGTGATGGACATGCTGCGCTTTCACAAGTTCACGATCGGCTGGGCCTGGGTCTCCGATTACGGCTCGTCGGAGAATCCCGAGGAGTTCGAAACGCTCCACGCCTACTCCCCCTACCACCGGCTCCGTCCCGCGGCCTACTTCCCCGCCACCCTCGTCACGACCGCGGACCACGACGATCGCGTCGTCCCCGGCCACTCGTTCAAATACGCCGCAAGGCTCCAGGAGATCCACGGCGACGAGCCTCGACCGATGCTCATCCGCATCCAAACGAACGCAGGCCATGGGGCAGGCAAGCCCACGAGCATGATCATTGCCGAGCAAGCAGACCGCTGGGCTTTCGTGATGGAGAACCTGGGCATGGCTTGGTCCGAGTGAAAGCTCGTAGTCGATGACGAAAGAATCGTCACCGCGCTACGGGCCGTTTCACCGGTTCCAGGACGCTGAATTGAATGAGCTCGTCGAGCGCTCGGGCTATTGAGAGGCAAACCTCGAAGGAATATTTACGC
>SMYC01000012.1 GCA_004356105.1 Acidobacteriota bacterium | reverse complement strand
CCTTGTTTTTGTGCACCATCAGCTGAATCATTCCGCCGGCTTCCACAAACCCGTCGATCTCGCTCACGGTCAGAACGCTCTGGCCGTGAAGCGCAGCCACGATCTCTTCGAGCCTCCCGCTTTCCGAGTCGCTGATGAGTAGAACGTGGCAGGAGCTCGCTTCAGCCACCGACGCGATCTGCCGGACGGCCACGGGCTCGTCACCGTAGGTCCGGCTCTCGAGAGCAAAGAGGGCCGAACCAAAGGGGTTATCGCCCAGCACCCCGACAGTGAAGGCGGCAGCGCGCTCCTCGCGGGGGGGGGCGGGCCAATCCACGTAGCCGGCAAACTTGTACACGTAGGCCGCTTTGATCTGCTGCAACCGCGTTTCGTTCTCGCCCGCCGTCGAAGAGCCGCCGGCGAAGCCGAGCGCGAAGAGGACCGCCAAGACGAGCACTTTCGAGATTCTCACCCTATCTCCTTGCGACGCCATTTAGAAGCGCCACTCCCATCCGAGGTGGACGACGTGTGACGATTCGAGCTGCGGGCCGTGTAGATTCTGATAGGCCGGGAGCACGGCATCGATGAAGAAACGTTGGTTCTGGAAAGAGCCTGAGGGTATGAAGAAGCTGAGCTCCACGCGTGTGTCGAGGCGCCAGCCGCCCCGGAGATCAGGGTCGGCCGTGGGAACCATTGCCGGGTTCAGCCGCGGATCGGCGCCGGCCACATCACCCCAGCGCTCGCTGGCGAGCTGCAGGCTCAAGGCGGACCAGCTGTACAGTCGGCGCGTCGCCCAGACCGAGGAGTGGAATCGGTTCCCCAGGCTGTACTGCTGGCTGTTCTCCCCGAGCCGGAACGTGCCTTTCGCATCGGCTCCCCAAGCCCAGTTTCTCGTCTGGCCGATGTAGCTTATCCCCTGTTTCAAGTCTAACGTCCCCGAGCCGAGCTGCATGGGATAGGGGAGGCTTTGTTCGCCTGCGGGAGTGTCGTCCACGGCGTCGATTGAGCCTGTGGGCATGCTGAGTCCCCCCAAAAACACGACGCGATGCGGCCCGTGAAGCGCCATGTTGTAATGCGCCATGAGGCTCACGTCCCCGAGCCCCGACGCGTCGGTCGTGAAGCTCGAGCCGCCTCGCGTCACGTGATCCATCGAACTTTGGACGAAGGGCATCATCACCATGAGGGTGAGATCGTCGGTCCATCCATACATGACGTCGACCATGTGCATCTGCATCGTCATTCGCGTCGGACTGACCTTATAGCCTTGCAGCACGTTCTCGGTGCTCACCGAATCGGCGCCCACGCGGTTGCCTTCCATGGGCATGGTCATGAACTGGTAGCGAATCATCCATTCGCCTTTTGGGTGGATATGGGTCGTCAGAACATCGATGGGCATGCCCTCGACCTCCATGAGGCTCTGGAGGCTCATGTCAAGGAAGTCGTTTTCATCGTCTTGGGCGTGGGCCTGTGGGCCGGTCAACATCAAACCCAGGCAAGCGCAAAGGAAGACCGCTCGTCGGTAGCTCATGTCGGCAACAACTCCTCCAAGGTGACAATCGTCTAGAAAACAGCCAGCTATAGGCCCGCGACGCCAATATTTGTGCCGCGCTTCGGACCAAGGGGGGCGTGCAGGCGGGTTCGAGGCTAGATCGGTGTTAGGAAAAGCGTAACACAAATGCGAAAGAGTCCCGGGACGCCCAGAGAGAGATAGGCAAAGAAGTACCCTGACGCTGCCCGTTCGGGACAGAGCGGCTTTTGCTATCGTGGAGTCACACGGCAAGTACCGATCTCCCGGACGCGATCGATCACCTGAGCTGACAAACCCATGCCCTTCTCCCCCCAAACACGGCTTGCGCAGAAACACGATGCGGTTGCCTTGCTAAGAGGCTTCGGGAACTTCGAGCTACTGTGGGTGCTCCTCGTAACCTTTCTGTTCACCGTTGCTTTCCGAATCGGCGGATGGGTCTTTGGATCGGAAGTCGGCTGGGGCTTCTACGACAGTGAACAGACCGCGCTTCGAGAAGCGAAAGCGAACATAGATTGGCTCCGCTGAAAATGTTTCAGGGGAGCCAGGGGTGTAACAGGCTCAGCGAGCCGCGGCGAGAAAGAGCAAAACCCAGCCGACGAGCAAGGCCACGCCGCCGATAGGCGTCACCGCACCGAGCCAGCGGATGCCGCTGATACTGAGGATGTAGAGGCTTCCGGAAAAGACGGCAATCCCGAGGGTGAAGGCCCAGCCGGCCGCGTTCGCCAAGCTTTCTGGGTTCTTGTCGGCGACCCAGGCCACCACAAGCAGCGCGAGCGCGTGATACACGTGGTAGCGGACGCCCGTCTCGAAGATGGCGAGCATGTCGGGGGAGAGCCGCTGGCGCAACCCGTGCGCCCCGAAGGCGCCGAGCGCCACGGCCAAGAACATGAGTGCGCTTCCTACCCGTATCCAAAACACGGGTGGATTCTAACTCAAGCGGCCATTGCGGCGAGCGCTTCCGGGTCTTGAATGATGATACGGCCTTCCGCCACGGTGATGACGCCCCGGCGCGCCTCAGGCCCGATTTTATCGAGCGGTCTGGCCCGGCTTCAAGGGCTTTTGTAGTTCTCGCGGCTCATCCGGGTAGAGCTCGCCGACGTAGCTTTCGTAGCCATTGTAAATCGGCGTCGGGAAAGGCTCCCGGTTGTCGAGCCAGTGCGAGGTGGCCTGGCTCCAGCGCGGATGCGGGATGTAGGGATTCACGTTCGAGATAAAGCCGTATTCGTGCTTCTGGATTTGCCAAAAGGTGCGCGGCTCCTTCGACGTGAGCTCGATCTTCACGATGGCTTTCGGATTCTTATAGCCGTATTTCCACGGGACGGTGATGCGGACGGGGGCGCCGTGCTGTTTGAGCAAAGGCTTGCCGTAGACGCCGGTGACCACCATGGCGAGCTCGTTCATCGCTTCTTCCATCCGGAGCCCCTCGTGATAGGGCCAAGGATAGTAGTCCGCTTCGCGGATACCGGGCATCTGGTTCCGTTTGAGCGCGCTCTCGAAGCTCACATATTTGGCGGAGTCTTTGGGCTCGACTTTGGCCAGAAGCTTCGAGAGAGGAAACCCCGTCCAGGGAACGTTCATCGCCCAGCGCTCGACGCAGCGGAAGTGGTAAATCCGCTCTTCCTGATCGAAAGCGAGAAGGTCGTCGAGGTCGAAGGTCGCGGGCTTCGCGCACTCGCCCTTCACTTCGATCTTCCAAGGCTGGACTTCGTAATCCGCGGTGTGCTTCCATACCGGGCCGCCACGCCCGGGTAGAAACTCATAGAAATTGTTGTGCGCCGCCGCGACTTCGCGGGGCGTGAGCGCCTTGCGCTCGATCGCCTCGGGAACTTGGAACGAAGCGTTGCGTGGCGCCGGGAAGACATCCGTGTTCTCGTAGGGCGGTGTGAGCAGTTCGGCTTCGCCTTCGCTCGCGAACAGAGAGGGGCCCGTTGCGAGCCCGACTCCAAGGGCTGTCATGAAGCGGCGCCGATCGAAAAAGACTGATTCGGGTGTGACCGCATGAGACGGGATGGTTGAGGCGAAGCGTTTCGACACGGCGGACCTCCAGTACAGGGGATTCTAGCAAGCTCGGGCAGGTTTTACCTCTCCGCCCAGCTCCGCTGCCGCTGGCGCTCCCACCACATGCCAGCGAGAAGGCCGAGAAGTCCCATCACATGTTCGTCACGCGCCGAGTCGCATAAAGAGGTTATTGAGGGATTCCGCGAGCGTGGGGTGGGCAAAGACACCGTCCCGGATCGAGGTGTAAGGCACTTGACCCATCATGGCGACTTGCACGACCGACATGATCTCCCCGCCGCCGATGCCGAGAATGGCACAGCCGAGAATCTGCTTCGTCTTCGGGTCGACGAGCGCTTTCATGAAGCCGCG
This sequence comes from Acidobacteriota bacterium, assembly GCA_004356105.1. Lineage (GTDB taxonomy): Bacteria > Acidobacteriota > Vicinamibacteria > Marinacidobacterales > SMYC01 > SMYC01. Next base: position 4,012 of record SMYC01000012.1, on the reverse strand, counting down.
GGTCTCGTCCATCTCGAGGGCGCGGGCGACATGGCTCATCGGTAGTTTGGCGACCTCGTAAGAGATGCCGAGCTTCTCGGCCTCGCGCTCGCTCAGACCTACGCGGCCGAGCTCGGGATCCATGAACACGGCATAAGGGACGAGCCGTCCCGCGGTGCTTCTATCGCCGCCCTGGAGAAGGTTGGTTTCTACGATGCGGAAGTCATCGTAAGAAATGTGGGTGAAGGCTGGGCCTCCGGTCACGTCACCGAGCGCATAGACCCCGTCGACATTTGTCTCGAGCTTGGCGTTGACCGGGATGAAACCGCGCGCGTCGAGCTCGACCCCGGCCGCGCGAGGGGACAGAGCACCGGTTTGGGGCGTTCTTCCGGCGGCGACAAGAAGCTCCGAAGCTTCGAGGACCCGCGTTCCGTTTTTGGTCGCAACCGTAATCGAAGTGGAGCCTTCGCCATCGCGCGCCACTGCTGTGACGGTCGCCTCGAGCAAAACGTCGATGCCGTCCTCGCGAAAAATCTCCAATATCGCCTCGGCGACGTCTTCGTCTTCTCGCGGGAGGAGCTGACGGCCGCGTTGCACGATCGTCACCGCGCTTCCGAAGCGGCGAAACATCTGGCCGAACTCGACCCCTATATACCCGCCACCGAGGATGACGAGGTGCTCGGGAACGGTGTCGAGCTCCATCAGGGATCCCGACGTCAGAAACCGGATATCTGCGAGACCGTCTATATCCGGGACCGCGGGCTTCGTCCCAGTATTGATGAAGATCCACGGGGCGGTGAGCTCGAGCTCGTCTCCGATCGCGATGCGGCGCGCGTCCGTAAAACGCGCTTCGCCAAAGATCAGCTCGATGTTCTCTTCTCGCTCGAGACCTTTGCGGCTCCCGCCGCTGAAGAGATCTACGATGGCGCGCTTGCGCTCCCGAACGCGGTCGAGCTCGACGTCGACAGCACCGGTACGCACGCCGTAGGCACGCGCACGACGCGCCAAGTAAGCCACCCGCGCGCTCGCGACCATCGTCTTGGTTGGGGTGCAGCCGTAGACGATGCAGGAGCCGCCGACTTTGTCGTCGCGCTCGATGATGGCGGTTTTCTTCCCGGATTTCGCGAGAGATTTCGCGAGCGGTTTGCCGGCTTGGCCCGTTCCGATGATGATGGCGTCGTAGGCTCTCGAATCCGGCATGGTGGCGAGCTACTTTACCATTGTTGCAACGAGCTGTCTCAGCCGGTGCGAACGCCGGCGCCGTTGTCCTCGGGCGCGCCTAAACTCAGTCCCCTTGAAGCTGGCAGTTCACGCGCACCACGGCGTGACGACGACTTGAAGGTAGCCGACATCGTTGAAGCTGTAGCGCCGAAAAATAGTCGCGCCGGACTCGACCTCGATCAGGTCGCGGATGACACCGGTCACGTTGTCGTTGGCGAGAACGAGCCGATGGGGACCGGCTTCGAGCTGGAGCTTGCCGAGCGGGGTCTCGCCGCGCGCCACACCGTCTATCGCAACCCGTGCCCATGGCTCGACGACAACGGTCAGAAAACCAGGCGTCGTGCGCGTGCTGGCGTCCGAGCCGGTGCCTCCATCAGCGTCGAAGCGCTGCGGCTCGTCTGCGGCGGTACCCGCTGCAGGGCGTGGCGGCCATCTTGATGCTCGTCCAGTTTGGTGAGAGAGCTGAAGATAGCGGGGCGCAAATAGCTCTCTGACAGGGATTTATGCGGAGTGCGATGACTGAACAGTTGCAATTATCGGAGGCGGCACGTACATTTGGTCTTCCATCGACTCTTGACCGTTGGTTTCATTCAATCCTCCGTGAGCTTCTGGATCGGTCGTATCGCTCAAGCGCTGTGCGCGCTTTTCGCCGTGTCGATCCTGGCATTTTTGTTTCTCGAGCTTGCGCCGGGAGATTATCTGGATCGCATGCGGCTCAGCCCGCAAATCTCCCAGGAAACGCTCGAGGCGATGCGCGTTCAATATGGCCTCGACCGACCTTTTGTTGCGCGCTATTGGACGTGGCTTGGCGCGGTCGTTACGGGCACTTGGGGTTATTCCTTCGCTTACGGAATCGCGGTCGCACCGCTCGTGTGGGGACGCGTCATGAATACGCTCGTGCTCGGGGCGAGCGCTCTTGCCGTGGCCTGGGCGCTCGCATTGCCGGTGGGCGTGTGGTGGGCCACGCGCCGGAGCACGGCGGCCGGGTTTTCCATGGGGTTTCTGACTTCGGTCATCCTCGGCTTTCCCGAGCTCATCTTGGCGCTCATCCTGCTCGTGCTCGCCGAGCGGTCGGGGGCCTTCCCTGTTGGAGGGATGCGCTCGATCGGCGCCGAGGATCTTTCGGCATGGGGACGCGCGCGCGACCTTCTGTGGCATCTCGTGCTTCCGGTTACGACGCTCGCGCTCCCCGCCTTTGCAATGCTCGTACGCCACGTGAAAGCCGCGGTCGAAGACGTGATGGCGGAGACGTTCGTCCTAAACGCGCGCGCTCTCGGCGTGACCGGACGAAGGCTCGTGCTCCACCACGTTTTGCGGCCCGCCGCGAATCCTCTGATCTCGATTGCGGGCCTCTCCGTCGCGTCACTTCTCAGCGGGTCCTTCATCGTCGAGGTCGTGATGGGCTGGCCGGGGCTCGGGCCGTTTCTTCTCGAGGCGATCCGCGCGCGCGACGTCCATGTTGTTATCGGCGGGGTGATGTGCTCGGCGGTGCTCGTCATTGCCGGCGGTCTTCTGACCGACCTCGTTCTCTACCTCAACGATCCCAGGATGGCGGCCCGATGAGGCGCGACAAGAAGCTCACAGCGCTCGTGTTGCTCTTGCTGTTCATTCACGGCGTCGCTATCCTCGCGGGGTTCTTCTCGCCTTACTCCTATCGTGAGCAGAATCGTGAGGTGCCTCTCGCGGCGCCGACCGAGCTGCGATGGGTCGATGGGAGAGGCGCGTGGCATTTGCGGCCTTTGGTCGAGAGCCCGATCGCGGGCGGCGCTTTGGTGCCGCTTCGCTTCTTCGTTCGTGGTAGCTCTTATTCCGTTTTGGGTCTGTTCGGGTCCGACTTGCATCTCTTCGGCGTCGATGAGCCACATCGCGTCTTTCTTCTTGGCACCGACGCTCTCGGGCGCGACTATTTTTCGCGGCTCGTCGTTGGTGCACAAGTATCGCTGACAGCGGGGCTCGTCGCCGCGGGGCTCGCTCTCACCACGGCTCTGAGCCTCGGAGCGCTCGCCGGCTATTTCGGCGGTTTCATCGACTCGGCGATCATGAGACTCGTGGACGTGTTCTTGAGCTTGCCTTGGATTTACATGCTTCTTGCCGCGCGCGCTTTTCTCCCCCTCGACATGGCGCCTGGGACGGCGTTTTTCGTGATCGTCGTGCTTCTCGGGCTTTTGGGATGGCCGGCGCCGACGCGGATCGTGCGCGGCATCGTATTGAGCGCGCGCGAGCGCGAATATGTCGAGGCCTCCCGGGGTGCCGGCGCCGGGCACCTCCACTTACTCCGGCGGCATATCCTTCCACAGGCTTATAGCGCGATAGCGATCCAAGCGACCTTGCTCGTGCCTGCTTACATGCTCGCCGAAGTCACGCTTTCCTACGTGGGGCTCGGCGTCGGCGAGCCCTTGCCGAGTTGGGGCAATATGCTGGCCGACCTGCCACGGGGAAGCCTTCTCGGCGCCGAACCCTGGACTTTTGCGCCGGTCTTCTTGCTTGTCGGCGTGACTTGGCTCTATCATTCGGTGCTATCGTCGCTCGGGGACCATTATTCGCGCCGAAATCTGGGCGCGACGACGTGAGGGTGACTTGAGCCGTACGGGTTCATCTAACGGGTTTCGCATCGAGTACGCACTAGCCCTAGCCAGGTAAACCTGAAAGCTTTCGGAGCGCAGTGCTTCTAGTACCGTCGACCATCGCCCTCCCAGCAGACCACGGTGCTCACCGGCGTCAAGGGTACCCTCGCTTCGCTCGGCGGCTGCGCCGCCCTTGACACCGGCTCCGCTCCGTGGTCCGAGCAACTATGGGCGATGGGCGGACGGGT
>SMYC01000184.1 GCA_004356105.1 Acidobacteriota bacterium | reverse complement strand
TGTGTGAGCACGGTGGGTTTAGACGAGGCGGTCATACGGGAGTACATCCGAAACCAAGAGGAAAAGGAAAAGCGTCAGGAACAGCTGAACCTCAGGGGGCTTTAGCCCCCTTCCGTACGGTGGAGGCCCCTTCGAGGGGCCTTCATCAAACCACCCGCTATGCGGGTGGTAGTTGATTGGCAGAGAAAGAACGATATAGCGGGACTGCGCTTGGGTAGGGTCCCTCAAGTTTGAGCAGATCAGCGTCAGAAGCGAGGGTCAAAAGAACATGAGCACGACACTGGAAAAGATGTCAAAACTTGGTGTGATGGCCAAGATAATGGGAATCACCGCGGTGGTTCTGTTGTTTTGCGTGACGGCGATGGGCTACGCTGCCGTGAAGATGAGCCGGGTCGTCAGCGAAATCGAAGGGCTGAACGATCAGAATATGGGGTCCGTCCTGGCTCGCGTGAGCGAGGCCAGCTGGGGCTTGATGGTAGGCGGCCTGGTAGCCGCCTTGCTGGGGTTCGCGGTCGCCTTTCTTGTCTCCCGCTCCATCGTCGTCCAACTAGAGGAGGCTCAGCAGATGGCCCGAGCCATGGCCGAGGGCGACCTCACCCAGCAGATTGCAGTTTCCTCTCAAGACGAAGTCGGTCGCGTGGCCAAGGCTCTAAACGATACCGCGACGCAGATGAGCAAAACCGTCGGAGCTATCTCGCGAAACGCCCTGGCGTTGGCCGGCTCCTCAGAGCAGCTGACCGCGGTGAGCGCGCAGATGGGCAGCAATGCATCGGAGACCTCCGCCCAGTCCCAGGTGGTCTCGGTCGCGGCGGAGCAGGTCAGCCAGACCGTTCAGGCTGCTGCCAGCGGGGTAGAGGAGTTGGGCATCAGCATCAAGGAGATTGCCCATAACGTGACCGAGGTGTCCAACGTCGCGACGACAGCCGTCGGTGTGGCTCAGACCGCAAACGTCACTATCACCAAGCTCGGCGACAGCAGCACGGAAATTGGCAAGGTCATCAATGTCATCACCTCGATCGCCGAGCAAACCAACTTGCTGGCTCTCAACGCCACCATCGAGGCTGCGCGGGCAGGAGAGGCCGGCAAAGGGTTTGCTGTTGTTGCCAACGAGGTCAAGGAACTGGCTGGAGAGACGGCCAAGGCCACTGAGGAGATCGGGCAGCAAATCGAGGCGATTCAGTCTGATACCAAGGGGGCGGTCGAGGCCATTGGCCAAATTAGCGAGATCATCGGCCAAATAAACGACGCCCAAACTGTCATCGCTAGCGCTGTCGAGGAACAGTCTGTAACGGCCGCTGAGATGGGGCGGAACGTTGCCGAGGTGGCCAAGGGGAGCAGCGAGATCGCTCATAATATCGTGGGCGTTGCCGAGGCGGCTCAGAGCACTTCGGCCGGGGTCGACCAGACCCAGCGTGCAGCCGAGACCCTTGCTCACATGGCCATGGAGCTCCAGAGCCTCGTCGCAGAGTTCAAAGTCAACGACGGAGTCAAGCGGAAGGCCGCGTAACAGGCGATGTCGCCTTTTGACATTTGACGCCGTAGAGAGGGTTCCTGAACGGGAGCTACTTCCACGCGAAGCGCGGCTGTTCGAAATGGGCGACCCGCGTCGAACGGCCGTGAACGACCACCTCACGCGTTTGGTAGAGCAGCGCCGCCGTCGGCGCCCAGATCGTTGTGCCCAGTGATTCGACTTTTATCGAGATCAAGGGGTGCTCGCTCGTCGCACTTTCCTGGATGGTCGGAACACCGGGTGCCTCGAGGACGCTGAGCGGGACGACATAAGCGGCGTGGACTTCATTGGGGTCCGGGCGTAATGCCGGCTCGCTGGGTCCAAAGAAGACGACGGGCGTTATCAAGAACCCCGAGCGCGTCTGAAAGTCATCGAGACGGCCGACAGCGCTCTCGCGGCCCAGGCTTAGACCAACCTCTTCCTCGACCTCTCGCCGCGCGGCGTCGATTGTGTTCTCGCCGTCGTCGCAACGACCTCCCGGGAGCGCCCATTGCCCCGCGTGTCGGCGAAGGTTCAACGGCCGGCGTGTCAAGATGAACGAAGCCTCGCCGGCGCTGTCGCCGACGAGTGTTACCGCCACCGCCGCCCGCGTGAGAACGTCGGGTGCTATCGCCCGCCGGTCGAAGCGCGCGAGATGCTCCGATACGCGCTCTCGAAAATGATCGTCAAAGGGAAGCCTAGCCACGAGGGAATTATAACGATGCACGGTGACGGACGCGCCAGCTTTAGCGTTATGCTTGAGCTACGGGATCGGGTTCCGCCGGGAGCTCACTCCTGAATTTGAGGATGACGCTTGCGGACCTATCGCAGAGAGTTAAAACAACGTCTGAAGCATCCTCTTGCCGATCGGCTGGTGCCGATTCTTCTGAGGCCAACCGGTCGTAGCAGCGCGGGATACCCTTTCCTCAGGCGAGATGCGTGGGAGAACTTCCGCGACACCATCCCTCACCTCTTCGGGATGGGGCGCGAAGTGCTACGAGCCATCCAGGAGGTCGAACAGACCCTCGAGCAGCTGGATGTTCCTGCTGCCGATCGTGAAAGCCTCTCCGACGCCTGCAAGGTCACGCGCCAGGTGGTCTTGACCGCCACCATCACGGCGCCCTGCGATCTCTGGCTTCTTCGTCATGTACTTGGCTTCTTTGGTGAGCTCGGGCTCTTGGAGCGGCTTTTGACCGGAGAGCCCCTCTACCCGGAGTCCTGTACCGTACGCTTCGAGGGACGCAAGCGACGCCTGCTTCCTAGAGAGCTCGACATCGATCTGCATTTCCTCCTCTCGCGAGGCATCATCGAGCAGTACGATAACGGTTTTCGCATCGCGGGACATCCCCGTGTGCGCGAGGTACTGGGCGCCATTCGCGCGCTCCGGACCCCTCCGGGTGGCGTGACTCGACTCTGGCGCGACCTCTTTGCGGGAGGCGAGCTCGCCGCGTCGGAGCTCGAAGTGCTCCTCGATCTCGCGCAGTCGGCCGTGCGCCGTATCGACCCCAGCCAGAATCACTGGATTGCGACCGTCGAGGAAGTCGAGCTCGGCTACCGGCTCGTGCCCCTGGTGTTGGGGCTCAGAGCCGAGAATTTGACTTCTGTACTCACACTCGATTGCGTTGTGAAACCGTCCGATTGGAGCGCGACCCACCCTGCGACGGCCGCGGGGGCTCTAGAGATACTAACCGCCGCTGGATGGATGGAGCGTTTGGGCGAGGACTATCGCGTGAACGCCATGGGCGCACGCGGCTTCGAACGCGGTCCCGGTCCCTTCGGAATCATCGAGACGTATCACCCCTATATGAGTCGTGGCAGAGAGATCCTCCTTGGAAGCCGGCGCGAGATTTGGGTGCGGCGGGCAGAGAACGTCGGAGCGAGCCAGGACGCGAATCGTGGAACGTTTCTCCGAGCGAACGACGTTCTCGACCGCTTCTGCGAGGAGACCGGCTTCCGCTACGAGGTCTTCATCGAGCATGCCATCGGCCGCGGAGAGGCTACTCGCCAGCGCCACGAACGCCCGGGCTCCGGGAGCATCCGCTACGTCGGCGCCGACCTGGAAGACGCTGCCATCGACGCGGCCTTGGAGGAGCAGCGACGCGGCGTGCTGCCATCCAACATGCTGCTCGTGCGCCGCGCCGATATCGGAAAACCGGAGAGCTTGCTCGAGGCTCTTGCTCGCGAGGGCATCGAGCCTCACGGCGCGGTCATGCTCGTCGGAAACGGCTTCCACGAGATCCGGAACCAAACCGACGCGGGTTTGGTGGCGGTTTTCCGCGGCTATCACCAAGCCGGTATCGTTCTGCTCTTCACGGAAGAGAACGCCCTTTCCGTCGACGATCTCCGCGCTACCGCGTGGAACACCTACCATTCCGGTTTTCGCTACGTGCACGAGAAGTCGGGACAAGGTCTCCGGCCCGCCGTGCGCCGCCCCGACGCCAGCCGTCTGGGCCATCCGTTGGTCGCTCCCTGGAGTGAGTGCGCCCGCGAGGCGGGCTACGTGCGTGCCGATGCCTACTGCTCCCGCACACGAACGATCTACCCGTACCCCCCGCGCAGCGGCTACAATCCGGCCATAAGCATGAACCACTTCTTTGTCCCCGCCTCTATCGCGAGAGAGCTCGGAATCGGGTAACCCGACCCTCTAAAGCTCCGGCGGTATCAGGTCGATACAAAAGTAGGACGAAGCCGCCTGCCCCGCGGGTAGAGCTCTAGCTATGAGTCCGCTTGAACAGAATGGACCCCGAGGCGTAACTCGACTCTCGGATTCAGGAGAAGCGCTGTGGCAGTATTCGATGCATCAAACAAGACCGTCACGATCAAGCTCGTCTATTACGGATGCGCTTTGGGCGGCAAGACCACGAACTTAGTGACCCTGCATCGACTCACGGATCCGGAGGGTCGACAGGGTCTCGTTTCAATCGCGACCACCAACGACCGAACGCTCTTCTTCGATTTGCTACCGATGGATCTAGGGCAAGTAGGTGGTTTGGCGGTCAAGGTCAAGCTCTACACGGTACCCGGCCAGATTCATTACGAGCTGACTCGCCGGCAGGTCTTGGCGGGTGCCGATGGTGTCGTTCTCGTCGTTGATTCGTCTCCCGAGGCGGCAGAGTGGAACGTCTGGACGTTCAAGAATCTGCGCGAGAACCTCGAGAACAACCATTTGGATCCCGATGAGACACCGACGGTGGTGCAGTGGAACAAGCGCGACCTGCCCCATGCACGGGCGGTGGAGGACCTGCACAAGGACCTCAACGTTCGCGGCCTTCCCGAGTTCGAGGCGGTGGCGACGGCCGGGGTTGGAGTCGTCGAGACCTTTGCGGAGGTCTTGAAGGCTGCAATCGTGAAGACCTACGCCAAGACGGGACGGCCGGTCAAAGACCGAGACCAGCTCGGACAGATTGTTGACAAGGCCCTCGAACAAGCCCGCAAGCGAATACCCGACGAAGAGCCAGACCGGTCGCCGACTTTCGACAGGCGCTTCGACTGGGATGCCTACCGCGAGGAGCAGGAAGACCTTGGTCACGACCGCCGCGTCGTCGATCAGTCTTCTTTGCTTTCCGAGTCGGTGGCTACGAGCATGATGCTTGCCGAGCGGCTGGAATCGCTCAAGAGCATGGAACGTCTCTCCAAGCGTCGCGGCCATATGATGAACGCCCTGTCTCGATTGGCGCCGATGCTGGCCGACCCGAAAGCCAAGGTGCTGCCGCCTGGAGTGACGGCATTGCTCCTCGAGGGCGCCCAGAGAAAGCGTGGGTCCCTGCTCCTGTATCTGCCAGGTGACAAGATCATGGACGTGCGGGAAGCGGTGCCCGACGGGACGGATGCGCTCAATGACACGACATCGGACGCGGTGGGAAGCGTGGCGCAACTGCTCTGCGAGCGTTCGGAGGGCGTCTCCGTCATCGACGATATCGTCACCGAGCTGTTCTTCGGTCAGGCACCGTCGAGCGTCGACGGTGTGGCCTCGCTTCTCGTTGCCTCTCTAGACTGCGACGGCATCGCGTTTGGGGCACTGCTCATCTACGGGCGCGTGTCCGAAGCGCGTTTCGACGACACGGAACGCGAGTACTGGAAAACCGCCGGCGTTCT
>SMYC01000183.1 GCA_004356105.1 Acidobacteriota bacterium | reverse complement strand
GGCGTCCTATATGAGCCGGGAGCAAGCGTGCGGGAAGCTGCTCGATACTGGTCCGAGTGTGGGAGCCACCGCGATCGGGCTCTTGCGTCTCCGCTCGCACTGCGCCTGCTGAAGCGACAGCAATCCTAAATATTCGTCGGCGGCGCCTCCGGACTTGATCCTGAAGAGAACATCCTGTCCGCCCTGCAGAAACTGCGGATTATAGTGGCCGGTTTCCTTTCTGGCGCTCGGCTCGGTTTGACCGAGCACTTGGTGGAATAGTATCCGGTCGGCAAAGCACGGGCAATTCACGATAGGATGCTGTCCGTGCGGCACCGAATTCTCGAGCCGATTGGCAAAGGCGGCATGGGTGAAGTCTTCCTTGCCGAGGATAGCGAGCTCGAACGGAAGGTCGCGCTCAAGTTTCTGCGCGAGGCCCTCCAAAACGACGCCACTGCGCTCGCTCGCCTTCAGCGAGAAGCGAAGGCCGCGGCCGCTCTCGACCATCCGTTCATATGCAATGTGTATGACACGGGCGAGACCGAGGACGGCCGGGCGTTTATCGCGATGGAGTATCTCGAAGGCGAGACGCTCGCCAGCCGGCCGGAGCGGGAGCGGCCATCGCTTATCGATGCCTTGCGCATTGGTTTGGAGGTCGCGGAGGCGCTCGAGAAGGCGCACGAGCGGAGGATCGTCCACCGGGATCTGAAGCCGGCGAACGTGATGGTGGGGCGGGACGGGCACGTGAAGGTCATGGACTTCGGGTTGGCGAGGGAGTTTCGTGCGGAGGGGAGTGGCAGCGAGGCCCAGACGCTGAGCGGAGGCGTTGCTGGAACGCCGGGCTACATGTCTCCGGAGCAGCTCAGGGGTGAGGCCATCGACGGCCGCAGCGATCTGTTCGCGTTCGGGATCGTGCTTCAGGAGATTCTGACGGGAACGCATCCGTTCAGGAAAGACACCGGCGCAGAGACGATGGCGGCGATTCTGAAAGAATCGCCCAGGGGGAGTGAGGAACTGCCCGCGGTCATCCAGCCGCTGGTGGACGAGCTCTTATCGAAAAACGCGGAGGGTCGCCCGTCGCTCGAGCATGTGCGTACCGAGCTTCGACGTTTCGTGGAACGTCCGGAGCTATTGGAAGCGCGTGCGACACCGGGTCGAGTTTTTGTGGGACGCGAGAGCGAGCTTGCGGAGCTGCGACAGCTCGCGGAAGGACTTCGTTCGGGGAAGGGAAGTCTCGCGCTCGTCGGCGGAGAGCCTGGCGTGGGGAAGACGAGGCTCTGCGAAGAGATCCTTGCTTTCGCGCGCCACGAAGGCTTTCTCGCGCTCGAAGGTCACTGCTACGAGATCGAAGGAGCGCAGCCCTATCTGCCTTGGATCGAGAGTCTGGAACAAGTCTGTCGCGTGGTTCCGTCCGATCAACTTCGAGAAGCGCTGGGGGAAGAGGCTTCCGAAGTCGCGAAGATCGTTCCCGAGCTGAGACGCATGTACACTGATATCCCCCAACCCATCGTCCTTCCTCCGGAGCAGCAGCGCCGTTATCTATTCAACAGCATTCAGAATTTTGTCGTGCGTTTGAGCGAGGCTGCGCCGCTCGTCTGGTTGCTCGATGACCTCCACTGGGCGGATGAGTCGAGCCTTCTGCTCCTTCAACACCTTGTCGCCCATATCGCGACCGTACCCATTCTGATCGTGGGCACCTATCGAGACGTGGAGCTCGAAGTCGGTAAGCCCTTCGAGAAGATGCTCTCGCAGCTCGTGCGCCAGCGGTTGTGCGAGCGCATTGCGTTGAAGCGGCTCTCCGAAGACGCGGTGAGCGAGCTGTTGTCAGCGCTCGGTGGCGCGCCGGCTCCTGCCTCGCTCGTGCGCATCATCTACGACGAGACGGAAGGAAACCCGTTCTTCATCGAGGAGGTTTTCGCGCATCTGTCTGAAGAAGGGAAGCTGTTCAATGCGGAAGGGAAGTGGCGATCCGAGCTGAAAGTGTCCGAGCTCGATGTGCCCGAAGGCGTGAAGCTCGTCATCGGCCGCCGCTTGGAGCGGCTCAGCGAGGCGACGCCCAAGATCATGAGGGCGGCCGCGGTGATAGGACGGTGTTCGACCTCGAGCTTCTCGAAAGCCTGCGTGGGTTCGACCCGGACGATGTGCTCGATGCGATCGAGGAAGCGGAAGGGGCCCAGCTCGTGATGCCGCGTGCGGCCGGCCGTCGTTCGAGCTACCAGTTCACCCATGAGCTGATTCGGCACACGCTCTTGGGGTCGTTGTCACTTCCGAGACGCCAGAGGATCCACCTGCGTGTCGCGGAGGCTTTGGAGTTGGAGTCGCATCCCGGTGGCCGTGTCGCGGATATCGCCGAGCATCTCTATCAATCGGGCTCTGCTGCGGATGCGGAGAAGACCATCCGCTATTTGCGGCTCGCGGGAGAGAAGGCGTTGGAGTCCTCGGCGTCCGAAGAGGCACTCTACTACTTCGAGACTGCGCTGTCCTTCGATGAGATCGAGGATCGAAGCCTGACGGCCGCGCTTCTCTCGAGTCGTTCCGAAGCCCATCACACGTCAGGTAACTTTCAAAAGGCTGTGGAAAGCTGGGAAGAAGCGCTTTCTCTGTTCGAGGCACTTGGTGACGGCGAAGCGGTGGCGCGTATCTGCGCGGGCATGAGTTTTTTTGAGTTCCTGTTGGGCCACTGGGAGGAATGCGTGAAGATTGCGCCTCGAGGTCTTGCGGCCGTCACTGATGACCTAGATGCCGACAAGTGTCGGCTTCTGGCAGCCGAGGGTATGGGTCTCACGCTTACCGGCCACCCGGAAGACGGAGATATCAAGCTTCTCGAGGCGGTTGCTTTGGTGGAACAGCTGGATGACGACGGGGCGCTCGGCGACGTTCTACGGTATCAGGCGATGCACCATTTGGCCCGCGTCGAGCCTAACAACATGCAGGCGGCCGCAAGCCGTTCTGCTGAGCTCCTGCGGAAGGAAAATGACTTGTGGGGGCTGGCGGACGCTTTGAACTGGCAGGCGTTAGCCCACTGGTTGATCGGGGAGATAGACGAAGTGCTTGCTATCTTCGAGGAGCTGGAGCCACTGGCGAAGCGTGTCGGGAGCATTGTGGCTTTGATGAATCTCAATCGAGTGTCAGCTGGCTGCGAGTTCATGCTGACCGGCTGCATCGACGGATGGGAGGAGTCGTGGCAACGTGACCTGGAGGACCAGCAGCGTATGGGCTTCCCGTGGACCGAGCACGCGCGTATCAGCCTTGCACTCGCGGCATTCTGGCGTGGCCAATGGGACGAGGCGCTGAGGCAAATGGAGGCTGCGGGAGTCAGCGCGGTCGGCGGGCCTTGGTATGGCGCATCTCCGGGCGCCTTTTTTCTCACCAAGGCCTACGTTGGTCAGGACGACGCGCTCGAATTCCTGGCTCAGAGCTTCGACGTCCCGAAGATTGGCGCGTACCGCTCACCGGGAGGCTGGTCGGGATTTGGCTGTGTGATCGAGGGCTTGGCCGTCCTTGGGCAGCACGATCTTCTCAGTGAGCTGTATCCACGCGTTGTCGAGGCCGTTTGTAACGAGAAACGTGATATCGCTTCTCTGCTTCCAGCAGTTCAAGAAAGTCGGCGGGATTGCCGCGGCGGCGTGCGGGAAGCTCGACGAAGCCGAGGCGTTCTACGAAGCGGCACTGAAAGAAGCCGCTGACATCCCCATGAGGCTGGAGCAGGCCGAGGTGAGACGTTGGTACGCGAAGATGCTTATCGGCCGGAAAGGCGAGGGCGATCGCGCCAAGGCGCGGCAGCTTCTAGACGAGGCGTTCGATGTCTACCGCGCCATTGGCATGCCACGTCACTTGGAAATGGCGAAGGAATTGGCGGCGAAGCTCTAGGTCCGAGGAGCTTTGGTTAGTTGTCCGTCGGGACGAGGCGCTTTAGTTCATCGAACCAATTGAAGACGATCTCGAGCTGCCCCGGTCCGGTGGACGGGGGGATCTGAACCATGATGAAGCGCTTGCCGTCGGGAGAGATGTCGTAATTTCTACGATAGGCAAATTTGAGCTCCTTCTCGAATAGAACGCGAGGTCGGCCCGGTCGAAATCCTTCCTCGGTGTCATTCTCGATCTCGACCGCTAGCATTTTATTTATGTTCCGATAGAACAGCTCGCTCCCGCTCGGAGCCCAAAGCGGTTCGGTGCCACCGTCGGTCGAAATCTTATGGCGTTGGTCGGCGTTCGGGAATGCTATGACGTAGATTTCCGTCCGGCCGGACTCGTTCGACTCATAGGCCAGCCACTCGCCGTCCGGTGAGAAAATCGGTTGTCGGGCAGACTCGAGTAAGCGGCTCGGGCTTTCGTCGGATGCCAGTGGAGGAGCCACACATCGTTTCTCGCCGCCGCTGCCCTTGTATATGCGAGTGTGACGCCATCCGGAGATACTGCATAAGGTTCCTTGTCAGTGGGGTCTTCCAGGATCCGCTCCTCTGGGGTCGTTCCATCGACCGTCCTCCCAATAAATATCGTACGGGCCGTTTTTCCCGGAAGCGTAGAGCACATGCTGGCTATCGGGAGTCCAAACTGGCTGGATGTCGATCTCGCCGAAGCTCAATCTCGTTTTCGTAGTGGGAGAGCTTGTGAGTGACATCGCGTCGACTATGTTAGGGCCCCGCGGGGCCAAAGGCGATTGGGTACTGCAGGTGCGCCTGGTCCAAGAGCTTTAGAGTTGGCCTTCAACGTGACCTCGGACGAGCAGAAAAGCCGCGAGATCGTTTTCCCCGGCGTTCGAGGTCTGAATCCGGCGTTCCTTTCCCCCGCCGGCGAACACCGAGATGTCCGCTCGTCGCTTTTGCTTCAACAGGCGTTGGTCGTGGAAAGCTTTGGGGGCCAGCGTTCGCAGCTTCCCCGCGAGCGTTTTGAAGTTCTCTGTCGTGGTCAATTGCCGCTGGTCGCCCAGGCCCTCCCAGCGCAACGTCAGCTCCTTCCAGACACAAGGTGCTGTGTCTGAGCCGTAGAACATGTAAATCATCCGCTCCTGATCCTCGGTCGCGGTCTTGGTGACTCGGTCGACTTTCTTGCGCATCATCATGCCTCCCGTGGCCACGGCCCGCCCGAGCGAGAATTTTTTTTCCTTCGTCGTTACCGTTTGTTCCGCGCCGGTAACGCACGCGACGTGCAGGAGCGCGAAGATCGTGGCAACGGGAAGCTCGAAGCGACGACCTTGTGTGCAGACGCCGCGAAGCGCCGTCGCCGTCAGCTCGAAGTCGACGGGCACGAGCTGATCTTCTGGGCCTGGGACCACTTCAGCATCACAGGCGACCGCGCCGTGCCCGCGTGCCCGTAGAAACTTGACGTGCCCCGCGGCCTCGGTCCCGTCCTTCACCCGTACGAAAAAAGCCGGCAACCCACCGGCGAGCCGCAGGCGTAGATCGTAAGCCACCACGCCGAGCCGCGCCGCCAGCTCGGGAAGCTCGTCCTCGAGTGGTGGGCCCCATCGCGTCACCGCCACCACGTGCATGAGTCCAGGCTAGCAGACGCGGGTTCGAGCCGCGAGCACGCCGATACAGGCCTTTTGCGTAAGTTAGTTGCCAGATTTCGAGATGGACTTCGTCTGGACCAAGTTGGGCGCGCCCTCCGGCGTGACGACTCAGCGGCGGGGTGAGAAAGCTCAGCGGAGAAGGCGCTGCATCAAGATGTCTTCCACATCGCGCCGGCCGTCCAGGACCAAGTCCACGAAAACGAGACGCCCCTCGATGCGATAGATGATGCGCCACGGCGAAACGACGAGCTCACGCCAGCTTCGCAAATCGAATTCGAGAAGTTCTGGAACGAAGCGTCCTCTCGAGGGGGTCGGACGGAGAGTCGCCGACTTATCGCGAATTTTCTTCAAGACTTTTGTCGCCTGTTGCTGCGAATCTTACGCAATGTACGAGACGATCTCTTGGAAATCTCGCGTGGCTGTTTCGGTCCAGATGACTCGGTAGCGCCGACTAGCCATCCTGCGAAGCACGCTTGATGGCTCGTTCGGCGCGCGCGAAGGCTTCCTTTTCGGAGAGGGTCCGCTTCGCTGTGACGTCCGCCTCTCCCTTCGCTATGAGCTTCATCAAGATTACCGCCTGCTTGAAGCGGTCGTACGTTGCCACGTCCATCAGAACTGCTTTCGCTTCGCCGTTTTGCGTGATCGTCACCGTGCGGCCTCGCGACGAAACTGAGCGAATGAGCTTCGAGGCATTGTTCCTCAGATACGTGACCGGCTTGATATCTTCCTCGAGCTTCATATCTGGACCTCCGTGGTTCTATGGCACCAAATAAGGGCCGACTCCAAACCGCGATCAGTACTCCACCTTCTCGCCAGCCAGCGCGGGGGTGTGGACCGGAAGGCGGCGCGCTCGCGTCTTCTGCTCGAAAGCGTATCCGAGCGCTAAGATGCGCGGCTCGCTGAACGCTACGCCCAGGAACGAGAGGGTCACGGGCAGGCCGTTGCCGGTGAAGCCGGCGGGGACGATGAGGTCGGGAAAGCCGGTGAGGTTCGCGATGTTCGTGGCGGAGGCGAACAGGTCGGCCAGCGGGTCCGGGTCCGCATCCGAGCGGGGCGGACGGCGCGGCGCGGTGGGATAGACGATGGCGTCGAGCTGCTCTTCGCGCATCATCCCCTCCACGACGGCGCGAATTAGCGGCAATCCGTGGTCGCGTACGGCGAGGTATTCGTAGTCTTCGAGCGTACCGCTTTCTTCCTCTTTCTTGAATAGGCTCCACCGGGCTGGATTGGGGACGAATCCTTGGCTCGTTCGGGCGGTCAGCGTCATCGAGCGTTTTATGAGATCGGCGACGGTCTTCGGGTAGCCCTCGCCGAGGGTTGCGAGGTAGGTCGGGATGTCAGCGCGGAACTCTCGCCGGCGGATCGCCCAGTAGAGGTCGCCTCTCGATTCGAGCAGCCACGTCGGGAACTCCACGTCTACGATCTCAGCACCCGCGTCGCGCATGGCTTCGAGCGAGGCTTCGATGACCCAATCGACGTCAGGGTCTTGTTCCATGAAGTCGCGGGCGATGCCGATGCGGGCGCCATTCAAAGCTTCGGCGTCGAGGTATTGGGTGTAGTCGGTCTCACGCTTGCCTTCGCCTTTGCGGGTCGAGTCGTCGGCTGGGTCGAGGCCGGCCATGATGCCGAGCGCCACGGCAACATCGTAGACGTTTTTGGCCATGGGGCCGACGGTATCGAAGCTCAGCCCTAATGGAACGATACCGTCGCGGCTGACGAGGCCGTGGGTCGTCTTGAGCCCGACGATGCCGTTCGCCGCGGACGGGCCGCGGACCGAGCCGCCGGTATCGGTTCCGAGTCCTAGCGGTGCATAGGCGGCGGCGATGGCCACGCCGGTTCCACCGGACGAGCCCGCGGGTGAGCGGGCGAGGTTATGCGGGTTCAGCATCGGTCCGATCAGGGAGCTCATCGTGGCGCCGGAGGCGAACTCGCTCATGTTGAGCTTAGCGAGGATGATGGCGCCCGCGTCGCGCAGCTTCTTGACGACGAAAGCATCGTCTGGTGGGATCGAGTCTTGGAGCATGAAGGATCCTGCCGTCGTGGGAAGGTCGAAGGTATCGTAGTTGTCCTTCAAAACGACGGGGATGCCGTGGAGGGGGGAGCGCGGGCCGCTCGTTCGTCGCTCCTCGTCGAGAGCCCGCGCGGTGGCGAGGGCTCCGGGGTGGAGGGCTATGACGGCGTTGAGCTTTGGGCCCTTCGCGTCATAGGCCGCTATGCGGGCGAGGCAAAGCTCGACGAGCTTTTCCGAGGTGAGCGTGCCGGCTTCGAACGCGGCGTTGATCTCGGCGATGCTGGCGGTGGTCAGCTCGAAGGTCTCGGCCGATCCCAGCGTGGCGAGGGCCTGAAAGACGAGCAAGGACGCTGAAAGACTCCGTACAAACGATCTCATAATGTCGGCATCCTGACGGCTCCCTGGCACAATTGCAACACGGGCTCCGGTTCGGATATCCTCACGTTAGCGGTGCGTCCTTAGGGAGATTCCATGCCTGTTCGCGGTGAGAATTGGAAGCAATTCAAACTCCTCGAGCCTCTAGGTAGAGGCGGGATGGGGGAAGTGTTCCTCGCCGAGGACAGCTCGCTCAACCGCAACGTCGCTCTCAAGTTCCTACCCGAGGGGC
>SMYC01000182.1 GCA_004356105.1 Acidobacteriota bacterium | reverse complement strand
CCTCCCACTGGATCTGATCCGGGGCGCGGCCGGTCGTTTTCAGCAGCCCCCGTTCGATCGCGGTGTGGCACACCATGCAGAGCGTGAGAATGTTCTCGGGCTCCTCGGACCCGCCGCGCCCGCGCGATTTCACGTGACTGCCAGTCAACGCCGTGCGATTGCTGCAACCCGGTCGTTGGCAGCGAAATCCATCGCGCTCGATGACTTTGGCGACATACCCGCCCATCGGTGCCTCGGGGTCCCCCAGGGGCGGTGTGAGGTCGTGTGTGCAGCGCTCAGCTCCGGTGTGCGAGAACGTCCCTTCGCGAAGTCACCCTACGATCTTCTTGGCGAGGAGCCGTGACGTTCAACTTTTTCTTCCGAAATCAACGCCGCGGCCACATAATTCTGTCCTCGCCATGCGGATCATCAGCTGGAATATCAACTCGGTGCGCCTTCGAATTCGGTCGGTTTCACGGGTTCTCAGGCAGCATCAGCCGGACGTCCTTTGCCTGCAGGAGATCAAATGTGTCACCGAGCTCTTTCCGTCGGAGGGCTTTCGCAAGCTCGGCTACGTGCATCAGCTCATCTCGGGGCAGAAGGGCTATCACGGCGTCGCCATCGTGTCTCGAATCCCGCTCTCTGAGACCCGAGTGAAAGCGTGGTGCCAGCGTTCCGATTGCCGGCACGTCTTCGCGACGCTTCCGGACGGCATCGAGCTTCACAACGTCTACGCGCCAGCCGGAGGAGACTTGCCCGATCCCGACAAGAACCCCAAGTTTGCGCACAAGCTTCAGTTCTTTGGCGATATGGCGCGGTGGTTTCGCCGGCGAGGCGTGAGGGGCGCCGGTGGTATCCTCGTAGGGGACCTCAACATCGCGCCGCTTCCGAATGACGTTTGGTCCCACAAACAGCTTCTGCGGGTCGTCACCCACACGCCGGTCGAGATTGCGGCGCTCGAGAAACTGCGTGCGTCGGCGGACTGGGTGGACGCGGCGCGGCTCTTCGTTCCCGAGTCCGAGAAGCTTTATACGTGGTGGAGCTATCGCGCTCCCGATTGGAAGCGTGCTAACAAAGGCAGGCGGCTCGACCACGCCTGGGTGACGCCGAAGCTTCGCGAGCGCGTGCTCGCGGTGAACGTCCTCGACAGGGTTCGCGGATGGAAGCTACCCTCGGATCATGTACCGGTACAAATCGACTTAGATTTGTAGAATAGATCAGAGAAACTAAACATGACGAGTGAATCGAAACCAAACCCCCTATTGCAAGACGCCTCGACCCTCCCGCCCTTCGATGTCATCGAGCCCGCGCACGTAGTACCAGGCATCCGCGCGCTCTTGGAGGAAGTCGAGGCCATGCTCGCAGAGCTCGAAGCGAAGGGGACGTCGAGCTGGGAAGGTATCGTCGAGCCGCTCGAGCGGATGCATGACCGCCTCGGATTTGGCTGGGGCCTCGTGGAGCATTTGTTGAGCGTCAAGAACAGCGACGCGTTACGCGACGCCTACAAAACCATGGAGCCGGAAGTCGTGAAACTCTCGATGAAGATAGCTCGGAGCCAGGAGATTTATCGACGGCTCACAGGCCTTCGGGAAAAAGGCGAAGCCGGAAAGCTCGACGCGGCGCAAGAGCGCATCTTGGAAAAGCTCATCCAAGCGGCCGATCTTGCGGGCGTTGGTCTCGAAGGCGAAGAGCGCGAGCGGTTTCAGGCGTTAAAGCTCGAGCTCGCGGAGCTTTCGACGCGTTTCGGGAACCACCTTCTCGATGCGACGAAGGCGTTCCGGTTGCAGCTTTTGACCCGAGAAGAAATCGAAGGTTTGCCGGAGAGCTATTTGAAGTCGGCGGCGCAAAGCGCGCGCGACGCGGGCAGTGAGGACGCTTCCGCGGAATCCGGACCATGGCGCGTGTCGCTGGACGCGCCGAGCTTTCTCGGTTTCATGAACCACAGTGCGCGGCGGGACTTGCGCGAGACCCTCTACCGCGCTCTCGTGAGCCGTGCGAGCGAAGGCGAGCTCGATAACCGCCCTCTCATCGACGCGATTTTGAAATTGCGGCGCGAAGAATCGAAGCTCTTGGGTTTCGAGACTTACGCGGAGCTTTCGCTTTCCCGGAAGATGGCGGGGTCGGTGGAGCGCGCGGAGAAGCTTCTCGAAGAGCTGCGTGTCGTTTCTTATGACGCCGCGCAGAACGATCTCGACGAGCTCCGTGACTTCATGCGGGAGCACGGTGCTGACGAAACGGCCGACAACACGAAGCCGTGGGATATCGCCTTTTGGAGCGAGCGTTTGCGAGAAGCGCGGTTCGACTTCAGCGAGGAAGAGCTCCGGCCGTACTTTCCGCTCCCGCACGTGCTCGACGGTCTGTTCGCGCTCGCGAAGAAGCTCTTCGACATCGACGTTGTCGCCGCGGATGGCGAAGCGCCCGTTTGGCACGAAGACGTGCGTTTTTTCCGGGTTCGCGCGCAAGACGGCGAGGACCTTGCGGCCTTTTACATGGACCCGTATAGCCGGCCGGCCGAAAAGCGCGGCGGCGCGTGGATGAACGAGGTCGTCGGCCGAAGCCGTCTTTTCCCCCGGGCGAGCGGCGAGGCGCGGCTTCCCGTGGCCTATCTCGTCTGTAACGGCTCGCCGCCTGTGGACGACAAGCCGTCTCTCATGACGTTTCGTGAGATCGAGACTCTCTTTCACGAGTTCGGCCACACGCTTCAGCACATGCTGACACGCGTCGATTACGGGCTCGCGGCCGGCATCCGTAACGTGGAGTGGGATGCGGTGGAGCTTCCGAGCCAGTTCATGGAAAACTGGTGCTATCACCGCGAGACGTTGATCGGCTTGTCGGAGAATGTCGAGACGAAGGAGAAGCTACCCGATTGGTTTTTCGAAAAGATTCTCGCAGCCCGCACCTTCCGATCTGCGAGCCACATGCTGCGTCAGCTGAATTTCGGTGTTCTCGATTTAGAGCTTCATCACCGCTTCGATCCGAGTGGGCCGGACGGTGACGAAACGGTCTTCGACGTTCAACGGCGTGTGGCGGACAAGACGACGGTGCTTCCGCCGATTCCCGAAGATCGTTTCTTGTGCGGCTTCTCGCACATTTTTCAAGGCGGCTATTCCGCGGGCTACTACTCCTACAAATGGGCGGAGGTGCTCTCGGCCGACGCCTTCGGTGCCTTCGAAGAGGCCGGGCTCGACGAACCGGGCGCGATCGAATCGACGGGAAAGCGTTTCCGCGACACGATCCTTTCACTCGGAGGGAGCGAGTCGCCGATGGAAGTCTTCAAGCGCTTTCGCGGACGGGAGCCTTCGACGGAAGCGCTTCTACGTCACTCGGGTCTGGTACGGGCCTAATGCCTATGCGTTTATTCTTGCTCATGAGCGCTCTCGTCTGCGTGGCGGCGTGTGGTAACGCGGACGCTCCCATTTTCCCGACGAGCGTCCCGACGGCCGTACCGTCCGCAGCGCGCGCCGAGTTCGAGTTGTCGGCACGCGTGCTCGGCGACGTTTCGAGCGACGACGACGCGGATTTGCGCATCACGCTGAAGGAGTCGAACGGCGTGGCCTCGCGGCTGAACTTCTTGCGGCTGACTTGCTCGAACAACGCCGTCCGGGAATGGGGCGCCGGAAACATCTCCGCCGAGCGTGGCTCGAACCGGGTCGCCGGCAACTCGGAGCTCGTGCTCGTGCGACACTATGTGTGTCCCAGCTCTTCGAGGCCCGCGCGGCTTCTCGCGGATTTGACGGACGATAACGGGTTCGCCTATCAAGTCACCGCGGTACCGTACCATCCCGACTGGCCCGGCACCTGAGCTCGTGCCCGAGTCTCTCGAGGAACTTCTTGTCGGAGCGATCGAGAGGCGCCGTGCTTTGCTCGAGCGACTGCACGCGGAGGGGACGGACTGCTATCGTCTGTTTCACGGCGTGGCGGAAGGACGACCCGGCCTCACCATCGATCGCTATGGGCCGGTGCTCTTGCTGCAGACGTGGCGCGAGCCGCTCACGCCCGTGGAAATCGGGCGTTTTGGCCAAATCGTCCGAGAGACATGTGGCCATGACGTCACACCTGTCTGGAACCATCGCGGTCCTGACCGCGGAGCCCAGCTTCCGTACGAAGGGGCCGGGCCCGTCATCGAATCCCCTGAGCTCGACGACGCGCCCATCGGAGCTGAGCTCGGCCTGCGCTATCACGTGACGCCGCGCCATCGCGGACAGGACCCGCTCTTGTTCCTCGACCTGCGCGCGGGGCGCCGGCGCGTGCGCGACTACGCCCGAGGGAAGAGTGTTCTCAATCTCTTTGCCTATACCGGCGGGGTCGGGCTTTGCGCTCTCAAAGGCGGCGCCGACGAGGTCTGGAACGTGGATTTTGCGCGCTCGTCGCTCGCATGGGCCGAGAAGAATCTCGTGTTGAACGGCTTCGGCGGGGACCGCGTCCGCATGGTTCGAGAAGACGTCGTGCCGGTGCTGCGCCAGCTCGCCGGGCTTCCGGTGAAAGGCCGCGGCGCGCAAAAGCGCTCCTTCCAGAGCTTCGAGCCACGGCGCTTCGATCTCGTCGTTCTCGATCCGCCGCGCTGGGCCAAGGGGCCGTTCGGGGCGATCGATATCGTGCGAGACTACCCGAGTCTTTTGAAGCCCGCGCTTCTCGCCACGGCTCCAGGTGGAAGCCTTTTTTTGACGCATAACGCGGCGCGTGTCGGTCGAGAGGACTGGGTTGCGATCCTGCGCCGGACCGCGGAGAAGTTTGGCCGTCCTTTTGCGTCACTCGAGCTCTTCGAGCCGGAAGAAGATTTTCCGTCGCTCGACGGAGAGCCGCCTTTGAAGCTCGCTTGGGTCTCGCTCTGAGCGTTACTCCGGTCGGAGTGCTTCGAGCGGGTCGATGCTGGTTGCCGTCGCCAGCAGAAGCAGAAATGTCGGTCGGGCGTTTCGGGTGAGCGCGTTGCTCAAGAGCGCCGTCTCGACCGCGTAGCCAAGGCTCTCGGGATAAGAAAACGGGTTCGCTTGACGGATCGTCTCAGCGACGCGGTCGAGATCGCGCGCGGCTTCCTCCAGCGTGACGCCTTCCTTCATTTTCCCGAAGACGCTCATCATCCTCGCGTTGCGATTCGCCATGAAGTCCGGGTCCGCGTGAAACGGGCAGGATGAGCTCAGCCGGGCGACGACTCCGTCCCACATGGCACTACGAGGTTTGCAGGATGCGCATAACGGCGCCGGAGAGACGATCCCAGTTCTCGGTCTCTTCGCGAAGCTGCTTTTGGCCCGCCGCGGTCATCTCGTAGAACTTCGCGCGCCGATTGTTCTCCGAAGCCCCCCAACTCGACCGGATCCAGCCTTTTAGCTCCAACCGGTGCAGCGCGGGATAAAGCGAGCCTTGGTTGACTTGAAGCACGTCCCTCGAGATCTGCTGAATCCGCTGCGAGATACCCCAGCCGTGCATCTGCTCGAGCGAAAGGGTCTTGAGGATCAACATGTCGAGCGTCCCCTGAAGTAGGTCGCTCTTGTCTTTATTCTTAGTCTTAGCCCTAGCCATATAACAGATCTACCTCACCGTCCTGTAGAATGTCAAGAGGAGCGAGAGCGAGGGTGGCGGAAAGCAGAAAGCAGGTAGGAAACAACGAATTACGGTAAAGAGAACTTCCGCATCAACCGATAGAGTGTGACCCGATCGATGCCGAGCCGCTCTGCAGCTTCGGCCCGCCGCCCGTTCGTTGCCGCGAGCGCCGCGCGGATATGGGCCTCCGTGGCATGGTCGAGAAACTCGCGGAGCCCCTTGGTCTCGCTGGCCGCCGGCTGCTCGTCGTCGAGCATGAGATCGGCCACCTCCAGGATCAGGCCGCGTGCGAGAACCGAAGCGCGCTCGATGGTGTTCTCGAGCTCGCGGACGTTGCCTGGCCACTCGTAGGTGAGCATGTGGGCCGCCGCTTCCTCTGACCATCCATCGAGCTCGTGGCCGTATTTTTCGAGAAAGAGCTCGGCGAGAGGGAGGATGTCTTCCGGCCGCGCGCTCAAAGGTGAGACCTTACTGGAGCTTCGGCTCGAGAGGCGTTAAGATAGCGCGCGCCCGAAGAGGGTGCGGAGAAACGCGGGTCACTTCTGGCTGGGTTCTGGTAAACGCCGCGAGCGAACGAAGGAGATTCAGAAAAAGACATGGCATCCTCCTATGGTATTAACCAGCTCCGCACCGGGCTGAAGATTCTCGTGGACAACGCACCGTGCGTGATCATCGACTTAGACCTCGTGAAGCCTGGCAAAGGCCAGGCCTTCACGCGCGTGAAATTTAGGAATCTGAAAACCGGCCGGATGCTCGAGAAGACAGTGAAATCGGGCGAGAGCATCGAAGGGGCGGACGTCCTCGAGACCGAGATGCAATATCTCTATAGCGACGGCGAGTTTTGGCACTACATGGATCCGAACAGCTATGAGCAATATCAAGCTGACGCGGCTGCCGTGGGGGACGCGTCGAAGTGGTTGAAGGAAGAAGTGCAGTGCTCTGTGACTCTCTACAACAACGTGATCATCCAGGTCACCCCGCCGATGTTCGTCGAGCTCGAGGTCGTCGAGACCGAGCCCGGAATCCGCGGAGACACGGCCGGGACGGGTGGCAAGACCGCGAAGCTCGAGACAGGGACCGTCGTGCGCGTGCCGCTCTTCGTTCAACTGGGCGAAAAACTCAAGCTCGACACCCGAACCGGCGAATATGTCGGGCGGGTCAAAGATTAGCGAGACTAGCCGGCACACTAGCCGGCGCTGATGCTCGCGAGCCAAGAGCGAGTGTCGAGTAGATGAGCTGGAAGCCGCAAGCTTCGCTCGAGGTTTTACGTCTGCGGGCGAGCCTCCTCGCACGGATCCGTAACTTTTTCGAAGCGCGCGGCGTGCTCGAAGTCGAGACGCCGGTCCTTGGGCACGCGGGGGTCACGGACCCGTTTATCGAAAGCCTCCGCAGCGGGGAGCTCTATCTGCAAACGTCGCCCGAGCTCGCGATGAAGCGTCTGCTTGCTGCTGGCTCGGGACCCATCTTCCAGATCTGCAAAGCCTTTCGTGCCGGCGAAGCGGGGACGAGGCACAATCCCGAGTTCACCATGCTCGAGTGGTACCAGCCCGGATACGACCATCACGCGTTGATGGATGAAGTGGACCTCTTGCTTCAGGAAGTCCTCGAAACCGAGAGTGCGGAACGCGAAACTTTTGGGGCTCTTTTCCTAAGCCATGTGGGGCTCGACCCTCACACCGCGGATCGGAACGCGCTCGAGCGCGCGGCGAGGGCAGTCGGGGAGGCACCTTTTGCCGCATCCGGGCTTGAGGTGGACGATTGGCTCAACCTGCTGATGGCAAGGGTGATAGAGCCGCAGCTCGGCCAAGATCGTCCGTTTTTCGTGTACGACTACCCGGTTTGTTTGAAAGCCCTCGCGCGCCTCCGTGACGAAACGCCGCCTGTGGCGGAGCGATTCGAGCTTTACTATCGCGGAATGGAACTTGCAAACGGATATCACGAGCTCACGGATCTCCGTGAGCAGCGTGCCCGCTTCGAGGACGACCGAAAACGGCGCGAGGCTTTGGGTCTCGCGGCCGTGCACGAGGACGGACTGTTTCTCGATGCCCTCGAGGCTGGCCTGCCTAAAAGCGCCGGCGTGGCGCTTGGCTTCGATCGTCTCGTCATGATCGCGGCGAGCGCGACGTCGATTCGCGATGTCCTGAGCTTTCCATTGGATACCCCATGAAATCCACAACCCCGATGATCCTGCTCCTTGCTGCTCTCGGCACGGCGACCGCCGAGACTGTTTTTCTCAACGATGGCGGCGCACTCGAAGTCAGCAGCTACGAAGTGCGCGGCGACGTCGTGGTCTTCGTCACCCCTGACGGGAAGCTCCGGTCGCTGCCACGCGCCTACGTCGATCTCGACGCGACGCAGGGCCGCTTCTCGCTTTCCGAAACCTCGCGACTGCCCACCAGCGAAGCCATGGTCGCTGAAGCCGTCGAGCTCGTAGGACTTCGACGTCTCACCGACGAGATTGCCACCTCCGCTCAGGGAGTCGCGCGCGGCGTGAGGCACGCTTCCTTCCCGCCGGAAGTGCTTGCTTTGGCGACGTCGCAAGGGTTTCGTGCCGACCGACTCTACGAAGTCGCCGAGAAGGCGTTTCGCTCGAGAGCGTCTCGATTGGAACTGAGCGCGGCGCTCGTGTGGCTGCGCTCGCAGCTTGCGCGCCGAAAAAGAGTCTCTGAAGCGGATAAGTCGCGGGACACGCGCGAGAGCTTTGAGGCGGCCACCATGAAGAACCCACCTTCGAGAGCGCGGCTCGAGCTCGTTCAGCGTCTCGACACCGCCTCCGGCACGAGCGAAGCCGCGGTCGAGATCCAAGCGGCGATGATGGGTGCGCTACTCGAAGGTTTGGAAACGCCGGCCTCGGCCGCCGCAACCGTGGTCGAGCAGGCACGCCCACAATTTGCGGCGAAAACGCGCGGTCGGATCCAGATGTCGCTTCTCTATACTTATAAGGATGTGAGCGACGAGGAGCTCGCGGAAAATCTTCGCTATCTCGAGTCCGAGAACGGCCGCTGGCTGAGCCGCGTCGTTTTGAAGTCGCTCTGCGCGGCGATGGAGGACGCCGCCCGGCGCACGGGTGCAACCATCGCCAGAGAGCTTCGCGAGCGTCAAAAAGTCCGAGCTTGAATGTTCAGTTCTAGCTCTAGCGGTCTGAGCGTGTCAGGATGGTCACTACAGCCACGTTTGCAGTCACATTCCCCATGGTGATGAACATGTCCACGACCAGGTCGAGCGCGATCAGGATCCCAAGCCCCTGTACCGGCAATCCCACGGACACGAATACCGGTGCCATAATCATCAGGCCGCCGCTGGGGATGCCCGGCGAATAAAAGCTCAACAGCCCGACGGCGGCGGCGATCACTATGATCTCCGAGGGACCGAGCTCGATCCCGTAGAGCCGCGCGACAAAATAAGCTCCTACTGTGCGCCCGATTGCGGAGGCGAATTTGAACAACGATACGGCGATTGGCAACACTACGCCGGCAATGGACGGAGACAGCTCGAGGGCTTCGGTTGCCGTGAGTTGTGTTGGCAGTGCCGCAAGGGAAGAACGCGTGCTGAATCCGACCGCCTGAGCCGGCGCACACGCCTTGGCAAAATCGGTCGCGGGCACGCGTCCAACGATGGCGACCAATGGATACAACAATCCTACGGCAATTGTGATCAACGTCGCTGCAACGAACAAGTAGAAGGCGATGGCGCCGGCAGCGGACGCACCCATACCGGCCGCCAATGGAAAAACCAAGGCAAACACACCAATTGGAGCCACGAACATGATCCACTCGATCAGAGTGAACATTGCATCTTTGATGGCCGTAAAAAATCGCAGGATGGTGCCACGTCCGGGCTCAGCGATGCGAGTAATGGCGGCAGCAAACAGTGCCGTAAAAATGATCAAGGGTAGAATGGCGCCGTCCGCGGCGGCCTCGATTGGGTTCACTGGAATCAGGGCTACTAGCCAGTCACGAAATGGCGGTAATTCCGTGACGCGACTCGCCTCGGAGCCCGTCATCGCTCTGAGCGCGGCGGCCGATTCCGGGTCGATGGGTAGCAGAGACAGCAGTACCGGCGCCGTCAACGCGGTGTAAACGCACGCAGCTGCGACAAACGCAACGAATAAACCAACCGTTTTGGCGCCGAGTGTCGCGACCAGCCCGTCTTGCTGACCGCCGGCTATCGCCACGATCAACAGGGAGACGATGAGCGGCACCACCGTCATCCGGATCGCGTTCACCCACAGCGTGCCGACAGGCTCTACTATCGCCGGTATCCCGTCGAGGACTGCGTTGTCCAAAATCGACACCAGAATTCCGGCGACCAGTCCAACAACGAGGCTGACTAAAACGCGGGCGGTCGATGACATTGCGTGATCACCATTCGTCTATCTGAATGTAGCTCAGGTCCGGACCAGGCCAACGTGCTTTCCTGACGTGATGGAATATCCGTTTGCATGCTGCGCGCCCCATCAATTAACACGCTATCACCTCGCCGGTAAGATCACCGGGGTGACGTTCTTGTTGGCCAGCAAATCATTGAAGGCCGCGAGGTCGTCATCGAGAACCCCCTGGAGCTCTTCGATGTACGCGTCGAGCTCGATCTTCAGGTCATCGAAGCGGGCGTGGTTGCCGTCGGTGGGCCTGTGCTCCGAGCCGATGACGAGACTCGAGACCCGGATGAGCTGGCTGTCCAACCGGGGCGGGAAGTTGCTCGTATCCGGACCTGCCTCGTTTTTCGTCTGCATCAGTTTCTCTTCGAGAGCGGTTAGCTTTGCGGTGAGACTCGTTGCCGCAGGAGCGAAGGCGCCTTCGTAACCCGCGTCGTTCAACAGACTCGAAAGGTTGTCGACCTGGCCGCGGATGTTTCTGATTCGCCGGACCGCATCGGTGAGCCGGGTGATTTCATCGCGAATCTCGATCGCCAAATCGAATTGCTCCTGGTAGTCACCTCGACTCGTCTCTAGTCGAGGATCCTTCTTAACTTCGAACGAAACGGTCTGAGTCGATTCACCAACAGTGAGCTTCGCCTCGTAGGCGCCTGGGACTGCGATAGGGCCGGCATTGCGACCGCCAAACCATAACGCGTCGTCTACGACGTCGGCAGCCGGGTAGCGTAGATTCCAGTCGAAGCGATTCATGCCTTTTTTCGCCGGTGGGCCCGCATCGTCGTTGCTCGAGAAAGTTTGGATGACCTTCCCATTCGACTCCAGGAATTCGAGCTTGATCCCATCCCCGGGTAGGTCCGTCAGGTTGTAATAGGCGGTAAAGCCGGTCCGACGATAAGCATCTTTCGATTCGAACAGGTAGGCCGTTTTGGACATGGCCTCGTCGATCTGATGCAGCGGCGTGATGTCATCGAGAATCCAGAAGGACCGGCCGTGGGTCGCCACCACGAGCTCTTGTTCTTTGATCACCATATCGGCAATTTGAACGATGGGCAGGTTCAGTTGCAACGATTGCCAGCTCGTTCCATCATTAAAGGAGACGTACATGCCGAACTCCGTGCCCGCATAGAGAAGCCCCTTGCGAAAAGGGTCTTCGCGAACCACCCGGACAAAGTGGTTCGCCGGGATGCCGTTCGCGCCGTCGGCCAGCCGCGTCCAGCTCTTGCCGTAGTCATCGGTTCGATAGATGTACGGTGTGAAATCGTCGAGTCGGTATCTGTGCACCGCGATGAAGGCTCGCCCCGCGTCGTGAGGAGAGAGCTCGATCATGTTGACCGTTCCCCACTCCGGCATCCCTTCGGGAGTGATGTTCGTCCAGGTGGCACCTCCGTCGCGGGAAACGTGAACGAGCCCGTCATCGGTTCCGACCCAGAACAGTCCTGCCTGATGCGGAGATTCCTCGAAGGCGAAGATCGTGCAATAGGTTTCCGGGCCTGTGTGATCCTTGGTGATCGGCCCGCCGGAGGGCCCCTGTTTGCTCTTGTCGTTGGTGGTGAGATCGGGGCTGATAATCTCCCAGCTCTGGCCTTCGTCCGTCGAACGATGGACGTACTGGGACGCATGGTAGATGGCGTGCGGGGCATGAGGGGAGACCCGAATGGGAGCATTCATCTGAAACCGGTACTTCAGTGCTTCCGCAGGTAACCCCTCCGGAAGCTGAGGATAGGTCTCGATGTTTCGGAGGTCTCCCGTCTCGCGATCGTATCGGGTGATTTGCCCTTCGTACTCACCGGCATAGACGATGTTCGGGTTCGTTGGATGCACCCAAATATGCCCTTGCTCTCCTCCACCGACCTCGTACATATCGGGTACGACATTCCGGCGGGCAACACGGCTGGGAACGGAAATCGAAGAGTTGTCCTGCTGCGGCCCGTAGACACGATAGGGAAATTGATTGTCGACGGCGACTCGATAAAACTCCGCAGTCGGCTGGTTCATTTGGGTCGACCATGACTTGCCGCCGTTGAGCGATACCGCCCCGCCGCCGTCATTTCCGCTGACCATGACCTCCGGGTTGTCAGGGTTAATCCAAAGATCGTGGAAGTCCCCGTGGGTCCCAGTGATTTCCTCGTAAGTCCGTCCGCCATCCACCGACTTGAAGAAGTCCAGATTCATGACGTAGACAGTGTTCTCGTCAACGGCGTCAGCAACGACGTGGTTGAAGTAAAAGGGGCGCGCCACCAGCTTCCGATCTTTGCTGACGCGAACAAAGCTCTCACCGCCATCGTCCGAGCGATAGACCCCTCCTCCATCATCCGCTTCTATGTCCGCATAGACCCTGTCCGAGTTGGCGGGCGACACCGCTACGCCTATCTTTCCTTTTATCCCCGTTGGGAGTCCGTTCTTCAATTCCGTCCAGGAGTCCCCACCGTCCGTGCTCTTATAGAGGCCGCTATGCTCGCCGCCACTTACCAACATCCAGGGTTTGCGAACCACTTGATAGATCGCGGCGTAAAGAACCAGGGGGTTATTGACATCCATCGACAGATCCACCGCACCGGCCTCGTCGCTCACATAAAGGACTTTTTCCCAGGATGCGCCCCCATCTTTTGAGCGGAAAACACCGCGCTCCTCGTTCGGACCAAACGCGTGCCCCAGGACGGCTACATAGACGAGATCCGGGTCTTTGGGATGAACACGAATGCGGCCGATTTGTCCCGAGCTCTCGAGACCGATGTGCTTCCAAGTTTTGCCCGCATCGCGAGACTTGTAGACCCCGACTCCGGTTTGAACGTCCCCGCGCAGGCACGATTCACCCGTGCCCGCATAGAGAATGTTGGGGTCCGAATCGGCCACGGCAATGGCGCCGATCGAACCGGCTTCGAAAAAGCCATCCGAAATGTTGTCCCACGTGGTCCCGGCATCCGTCGTCTTCCAAACGCCGCCGCCCGATGTGCCCATGTAGAAAGTGAAAAGCTGACCGGGAACACCCGCGACCGTCGGCGCACGTCCGCCCCGGGACGGACCAATCGAACGGTATTCGAGTGCTTGATAAAGGGATTGGTCGAAGGCGGGCGGGACGCTTCCGGCTCCGCTTTGAGCTTCAACCCACCCCGACCCGAGGAAGAACAAGGCAGCGATGGGAAACGGATTTGGTTTGCTGATCCAAGAACGCCTCATCTATGCAATCCTTTCGGTCCGGTATTATTGGCGGACGATTGTGCGAGCGAAGTCGCCAGGGGGTGAACCGCGCGAATGTAGGCCCATTGCATCACCGTGTCAACGGCTCCCGAGCCGTCTGCGACGGTGCCGTTCTTGATAATGATGTCGTATCCCGCTTGGGCGGAGAGGAGAAGCGATAGAATGACGGTGAACATAGGGCATTCTCAGCCCGTCGCAAAGAGTCAAACGATGAGATTCGCATGGATTCTGCTCACCTGGCTAGCGCTTACGTCCACCGCCGCCGCGCTCGACAACGTCATTGTGCTCGTGCGCCACGCGGAAAAAGTTGACGACAGCCACGATGCGGAGCTTTCGGAGACAGGCCGCGCGCGCGCCGAGGTGCTCGCGGGACTTCTCAAAGACATGAAGATCGACACGATTTACAGCTCGGACTACATCCGGACGCGAGATACGGCGGGCCCGCTCGCGGAGGCGCTCGGGCTCGAGCTCGAGCTCTACGATCCGGGGGATCTCGAGGCCGTTGCGACCAAGCTACGCGCTGCGGAAGGACGTATCCTCGTCGTCGGCCACAGCAATACGACGCCCCGACTCGTCGGTCTCATTGGGGGCGAGCCCGGCACGGACATCGCGGTCGACGAGTATGACCGCCTCTATATCGTGGTCACCGGCTCGGGCGCTCCGGTGACGTCGTTGCTACGCTTCTCGCCGTGAAATAGACTTCGGCTGGCCGAGGGGGATTCGATCAAAATGGAGAGTTCAAAATGAAACGATTCGTTTTTCTAACGCTTGGCACGCTCGTCGCGAGCGCGGCGCTCGCCGCAGCGCAGGGTAGCTATAACGACTACGAAGAAAACGCGGAGAACGTCCAAGTGGACCACGCCCTTTTGGAAGGGATGGAGTTTCGAGCGGTGGGCTTTTCCCGCGGGGGACGATCGACCGCGGCGACGGGGGTTTCCGGACAGCCGCTCGTTTACTATTTTGGCGGCACCGGCGGCGGCGTTTTCAAGACGACCGATGCCGGCAATAACTGGACCAACGTGACGGATGGTTTTCTCGGCGTGGGCTCGGTGGGTGCTATCGCCGTCGCTCCGTCGGATCCGAACGTCGTCTATGTCGGGACGGGATCCGCCTGCCCCCGAGGCAATATTTCCGCCGGTGACGGCATTTACCGCTCGACGGATGCGGGAAAGACGTGGAAGCACATCGGCCTTCGCGACGCGGGACAAATTGGCAAAATCCGC
The DNA here is from genome assembly GCA_004356105.1 of Acidobacteriota bacterium. GTDB lineage: Bacteria > Acidobacteriota > Vicinamibacteria > Marinacidobacterales > SMYC01 > SMYC01. Next base: position 10,147 of record SMYC01000182.1, on the reverse strand, counting down.
GTCCATCCAGACGACCCCGATCATGTCTATGTCGCTGCGCTCGGCCATATGTTCGGCCCCAACGAAGAGCGGGGCGTCTTCCGCTCTACCGATGGCGGTGAGACATGGGAAAAGGTCCTTTTCATCGACGACCGCACGGGCGTCGTCGATCTCTCGATGGACGCCAACAACCCGCGCATTATCTACGCGGGTGCCTGGGCCGCCGAGCGCAAGCCGTGGTCGTTGATCTCCGGAAGCGAGGCCGGCGGTATCTATCGCACGACCGACGGCGGCGACACCTGGGACCATCTAAAGGGTGGGCTTCCCGAAGGCATGGTCGGCCGCACGAGCGTTGCCGTGTCGCCCGCGAACTCAGACCGCGTTTGGGTTCTTCTCGAGGCTGAAGGTGAGAAGGGCGGCGTCTACCGTTCGGACGATGCGGGCGATAGCTGGACGCGCATCAACGGAGACGCGAAGCTCCGCCAGCGTCCGTGGTACTACATCCACATCTTCGCCGACCCGAAGGACGAGAACACGGTCTATGCTTTGAACACGGCCTTTTACAAATCGATCGACGGCGGCAAGACCTTCGAGCAGCGCATCCGCGTGCCGCACGGTGACAACCACGACCTGTGGCTCAACCCTGACAACCCAAAGAACATCATCAACGCCAATGACGGCGGCGCGAACGTATCCTTCGACGGCGGTGGCTCGTGGTCGACGCAGCAGAATCAGGAGACGTCCGAGATCTACCGCGTCTTCGTCGACGACCAGTGGCCCTACCGCATCTATGGCCCGCAGCAGGACAACAGCACGATCTCAGTCCCGAGCCGCGGCGGTGCGGGCTTCCGCCAAATCGTTCCCGACTGGTACTCCGTCGGCGGGTGCGAGAGCGGTCACATTGCCGTAGACCCGCGCGACCCCGACATTATTTATGCCGGCTGCTACGGCGGCAGCATTTCGAGAATCAACCGCAAGACGGGAGAGTACCGCCAGATTCTCGCTTACCCGCAGTTGCAGCTGGGAGCCGCGGCGCGTGACCTGTCGTATCGTTTTCAGTGGAACGCGCCTATCCTGCTATCGCCGCACGATCCCGACATCCTCTATCACGCCTCCCAGGTCGTCCACATGTCGCGCGATCACGGCCAGAGCTGGACCGTCATCAGCCCCGATCTGACGACCAATAATCCTGAGCATCAAGACTATGCGGGCGGCCCGATCACTCATGACAGCACGGGTGTCGAAGTCTACAACACTGTCTTCGCGCTCGCAGAGTCGCCCCACATGTCGGGCGAGCTCTGGGCAGGCTCGGATGATGGTCGCGTGCACATCTCGCGCGACCGCGGGGGGAGCTGGGAAGAGATCACGCCGGACGGGATGCCGGAAGGCGGCACCGTCAACGTTGTCGAGCTCTCGACGCACGCGCCTGGACGCGCCTTCATCGCGGTCTATCGTTACCGAGAGAACGATTTCAATCCCTACATCTTTCGAACGAACGATTACGGGAAGAACTGGGATCTGCTGACCGATGGCACCAACGGGATCCCGAGCACGCACTTCACGCGCGCGATACGCGAGGATCCCGATCGGAAAGGCCTGCTCTACGCCGGGACCGAGTATGGCTTGTATCTCTCGGTCGATGACGGCGCGCATTGGCAGCGCTTCCAGCTCAACTTACCCGTGACACCCGTAACCGATCTTCGGGTTCACCGGAAAGACCTGGTCGTCTCTACACAAGGGCGCTCTTTCTGGGTGCTCGACAACGTGACCCCGCTCCATCAAATCACGGAGGAGGTCGAATCGGCCGACATGTGGCTCTATGCGCCGCGGACGGCTTATCGTGGCGGATCCCTGGGTGGCGCTACCATTGACTACTACTTGAAGGACGTGCCCGAAGAAGAGCTCACGCTCGAAGTTCTCGATAGCAGTGACAACGTCATCCAGACGTTCAAAGGCAAAGCGGACGACGAGGAGCCGAGCGACGAAGGAGGATTCTTCGCGCGTTTGTTCGGTGGGAAGAAAACGCGTCTTCCAGTGAAGAAGGGACTCAATCGCTTCAATTGGAGTCTCCGGGAGGAAGGCCCCGAGATCCCGAAAGGCGTCGTCCATTGGGGCGGAACGCCCGGCATGCAAGTCGTGCCGGGTACGTTTCACGTGCGTCTGAGCGTTGCCGAATGGACCGAGACGCGCCCGCTCGAAGTACGCCTCAGTCCAAACGTCAGCACGACCGTGGCCGAGCTCGAAGAGCAGCACCAGTTGGCGACAGACGTTGCCGCCGCGATCGAGTCGCTGTTCGGAACGCTCGGAGACATTCGCGACGTAAAAGCACAGTCGAAAGAGATCGTCGCCCGTATGAAGAAAGCTGGCGAGGAGAACGAGGAGATTGCAGACGCCGCGAAAGCTCTCGACGAAAAGCTCACCGAGATCGAAGAACAGATCACGCAGGTGAAGAGCAAGTCGCGGCAGGATCCCATCAACTTTCCACCGATGATCGACAACCAGCTCACGACCCTCTACAGCTATGTCGTGATGGCGGACTACCCGCCGACCGCGGGGGCCTATGAGCGCTTCGACGACTTGAAGCCCGATCTCGCGAGCCTGAAGGCCCAGTTCGACGAAGTCGTCGCAGGTGACTTGATGGCGTACAACCAGCTTGTTGCGGGGTTGAATCTTCCCCCGGTGATTCTCGCCGGCACGCCCGCGACGGAAGATCGTTAACGGTTGCCTCTGAATCGAAGAGGCGCTGGGGGAAACCTCAGCGCCTCTTCCACCGTCGATCTCAGCCATTGGTGACGTCGATGGCGAAAAGCGCAGATGACGTTGCGCGGAGCTTCGACTCGCCCGACGGAATGGAAATCCTCGTCGGAAGAACCGCTTCCGATAACGACGTCCTGACTTTCAAGATCGCGGCGCAGAAAGATTTTTGGATGCACGTCGCGGGCGGGTCCGGCTCACACGTCGTGGTCCGGAACCCCGACGGACTCAAAGCACTTCCACGGGACACGCTCCGATATGCGGCTGCGCTCGCGGCCCGCTATTCGAAGGCCAAGAACGCGGGGAAGGTGGCCGTGCATGTGGCCCGGGTCAAGGACGTGAGCAAGCCGCGCGGGCTTCCGGCGGGTAAAGTGACGCTGTCACGCTACAAGAGCGTCAAAGTCGAGCCGCGAAAAGTGTGAGGTGTCTCAGCGCGGGAGCTCGGTGAAGGTGGGCTCGGGCCCTGCCTCGTCCGCGAAGATCACGTCGATGCGGTAAGCGTCGGCGTCGTCGTAGGACGCCATGAGCCAGGTGCGGATGAACTCGGCAGTTTGCTTGCGTCCGAGCTCCCGGACGAGAGTTACATTCTCCCGAGCGCGCTGCTTTGAGAGCTGCGAAAGCCCTTTTCGCAGATTCTCGAGCGCCTCTTCTTCATTACGTAAGAAACTTCGTTCGGCCACTTCATAGCGGATATTGGAGACGTCTATCGCGGGCGTGTTGTAGCGGATCGCGGGCGCGCGTACGATGACGGCGTGCTCCTCGAGCACGAGCTCCCACGGCTCGTCGAGGTCGAGATAATACGTGTACTCGACTGGAGCTTCCGCGCGCACGACGACATCCGGTAGTGCGAGCTGACCCCACAAAATCGTGGCCGAATCTTTGCGCTCGAAAATCTCGATTTCTTTGAGGGTGGCGAACTGCAGATAGTTGCTGCCGCTCATCTCGGCGGCGTAGCTGATGAAGCGCGTCGTGACGGTGCCTTTCCTGAAGCCCTCCGCCACCGAGCGCGCGTCGCCGAGGAGAGAGCGTGCCTGCTCGACGAAGTCTCCGGGCAGGCTGCGCGTTGTGTGGAAGAAATAGCCGGCGAGAGCGAGGACGCCGAGTCCGAGCACCGTGAACGCAAGCGGCCATCGCGAGTGCTTTGGGTATACGTTTGGGTTTTGAACCGGGGGCGAGGCCATCGAGCCTATTGTAGCAATCGTATGGACCGTATCGGCCCGATGGGCTACGCTAATCCTTATATGCCGGAACCACGTGCCGAAGGTCCCCGTTGGTGGCCTGTTTATCTGATCGGAATCGTCGCCGTCGTGCTCGTCGCGATGACGTGGATGGGGGCAACGGATTCCAGTGAGCGGATCCGACAAGACAAAGTCATGATGACCGCGTCCGTCCTTCTCCTCGCCTCCTTTCTGCTGCTCCTCTGGGGGGTCTTCTTTTCTCGGCTGCCGCGACGCTCTCGTGTGTTGCTCGTCGGAGGTTTTTTCTCTCTTCTGGCCGCCTTCTTTGCGCTGTTCGAGTACCGCGGCGTGAGTGGCGATCTCGTCCCGGAATTCGAGCTACGATTTCGCTCGAGCGCCGCGAATCTCGCTGCCGACAAGGCGTCGCTTCCTGGGGTCGCGGACTTCCCGCAATTCCTTGGACCGAACCGTAACGGCGAGATCGAAGGCGTTCGTCTTTCCCGAGATTGGACGGCTGACCCGCCAAAGCTCTTGTGGCGACGGCCCGTCGGACGCGGTTGGTCCGGCTTCGCCGTTTCGGGCAACGCGGCCGTCACGCAGGAACAACATAGCGCTGAAGAGCGCGTCGTGCGCTACGAGCTCTCGACCGGACGGGTCGAGTGGGCGACGCGCGAAGTTGCCCACTATCAAAACGCGCTTGCGGGCGAAGGACCTCGGGCGACCCCGACGATTCACGGCGGGCGTGTCTATGCGATGGGCGGTTCGGGATTGCTGACGGCTATCGATCTCGACTCGGGAAAGACGCTTTGGAAGCGAGACGTGATTCGAGACAGTGCTTCGGACGTTCCGGTTTGGGGAAAGAGCGACTCTCCACTCGTTTTGGACGGACTCGTGATCGTTGCCGGCGGCAAGTCCGCGACGTTGGTCGCTTATGACGCGGAGAACGGGGAGCAGGTCTGGCGTGTGGGCGACGACGGCGCGGGCTACGCTTCACCCTTTGTTGCGACGCTCGCCGGCGTCGAGCAGATCGTTGCTTGGGGCGGCGCGAGCTTGACGGGGCACGACATTCGAACGGGGCACGTTTTGTGGAAGCAGGCATGGCCGCGGCGACAACCCAACGTTGCCCAGCCACTTCTACTTCCAGGAGACCGGCTCTTGGTATCGGCCGGATACGGCGTGGGCGCGAAGCTCTTCCACGTCGAACAGCGATCGGACGAGTCATTCGTCGCCGAGGTCGTTTGGGAGAGCCTGCGATTGAAATCCAAGTTCGCCAACTTCGTCTATTACGACGGGTTCGTCTACGGAATCGACGACGGCATCATGGTTTGCATCGACCCGGAGAACGGGCGGCGGAAGTGGAAGAGAGGTCGATACGGGCACGGGCAACTTCTTCTCGTGCGGGCACAAGGCGAAGATGACGGGTTACTCATCGTACAAGGTGAGCACGGCGAGATCATGCTTGTAGAGCCATCGCCCGACGAGCTTCGGGAGCTGACGCGCTTTCGGGCCTTGGACGGGAAGATCTGGAACCCCCCGACGCTTGCTGGGCGCTACCTTCTGGTGCGTAACGACGCGGAGGCGGCTCTTTTCGAGCTTCCCGTGAGGATGGAACTGAGCGCGCGCTGAGCATGTGTTAGCATCTATGCGTGTCCGGCGGCAGTAGTCCCTTCGCGCAGTTTCTCGACCTCTATTTCTACGTAGTGCTGGTTGCGGTTGTAACGAGCTGGATGCAGCTTCGGCCCGGAAACCCCATCGTGCACTATTCGAGGATGTTGACGGAGCCTTTACTTGCGCCGATTCGGAAGCTTCTGCCCCCCATGGGTGGGCTCGATTTTTCGCCGCTGATTCTTCTCTTTCTGTTGCGTTTCATCCGCGGCATGGTTTGACGCCAAGTTATACTGGGGCATGGCCCAGTTGGAGCGCCGGCTAGAACATAACGTCGCGGGAGATTTCTTCGTCGATGCGAGCTGCATAGACTGTGATACCTGCCGGTGGATGGCGCCCGATACGTTCATGCGGCGCGAGGGGCAGGCGAGCGTTCATCGCCAGCCCGAGACCAACGAGGAACGGTTGCGGGCACTCATGGCCTTGCTGTCCTGTCCCACGGTCTCGATCGGTACCGAGCAGAAGCACGACGTCACCGAAGCCGGCGCGGCGCTGCCGGACCGCATCGCCGACGGCGTCTATCACTGCGGCTACCATTCGGAGTCGAGCTACGGAGCTACGAGCTATCTGATCGTCCGCGAAGCGGGGAACATCCTCGTCGATTCTCCGCGCTTCAACCGTCCTCTCGTCCGCCGGATCGAAGCGCTCGGCGGCGTCCGCACGATGTTCTTGACGCATAAGGACGACGTGGCGGACCACGCCAAGTTTCGCGAGCACTTCGGGTGCGAGCGCGTGTTGCACGAAGACGAGATAGGCCGGGGGACGCGTGACATAGAACGGCCCATCTCCGGCTTCGAACCGGTGCGCCTCGATGAGGATACGCTTGTCATCCCCACGCCGGGCCACACGTCAGGCTCGTCTTGTTTGCTCTATCGGGACAAATTCTTGTTCACCGGAGACCACATCGCGTGGAGCGCCACGATGGGCCATATCTATGCGTTTCGCAGCGTGTGCTGGTACGACTGGAGTGAGCTCGTGCGCTCGGCGGAGCTTCTGCGCGCCTATAATTTCGAGTGGATTCTTCCCGGACACGGTCGGCGGTGCCACTTCGAGAGTGAGCGCATGCGCGTGGAGATGGAAAAAGGCCTACGCTGGATGCAATCCGCGGCGTAGCCTTCAACGCTCGATCGTCACAGAGACCATCACGTCGCCCTCTTGCACTTTGTCGACGTTGTCGAGTCCTTCGACGACGCGCGCGAAGACCGTATAGTTGTGATCGAGTCGATAGTTGTCGACGAGGTTGATGAAGAGCTGGCTGTCTCCGGTGTCGCGCCCGCGTGTCGAGATGCCGAGCGTCCCGCGCTCGTGCGACAAACGGCCGACCTCGTCGCGAATGTAGCCGTCCGTTCCCACGAACTCGTTGGCGCCAGGGCTTCCGCCCTGAAGGACGAAGTTCGGCGCGATGCGATGGAAGGTGAGACCGTCGTAGTAGCCGGCCTCGGCGAGTTTGACGAATTGCGCGACCGTGAAAGGAGCCGCCTCGGGCAGCAGCACGACCACGAAGCTGCCTGCTTCCTTCATGTGGATGCGCGCCTTCGCCCCCGCGAGCTTCTGGAAGAATGTCTCCGAAGGCGCAGGTGTGGGTGCGAAAGGCATCGTCTTCGGCGCAGCGGTTTTCCCGTTCTTGCTCATGATGCTCGCGGCGAGCTCGGCGATGAACGGATCGAAGTCCGAGAGAGAGAACTCGAGCTCCTTCGCGACGCCGAGCTCGCCTAGCCGCTCGAGCATCAAGCGCCTCGGGTCGCGCGACGTCGCCCGGCCCTCACTCGTGACTCGCTTCAGCGCGGAGAGCAAGGTCGGGATGTCAGAACGTGTGACGCTTCCTTCGAGAAGCCCGAGCGCTCTCACGAGAAGCCCGTAGTGATCGCTTGCGAGCGCCGCGAGCGCGTGTGCCGGCGTGACGAGCGCGGCGCCGACAACGTTGGGGTGGCTGTCGGAGCGGAGTTTTTCTAGCGTCGCCTCATCTTCGAGAATGCGGGCCGCGCGCGCTGTGTAGACGCGCGCCTGCCAGACGTCGTGGCTCGCGAAGCGCTGCAAGTGCGCTTTGGCTTCGTTGGGTCGTACACGCGCGAGCGAAACGAGGGCGCGTGACGCGCGGCGCCAATCACGCTCCAGCAAGCTTGCGGGAACGGAGCTGCAGTGCTCGCCAAGTAGATCGATAGCCAAAAGGGCCACGTGCTCGCTCGGATCGTCGAGGGCCGCTTCGGCGCGCGCGCAGGTCGGGGCCGCCTTCAGGCCCGCATAGCGGACCATATGAGACGGATCCTCTCGCCACTCTTCGAGCCCGAGTACGGCCAAACGCCGGACGAGCGGGCTGGGGTCGCGCCACGCGATCTCCAAAGTTTCCGTGTCCCGGTCGCCCGCGCGGTTGAGCGCGAGAAGCGCGAGCTCCCGAATTTTCGCCGAGCGTGAATCCGCGACCGACTTGCGAAGAGCGAGGACAGTTGCCGGTGTGGCGGGTTCGTCCACGGTTCGCAGGAGATGCTCGAGGCCTTTGACGGCACCCGTGCGTGCGAGCTCGTCTTCGCCGAGGCCGGCGACGAGTTGCTCTTGGGTGGTTTTAGGGAGCCGTCCGAGCGCCTCGTAAAGCGCGGCGCGTACGGCCGGTAACCGCTCTTTCTCGAGCCGGCCCGTGAGCGGTGGTGCATCTGCCTTCATTTGCGCGAGCGCGTTCGCGGCTTCGACCCGCGTTTCGGCCATACGGTCGTCGAGAAAGGGGACGACGTGCTCGGCGAGCTCGGGACGCTCGAAGCGCCCGAGCGCCCGTATGGCCTGACGTTTGACGTCGGCATCGCCCGTTTGGAGCGCCTCGACGAGTGCTTTGGCGTCGCCGCGTGCATCCTCGATGACGAGAAGCTCGTAGCTCGAATTCCACTGTAAGAGGAGCGTGAGAACAAAAAACATGGCGGGACACTAACATAACTTTTGAGGGGTGCTGGGTTATGCTCACGCCGACGGCGGTCGCCAACTGACGTGCGCCCGCGAATACTTTGCGGAGGTGGATGCCATGGCCTGGATAGCCTGGATTGAAACGGAGAACGAGGAGTCAGACCGTGAGGAAGCTCGGCAACTCTTTCGCGAGACCCGCGGGCTGAACGGGGATACACCAAGGCCGGTCTGTCATCGCGCGAGAGGGCGATTGCGGATTTCGCGGTGAAAGTGACTCGCTCTCCGAACGCGTGCAGTCCGAGGGACGTCGAGCTTCTGCGAGGGGAGGGATTGTCCGAGGAAGATGTATTGAGTCTCAGCGAAATTGTCGCGTACCAGAATATGAGCACGCGAATCATGGAGTCCCTGTCCACGGTTACTTGAGAGAAAAGAAGCGCAGAAAGCGGGAGGCGAGCGATGACAGGAGACGAGCGAACTCTCAGATTTTGGGACCCCCGGTGGGTCCGCGTCAAACTCTATGGAGAAGACGGAGAAGAACGGCAGATCGCGTCCTATTACACGCTTAGGAAGGTCGTCGGAATCCTCGGCGTCGCGTTACCCCTCGTCTTGTGGGTCGGCGTCTCGTGGCAAACTCACAGCCTCGTACCTCAGGAATCGATCAGCGACTACTACAGCACGGGCATGGGCGACGTGTTCGTCGGGTTCTTGTTCACGATCGGGTGGTTCTTGTTCTCGTACAAGGGACATGAAACCACGGATGACATTGTCGGTGACGTGGCATGGTTCTGCGCTTTGGGAGTGGCCTTGTTTCCTGCGACCAAAACGGAGACAGAGGTCGCACATTTCGTGTTCGCAGTCGGAATGTTCGCGATGCTGGCTGTTTTTTGCCTCTATCTCTTCCGGAAGACGAGCAAGGAAGACCGGCCTGAAATACTCCGATTCAGGGAACCAGAGAGGGGGGTAGGGATTAAGCAATCCCGGAACAGGATCTACTACTGGTCCGGCGTTACGATCGTCGTGAGCATGTTGCTCATGGGCGTATGGGCGTTCGTCAACTGGATGTATCCGGACAATCCCCAACCCGGGTGGTTGGTCGCCATCTCCTGGTGGAAGCCTGTTCTCGTGCTCGAGACCCTGGCCCTTTGGGCATTCGGATGCTCCTGGTTCGTCAAAGGGTGGAGGCCGCCTACAGACAAGAAGAACGGCTCCGCCGAAGGTTAGTCAAGTGTCCTTGCGCGCCCTCGGCAGTCGCAGCGTAAGAAACAGAATCAATGTACCTAGCGCGGCGGAGCCGGAACCAAAGAGGGGAATGGCCACAGAGGCACAGATAAAAGCGAAGGCCGGCGGAACCAGGGGTGCACGTCACAGTCGTGACGATGCCCGTTTACGATTCTTGCGGCATGGCTACTTCAAGAAACTCGAAGAGCTGTCTCGCGATGAGCTTGTTCACTCCGCGGCCAAGCTGGTTGTTGCGGAGAACGGGAACATCGCCACGCTCATTGCCCATCTCGCCGAGATGTCGGCTCGCAAGACCGCGCTCGAGCTTGGTTACAAGAGCCTCTATGACTACTGCATTTGCGCCCTTCACTTGAGCGAGGGTGCGGTACCGGCACGCATTCATGTGGCGAACGTTTCGCGACGCTTCCCTCAGCTGCTTGTCGCGCTGGACAGGCAGAGGCGTT
>SMYC01000181.1 GCA_004356105.1 Acidobacteriota bacterium | reverse complement strand
CGAGCTTCTTCTTCGGGTCTTTCTTCTCGAGCGCGATGTCGAGTGCCTTCGCCAAAATCTCTGCCATGTTCTTCTGAGCGTTCTCGACGCCCATTACTTCGGCGAGCCGCTCGAATTTGTCCTTGAATTCCTTGTCGGCCGAGAACCTGAAATTGAAGACCGCTGAGTTGTTGAGCAAGGCTTGGACGCTCAGCTGCGGCGGGGGCGTTTCCCGCAGCCTCGCCTGCTTAATCGGTCGTACCCTAACCTAAACTGGCGCAGTTGTGCACATCGGGGGAGGCTGAGAAAATCCTGCCTTCTTTCTGGACGTTTCGCACAGCGAAGCGCCGGCAATTTTGGCACCGTCCTCGCGAAGTTGATTTTTTCTCACGTCCACTGAGCCGTGACTCACGCGAGGCATACTTTCCACAGGTTTTCCACACACTTCGCCGGAGTTTTCCACAGCGGGCGTTTCCGCGGAAACGCCCAAACAACCTAATAGCCTTCGGAACGACGCGCAAGCTCCTGGAACGACTCACGCCTGCGATCAGGCGATGTGTCGGTGCCGCGGAGCGGATATAGTTGGACCGGCACCAGGGCATGAGAGGCTTCGTAGATCTTCAGGTCAACGGTTTTCTAGGGGTCGACTTCTCGAGCCCCGAGCTCGACGTCGAGCAGGTGCGGCGCGTCGTCATCGCACTCCTAGACCGGGGAACCGCAGCGTTTTGTCCGACCGTCGTGACCTCGCGCCTCGAGAGCTATGAGCACACCCTTCCCGTCCTGGCTCGAGCCATGGAGGAGCCGGACCTCGCCCCTCATCTTCTCGGAATCCATCTCGAAGGACCTTTTCTCTCTCCGGAGCACGGCGCACGTGGCGCCCACCCCAAAAAGCACCTCCACCCTCCCTCCGTGAACCTCTACGAGAAGCTGCGCGCGCTGGCCTCGGACCGGATCTGTTTGCTCACGCTGGCACCGGAGCTACCCGGGGCTTTGGAGCTCATCCGCCACGCGCGTAGAACGGGTGCCCAGGTCTCCCTGGGCCACCACATTGCTGATCGCGACACGATCGCCCGCGCGTGCGAATACGGTGCGACAGCAGTGACGCATTTGGGAAACGGCATTCCAAACCAAATAGCACGACACCCGAACCCGCTCTGGGACCAGCTCGACGAAGACCGGTTATCGGCGATGCTCATTGTGGACGGCCATCACCTCCCCGACGCTTTCGTCCGCGTCGTTGCGAGAGTCAAAGGTCCGGACCGATTGATCGTCGTCAGCGACGCCGCCCCGGTGGCGGGGCTCCCTCCCGGCCGCTACGAGGTGCTCGAACAAGAAGCCGTTCTCGAGGAATCCGGGCGGTTCTGGAATCCACGCGAGGATCATCTCATCGGCTCGAGCGCGAGCGCGCTCGAATGCGTGAACCGTCTCGCGGCGGTGAGCTCGTTCACGGAGGCGGAGCTGTGGCGGGTGGGCCGCGACAATCCCCTGTCTCTCGTCGGCAAGAGCCTCGGCGAGCCGGACATCTTGGCTCTCCCCGAGCTGCGTTTTCGCGACCGTTGTTTTGTGATCGGAGGTGGTGCGTGATGCTGGCCCCTCTCGATTGGGCGGTCTTGATCGGCTACCTCGTGGCGATGGCCGCGATCGGAATTTTCGTCGGCTTGAAGGTCCAGGACACCGAGCACTATTTCATGGGTCGGCGCCGTTTCTCCAAGTGGTTGATGATTGGCCAGAGCTTTGGCGTTGGGACGCATGCGGAGATGCCCGTGTCCCTCGCGGGCGCAGTCTACGGCATGGGAGCTTCGGCGATCTGGTTCCAGTGGAAGAACCTGTTCGCGACGCCGTTCTACTGGATCATGGCTCCTGTATTCCGCCGCGTCCGCCGGACCACCATGGCCGAGATGACCGAGGACCGTTACGGGCCATGGATGGGAGCCATTTACACGCTGTTCGCGCTGTCCTTCTTCACCATCAACACCGCGACGATGTTAAAGGGGGCTGCCAAGGTCATCAACCAGGCGACAGGTGGCGAGCTGGGGGTGAACGTCGTCGTATTCGGCATGACGGCCATCTTTATCCTCTACAGTTTTGTCGGCGGCCTGGTAGCGTCAGCCTGGACCGACTTCTTCCAGGGGTTTCTCATTATCGCGCTCAGCTTCATGCTCGTCCCTCTCGGACTCGCCGCGGTGGGCGGTATGGATGGCATGCGCGCCTCGCTCGCACCGCACCAACTCTCTCTGGCCACGCCGTCGGGCATCGGTCCCTGGGTCATCGCTGTGCTCACGCTGAACGGCCTTGTCGGGATCATGGCGCAGCCCCACATGCTGGCGGCCGTGGGCACGGGAAAAGACGAGCGCGCGTGCCGACTCGGTTTCATGGCCGGCAACTTCGTAAAACGCATCTGCACCATTGGCTGGATGTTCGTCGGCTTGATCGTCGCTGCCGGGGTGACGCAGGGCATTTTCGGCGTCTCGGAGCTCACGGACCCCGAGGACGCGTTCGGCCTCGCGTGCCGTCATCTGCTCTTACCGGGCGGCCTCGGGCTGCTCGTGGCAAGCGTCATGGCGGCCAATATGTCAACGAGCTCCGCGCTCATGGTCGATAGCGGCGCACTCTTCACGCAGAGTTTCTACCGAAAGATCGCCGTCGGCCGTCCTGACCGCCACTACCTGTGGGTCGGACGCATCAGCGGCTTGGCGTTGACCATGGTCGGTGTGCTCTACGCGCTATTGGTGGTGAAGCAAGTGCTCTACTCCTTCCTTCTCACCGAGACGCTCGCCACCTATATGGGGATAAGCTTCCTGGGCGGCATCCTGTGGCGTCGCGCCAACCGCTACGGGGCACTCGCGAGCCTGGTCACGGCCCTCGCCATGAACTTCCTTCTCTATTACCTGCGGGGAGAACGGTTCGATCACTGGGATCCCTTCGTTTTTCTCGTCTCCCTCAGCGCGGGCGTCCTGGCGCTCGTTCTCGTAAGCATCCTCACGGCCCCGGAGCCGGACGAGAGCTGCCGGAGTTTTTTCGACCGGCTCGAGACGTCGTCCGATTCGGACAGAGCGGCGTCCGAGCAGAAATCGTTGCTGGTGAATCTGCTGCATCTGCGCCGTGGCGCGGGCAACGTGCCCCTACTGACGGCCTATCGGACCGACCTCACGGGCCTCGCGGTCGGTATCCTCCTGGCGGTGGCACTGGTGGCCGGCACCTGGCTGATTCTACGACTCTAGTCAGGGAGCATCTATCCTAATCCTGGAGCCTCGCGCATGACGATGCTTGCCCGCGGCACAGATTCATCAACTACCCGTTTCTAGTTCTAGCTCGCGAAGGACGCCAGGAAGCGGCGCCGGACGGTGCGCGAGTTACTCTGTTGCTGGACGGCGACGTCTGGCTCTACCACTTGAGGCGCGGCACAATGACGCGCCTGACGTTCACAGCTGACAACGGCTACCCCATGTGGAGCCCCGATGGCGAGAGCGTTCTGTTTTCTTCTACCCGCGACGGGACGGAATCCATTTACCAGCAAGACGCGGATGGCGCCGGTGGGGCCGAGCTCCTGACGGCGGGTGAGTTTCCGAGGCATCCGGACGCCGTTTCTCAGGACGGAACTGCGTTGGCGTTTCACGAACACCACGGCGTGTCCGGCTGGGACATGTGGACACTACCTCTCGACGATGGCGACCCGAGTCCGTTCCATGTGACGGAGTTCGACGAGGGCAACGCAACATTCTCGCCCGACGGACGTTGGCTGGCTTACCAGTCAGGAGAGTCGGGTCGCCCCGAGATCTACGCGACCCCATTTCCCGACCTCGGTGAGAAAATCCTGATCTCGACGAACGGAGGTGGGGGGCCAATCTGGTCTCGGGACGGACGTGAGATATTCTATCGAGAGGTTTACAGGACCATGTCGGTTGCTGTTGCGCTAGAAGCTGCGCAGCTGGTTCCGAGCGCGCCCCAGTTCTTATTCGAAGCCGACACTCAGGCGCCCGAAGCGCTAGGAATGTCAAACTCTTGTGTCGCACGCACAATCGTTACATGGCGGAGAAAGACTACGGCAAAGAGAAGATGGACCAGTACCGCCGTTCGGCCGACCTCATGCGTGAACCGTCGCTCGTTTTCACTCTTTCCAGACGGAGTACCTATGCCGAATTCGGCATAGGAGTACAAGAGATGGGGCCTTCGTTTTGCTGAGCGATTTGCGGCGACGGCCGCAGCACCAAGCCCGGCCCCTAAGCTCCAGAAGTCTCGTACATCCGTACGAAAACTAGATTTTTGCTCACGTCCTCTGTCCGGACGAAGCTCTCTGCTCTAGACGTCGCAACCTCGGTGATAGACTCGCTCGAATGGAGCTGGACGAATATCGAAAACTCCACGAGCTCGAAGACCACATGTGGTGGTTCCAAGGCATGGAGCGTATTTCTTTGGCGCTCGTCGAGCGCTTTGTCCCTGACGCTTCCGAGCTCACGATCCTCGATGCCGGTTGCGGCACCGGGGGCATGCTCCGCCCGCTAAGCCGTTTCGGAACCGTAACCGCCTTCGATCGTTCTCCCGAAGCGCTGCGGCTTGCGAAAACGCGCAAAACGGGAGCGCTCCTTCAAGCCTCCGTCGAGCACGTGCCGCTCGCCGAGAAGAGCTTCCATCTGGTGACATCCTTCGATGTGCTCTACCATCTCGACGTCCACGACGATACCGAAGCACTGCGCGAGATCACACGTGTGCTGCGGCCGGGCGGAACTTTTCTGGTCCGGGTCCCGGCGCACGAGGCGCTCCGCAGCCAGCACGACGAGGCCGTCCACACGCGCCAACGTTACGGAAGAGTCGAGCTGACCGAAAAACTTCAGAGCGCCGGGCTCGAGCCGATCTTCGTGTCTTACGCGAACTGTCTGCTCTTCCCTCTCGCCCTTTTGCGCCGGGGCGCTGAAAAGCTCACGCGCGGAAAGCGCGAAGGCTCCGAAGTCGAAGCCTACCATCCGGTCCTCAACCGGCTGCTCGTAATCCCGCTTGCGATTGAAGCATGGCTTCTTCGCCGCACGTCCCTCCCCTTCGGGCTTTCGCTCGTCGCGGTCGCGAGAAAGCCCTCATGACGGATTGGAACGAGATCCGCACGCACTTTCCCGCGCTTCAAGGTCGTGTCGACTTGAATACCGCTGGCGGTGGTCCGATGTGCCGTGAGGCGTTCGAGCGGGTGCGTCAGTATTTTGACGAGTTCTACCGTGAGGGCAATACGCATTGGAACGTGTGGCTCGAGCGGGTGGAGCACACGCGGCAAAAGCTCGCAGGTTTTCTCGGTGTTGCCCCGGACGCGATCGCTTTTCTCGCGAATGCATCCCAGGGGCTGAACTTGGTCGCCGACTTGCTGGCGGGCGACGGCCGTGTCGTCGCATTGAGCGACGACTTTCCTTCGGTCACGATGCCTTGGCTCGGGCGCGGCCGCGACGTGGAGTTCCTAGATAGCCCGGATCAACTCGATGACGCTCTGAGAAAGAGCCCCGCTGTTCTCGCAGTGAGCCTCGTGCAATACAAGACGGGCTTCCGGCTCGATCTCGATCGCGTGAGCGCACTTTGCCAAGAGCACGGCACGGCGCTCGTTCTCGACGCCACTCAAGCCTTCGGTGTGATCTCGATCGATCTCGAACCTATTCCGTTCGACGCGCTTGTCTTCAGCGCCTACAAGTGGGCCACCGCGGGCTACGGGATTGCTCCCTTGGTGGTGCGGCGCTCGCTTCTCGAAGAGCGGGGGCTTCCCAGCGTGGGGTGGAGGAGCGCTCGAGAGCCTTATGATCTCGAGAGTACGAAGCTCGATCTGACGACGGAGGCACGGGGGCTCGAGCTCGGACATCCGCCTTTCGCCGGGGTCTTCGCGCTCGCGGGAGCTTTGGAGCTCATCGAATCGATCGGCCTCGCTGCCATCGAGGCGCGGGTCGCGCATCTTCTCGACGAGCTCCACCGGGGCCTAGAGGTGCGCGGCATCCCCATCGACTCGCCCCGCGCGCACAACGCGCGCTCGCCGATCACGATGATCCGTGTCCCCGACCCGGCAGCAACCGCGGCAGCGCTCGCCGAGAGGAACGTCTTCGTCTCGGCACGCGGTGAAGGGTTACGGGTCTCCGTTCACTACTACAACAACGAAGACGACCTCGAAACTTTCTTCGAGGTGCTCACTCCTCACCTCGGCTGAGCCTAGTGCTCGGCGAAGGTCACGAGGTAGCCGGCGGGGTCGCGAACCTACCGGGCGAGGGTCTGGGCATATTCGCGAGGCGTCCACCCGGTGAGCGCCCGGAACTCGGAGCTCAAGTGAGCCTGGTCGTAGTTTCTCCCTGCGGGAACAAGATGTCGACGGAACCGTCGGGGAGCACGCGCGTCGCGGGCATTGAACCCGCCACCGCCCCACGTGTCCAGTAACACTCCACGTATGGGCGGAAGCCCGAGGAGACGGGACGTATTCGCGATACAAGTTCAGGGGACCTGATTCGCGGCGTGGTACGAGCTGCGCACGAGCGGCCCCGCTTCTACATGGCGGAAGCCAATCTCGCGGCCTTTCTGGGCAAGAGCATCGAACTCGTCCGGGTGCACGTAACGATCGATCGGCAAGTGCTCGCGCGTCGGCTGCAGGTATTGCCCGATGGTAAACACGTCGACGCGGGCTTTGACGACGAGCTCCCGCATGACGTCTTCCACTTCGTCAAGGCTTTCACCGAGGCCGACCATGAGCCCCGTCTTGCTAATAATGTCAGGCGAGAGGGTTTTCGCGCGCTCGAGAAGCTCCACGGATTGCGCAAAGTTTGCGCCCGGCCGCACATGCTTATAGAGCCTCGGCACCGTCTCGATATTGTGGTTCAGGATTTGTGGTTTCGCGGCCAGTACGGCTTCGAGCGAGGCCCGCGAGCCTTTGAAGTCCGGAATCAACACCTCGATGTTCGTCTCGGGGTTGCGTCGCCGGACAGCCTCGATGGTCTCGGCGAAGATAGCAGCGCCCCCATCGGGAAGCTCGTCGCGATTGACCGACGTGATCACCGCGTGGCTCAGGCCCAGCGCCTCGACGGCCTTGGCCACACGCTCCGGTTCCTCTCGATCGAGAATCTGAGGAAGCCCGGTCTTCACGGCACAGAACCCGCAGCTGCGGGTGCAAACGTCCCCGAGGATCATGAACGTGGCCGTACCTTGCCCCCAGCACTCGGCGACGTTGGGGCAGCGCGCTTCCTCGCACACGGTGTGGAGGTTCAAGCTGCGCATCGTGCTCTTCAGCCGGAAATAGTTATCCCCGCTCGGCAGGCGCACCTTCAGCCAATCGGGTCTAGGAGAACGCGTTGTCGTTACCACCGGTGCCGCCATACTATTCTTGTCCCACTATAGTATCTTTTCGTCCCAGCCTTCGAGCCGTCGCTTGACGTCGGCCATGAACTGGTCGCCGAGCGCACCGTCGATGAGGCGATGGTCGAAAGAGAGGGCGAGATAGACCATCGAGCGCACCGCGATGCCGTCGTTGACGACGACCGGACGTTTGTGGATGCCGCCGATCCCAAGGATCGCGACTTGAGGCTGGTTGATGATCGGTGTTCCGAAGAGGCCGCCAAAAGGGCCCGGGTTCGTGAGTGTGAACGTCCCGCCCTGCACCTCCGCGGGCATCAGCTTCTTCGTGCGCGCGCGCTCGCCGACGTCGTTCACGGCTCGTGCAAGCCCGAGAAAGCTTTTCTCGTCGGCGTCGTGGATCACGGGCACGATGAGCCCGCCCTCGAGAGCGACAGCGATACCGATGTTGTGATCACGGTGGTAAACGATCTTATCGCCATCGATCGAGGCGTTGAGCAGGGGAAACGTTTTAAGAGCGCGGAGCACGGCTGCAACGAAAAACGGTGTGTAGGTAAGCCGGACGCCGTCCCGCTCGAAGATGGGTTTGGCCTCGTTCCTGAGCGCCACGATCCGGCTGACGTCGGCTTCGAACACCGTTGTCACATGGGCGGAGGTCTGCCGTGAGATCAACATGTGCTCGGCAATGGACTTCCGCATCTTGCTCATCGGCTCGACCTTGTCGCGGCCTTGGCTAGCCGGCGGTGGCGACGCCGCAGGTGAGGGCGGTAAAGGCGGTGGCGACGCCGTAGGTGCGGGCGGTAAAGGCGGTGGCGTCGCTGGCGAGGCCGCTTCCGCCGGCGGCGGGGTCGCAGCAGGCGTCGGCGGGGTCGCAGCAGGCGTCGGCGCTACTGGCGCTACCGGTGTCGCTTCGGCCGCCGAGGGAGATGCTAGAAAATTCTCGATGTCGTGCTTCGTCACACGGCCGCCTCGCCCGGTTCCGGTGAGCTGGCTCAAATCCAAACCGTGCTCGCGAGCCATCTTGCGGACCAGCGGGGAACTGCGTAATCCAGGCTCGGACGCCTCCGGCTCGGGGCTCGCCGGCGTTGGGTCGGCGGTCACGCGCGGGATGGGCTGCGTCGCGCCGCTTGCCGGCGTGCTCTCGGCTTCGCCGCTTGGGGCGGCTGGCGCCTCCTCCTTTTGGACTTCCCCCCCGATCACACCGATGACGGTATTGATTTCGACGGTCTCACCTTCTTGGACCTTGATCGCAGACAAGATGCCCGCGACCGGGGCCGGGATCTCGGTGTCGACTTTATCGGTCGAGATTTCGAGCAGCGGCTCGTCGCGCTCGACGTGGTCCCCAACCTTCTTGTACCACTTCGTGACTGTGCCTTCGGCGATGGACTCGCCCATTTGCGGCATGATGATGTCGGTCATGGGTTCCCTTCTTGATGCGGCGGCTCGTGCATCACCTTTCAGTACGCGGAGAGCTCGCGGGCGGCGCGCACGACGTCCTCGACTTGCGGTATGAAGGCATCTTCGAGAGACGCCGCAAAGGGGACGGGCGTATCCGGCGCCGTAACGCGAAGGATCGGACCGTCCAGGTCGTCGAATGCCTCCTCGACAATGATGGCGGCTATCTCGCCCGCCATGCCGCCCGTTCGGGTATCTTCGTGAAGCAATATCACCTTGTTGATCCGCCCGACGGCTTCGAGAATGCACTCTTTGTCCAAAGGCACGAGACTCCGAAGGTCGATCACTTCGAGCTCGATGCTTTCACCCGCGAGCACTTCGGCCGCCTCGAGCGCCGTATAGAGCATCGCACCATAAGTAATGACCACGATGTGCTTGCCTCGTCGGCGGATCGCGGCCTTTCCGATGGGAACGAGCTCCTCTTGCCCTTCGAGCTCCTCGGCCGCCACTTTGATGTGGCGATATAACTTCTTGTGCTCTAAATAGAGAACAGGGTCCTCGTCGCGTATGGCGGACTTCATCAAGCCGCGCGCATCCGCCACGGTCGCCGGCACGACGACTTTGATTCCCGGAGTGTGCACGAAATGCATTTCGGGATTTTGCGAATGGAACGGGCCCGCGCGCACGCCGCCGCCCGTGGGCCCGCGCATGACGATCGGGACACCCGCGCCCCAACGATAGCGGCTCTTCGCGGCGAAGTTCGTGATCATGTTGAACGCGTTGGCGATGAAGTCAATGAACTGAAACTCGACGATGGGCCGCAAGCCGTTGAAGGCCGCGCCAATCGCCACCCCCGTAAAGCCCTCCTCGCTGATCGGCGTATCGATGATTCTCTGGGTGCCAAACTTCTCGACAAAGCCAGCCGTAACCTTGAAAGCTCCTCCGTAGAGGCCGACATCCTCACCCAATAGCACGACGCGCTCATCGCGTTCCATTTCATCCCACATCGCTTGGCGGATGGCTTCGAGATAGGTGACTTCGCTCATGACTCAACTCGAGCGTAAACCGCGCTCTCCGAATGTTGCGCCTTCGGTGCGGGGGTACTGTCGGCCGTGCGCAGAGCGTCGGAGACGGCCTCTTCCGCACGCGCGACGAGCGTCGATCTATCGGCTTCCGAAAGCCAATCCTGTTGCAAGAGAAATTTCTCGAAACGCCAAGCCGGATCGTTGTCGACGTCTTTCGCGCCCTCGTCGTCTTCGATGTCGTGCGCGCCGGCGGAGAACGGCGCGGGAATGGCACTCTCATTACCGAAGTAGCGGCGCGAGCTTCGAAGCACCGCCTCGATGAGCGTCGGACCATCCTCTGCGCGCGCTCTCTCCATGGCAGTCTCGACGACCTGAACAACCTGGACCAAATCGCTGCCGTCGACCGGGAGAGAGGCCACGCCATAAGCTTTGGCTCGCTCGTAGAGCTGCGTAACGCCCGAGTCCATGCCGTAGGACGGGTAGCGTACGACGACGATAATGAGCGGCAGCTTCTGCACCGCGGCAAAGTTGATGCCTTCGTGGAAGTCACCCGTCGCGACCGCCTCTTCGGGTATGAGCGCGAGCGCGACGCGCTCTTGTTTTTGAGAGCGATACGCAAAAGCCATCCCTGCCATAACGCTCACATGCGTGGCGGGATGGCCCGTGGTCGCAACGATGCCCCGCGCCAAGTCGCCGAAATAACCCAAGCCATCTCGCCCTTGACTCGGCGAAGTCTCCTTCCCGAGAAACTGAAGCACGATCTCTTCTGGTTTGACCCCTCGAAGTAAGAGCGTTCCGACGGTGGGAAGCGACGATGCGATCGCATCTTTCGGGGTCAGCGCAAAGGACGCACCCACGCCTACAGCCTCGAGCCCAGTCCGCAAAGCGAGCGGCGTCGTGAGCTCCTGTTCTCGGTGGAGCCGAGCGAGAGCCTCCTCGAGACGGCGCGTGAGCACCATGTAGTACAGAAGCTCTTGCAACTGCCGCTTGCCGAGGCGCATTAGTGGAGGCTCATCTCGAGCGAGCCTTTTGGCGCTCGAACCATCTCGCGATCGAATGTGCGTCCAAAGGCCCGCGCCAAAGCATCTCTCACCGGGCCACACGCAACTGGCGTGTCTAGAACATTTTCCATCGAGGTGACTGCGCGACCGAAGATACCACACGGAACGATATGTTTGAAATGTTCCAGATTCGTCGATACGTTCAGCGCGAGACCGTGCGAGCTCACCCAACGGGAAACGCGTACGCCAATGGCGGCGAGCTTTCCGCTGTCGTGCCAAACGCCGGTAAGCCCCGGCTCGCGACGGCCGGTAATGCCGCCCCCCTCGAGAGCAATGAGAATCGTTTCCTCCAAAGCTCTCAAATAGGCGCGCAGATCCGTCCTCCAGCGCCTCAAATCGACGATGGGATAGACGACGATTTGACCCGGGCCGTGATACGTGATGTCGCCGCCGCGCTCCGTTTCCACGAAGGTGGCGCCGATACGGGCGAGAAGCGCCGGGTCCGCGAGAAGATGACCCGAGTTCCCGCTCGGCCCGATCGTATAGACCGGAGGATGCTCGACGAACAGGAGCAGGTCAGGGATCCGTCCAGCTTGGCGCTCGGCCACGAGCTCACGCTGTAGATTGAGCACGTGGCGATATTCCCGGCGCCCGAGATCCACGCGCCAGCAAGGGTCAGACATGGATGGGAATCTCGACGGCGCCGTGCGCGGCTTCGGCGACGGCCTCCGAGAGTGTGGGGTGCGCGTGTACGGTGCGCATCAATGATTCGGCGGTCGCCTCGTGCTCGAGCGCGACAACAGCCTCGGCAATGAGGTCGGTCGCGTGCGGGCCGATGATGTGGACGCCGAGGAGCTCGCCATATTTCGCGTCGCTCACCACCTTCACAAAACCGTCATTGTCGCCGAGAATCGTCGCCTTCGCGCTCGCAGCGAAGGGAAAGCGGCCGACCTTCACGTCATAGCCCTGCGCTTTAGCAGCCGCCTCGGTGAGGCCCACGCTACCGATCTCCGGACGGCAATAGGTGGCCCCCGGCATGTGAGTGTAGTTCAAAGGACGCGCGGCAGCGTGGCCGGCGATGCGCTCGACGGCGAGTATCGCTTCCGCAGAAGCGACATGGGCGAGCTGTTGCGTAGCGACGACATCGCCGATCGCGTAGATCCCCCGGGCCGCCGTCTCCATATATTCGTCGACGACGACGTTACCCCGATCCAGCTCGACGGCGGTCTGCTCGAGCCCGATCCCGTCCGTCCTCGACTTCCGTCCAACCGCGACGAGGAGCTTTGTCACGGTTCGCTCCTCCGTCGTCCCGTCCGTCTGAGTGAAGCGGACGCAAACACCTTCCTCGGCCTTCGAGACGCCTTCGACGCGCGTCCCGACCATCGTCTCGAGCCCACGTTTCTGAAAAGACTGGAGCAGGACGTCCGAGACTTCCTCATCTTCCACCGGCACGAGCCGAGGAAGAGCCTCGATGAGAGTCACCTTCGTGCCGAAGCTATGGAACATCGACGCAAACTCGACGCCCACCGCCCCGGCTCCGATGACGCCGAGGCTTTCGGGCTGAGAGGGCAAATCGAGCATTTCCGTATTCGTCACGATGTTCTTCCCGTCGATCACGACGCCAGGGATCGAGCGCGGCAGAGAGCCGGTCGCAACGATGATGGCCTTTGCCGATACCGGCTGGGCGCCTTCGGCTGTTTCTACTTCCAGCTTTCCCGGTGCGACGATACGGCCAAAGCCCGTGAGGGTCTCGACGTTGTTCTTTCGGAGCAAGAAGGCTACCCCGCCAGCGTTCTTCTTGATAATGCGCGCCTTCCGCTTGAGAAGCGCCGCCCAATCCAGCCGGATGCCCTCGACGACCACGCCGTGCACGCCCGCCTGGCGCACTTGATCGAGAAGCTCGGCGGTGTGGAGAAAAACTTTGCTCGGGATGCAGCCGACATGGAGGCAGGTGCCCCCGAAATGGGGGTCCTTTTCGATAACGAGCGTTTTCAGCCCGAGCTGGCCCGCACGAATGGCCGCAACGTAGCCGCCGGGTCCACTGCCCAGAATCGCCACATCGTAATTAGTCGCGTTTGCCATGATTTTCCTTCGACTGTTTCGTTTTTTATTCGTACCCGTCTTTCGCGACGAAAAGACACCGTTTCGAGTATAACGTATTTAGAAACAATTGCTTACAACAGCACCTTTCGGTTTCCGGGCACAAAGTGTATCGCGGTGGAACGAGGCCAGGCAAATAGAACGTTGAAAAAGGGCCGTATGCTTATATATTTATTTAGAGTCTCGCGGTTGGTCGCGTGTGATAAACTGACAATGTGTGACTCGCCCAGTGGCATCTATTGAGTTTTACTAGGCTTATACGGATCGCTCGTCAGATCATCCCCAAGAACAGTGTTGAAACGTTTCAAGATACAGTGAGTCGATCCGCATGAGTCGAAATGTGTGGAGCGCTTTTGGGAGCGCCCCAATTTTCCATACCCAATCAGTGTGTTGAGCTCGGATGGCCAAATCTAAAAGAAAACCCGCTCGCGCCGAAGCGAAGAAGAAGTCCGCTTCCCCCAGCAAGTTCGCCTCGAAGCCGAAGCCGAAGAAGAAAACTGCCAAAAACGCACGAGCCGCGTCCGAACCTCAGAAGCAAACGGCGAGCAAATCGGCCACGAAGCGGAAATCATCTCCGAGTTCGGTCAAACAAGAGCCAGCGCCGACCCTCGTGCCCGTACCGCTGCCTGGCGGCGTCCGCCCTCGGCGTTCAGACGAAGTCAACGAGCGCTCCGCGCACCTAGACAAGATCAAACAGCTGTTCGAGTCTGCGCCCATCAGCCGCTATCTGGGGATGATGCTAGGATATTGCGAGAACGGCGTGGCCCGCGTACGGCTCCCGTTCCGTAAGGATTTCGAAGAAGGCCACGGGGTCATCCACGGTGGTCTCGTCGGCCTGCTCGGTGACACCGCAGGCAGCTTCGCCGTCGGGTCGGTCTCACCCGGCTCCACGGTAAAGACGGTCGAGTTCAAGCTGAGTCTTCTAACCGCAGTGCAAGGCGATTTGCTCGCGATCGGCGAAGTCGTGCGCAAAGGCCGCACCCTCGCAACCTGCCGCCTCGAAATCGTAGAAGGCAACGATCGCGTAGTAGCGATCGGCCTCGCCACCTACGCCCTCCAGGCAATCTAACCCCCGCAGTCAAACCGGCGCGAGCAATAACAAGACGAGCGCAGCGCCTAAAGTCGCTGAAGGGCCCTGGAAAACGGAAACGTAGTACTAGCTTTCATCTTTTTCTTTTTTTCCCTTTGCAACTTTGCGTTACGCTTTTTTCAATATTGATCTCTTTCTTATTTCTTAGAGATGTTCGTTTTTTTGCGTTGCGCGCGACTCGGCTTCTACGAAGACACGTTTCACCCGGGGCAGCGTTTGTTTTAGCTGACGGTCCACCTCCGCTATCACCTTCTCGATGTCGTCGGCGGTGGCCGAATCCGCGAACTCCACGCTCAGGTTGACGAGGATGAAGTCCGGCCCCATGTGCATCGTCAACACTTCGTTCACGTGCTGGATTTGCGGCGCGCTCGCAGCGATCCGTCGGATGCACTCCACGACCTCGGGATTCGCGCTCTCCCCAATCAAGAGACTCTTCGTCTCGGCCGCAAGCCAAACCGCTGTCCCCGCAAGGATGAGCCCAATGACGATCGAGGCCCCGCCGTCGAAATAGGGGATGCCCGTGAGTTGGTTCAAGAGCACGCCCAAGAAAGCGACGGTGAGACCCGCCATCGCCGCGGTGTCCTCGAACAGCACGACGAACAGCGTGGGGTCTTTCCCTTCGTGGACCGCGCGGATGTAGCCTCGACGGCCCTTGTGCACTTTGAATGCCTTCCACGCGTAGAACCATGCGCCACCTTCGATGAGCATCGCGAGACCGAGGACGATGTAGTTGACGTAGGGGCTTTCGATCGGCTCTGGGTGGCGGAGGTGCAAGATACCTTCATAGATGGAGAAACCGGCGCCAACGGCGAAAATCAGAATGGCTACGATGAAGCTCCAGAAGTAGAGCTCCTTGCCGTGACCGAACGGGAACTCCCGGTCCGCGGGACGCTGCGCGCGCTTCATTCCGTGGAGCAGAAGCACTTGATTGCCGGTATCCACGAGCGAGTGGATACCCTCGGACAGCATCGCCGAGCTTCCCGTTATCGCCGCCGCGGCGAACTTCGTGATCGCGATCAGCGTGTTGCCGACGAGCGCGGCATAAATGACTTTTTTGGTCGATGTAGCCATATCACAGCGGGGCGTTTGGACCGACGAATCTCCACATATCGTCGAAGAGCGCTTCTTTGTGGGCCGTCAATCGGTGGTCCCCGCCAGCGATCTCGATGAGCTCCACCCCCTCGACCCGCTCGGCGAAAGAACGCGACAACTGGCACGGCACGACAGCGTCGTCCGAGCCGTGAAGGATCAAGCTCGGCGTCTTCAGCTTGCGGGCTAGGCTTATCATCGGATAGCGCGACTCGTCTTCCACGAGACCATACCCTAATTCGAGAACGGCATAGCCGATATCCAAGTGAATCTTTCCCTCGCGTCGCCACTTCTGGGCCCTCACGCGCCCGATCGACAGCATGAGGCGGCCCGCCATCTCGAAGGCCGGGGCGATGACGAGGTTGCGGGTGACGATTCCCGGCTTCTGCGCAGAGAACCAAAGCGCGGTGAGACCGCCCATCGACGAGCCGATCAAATGCACGGCTGCGAACGGACCGTGTTGCTCTTCGACATGGCGCAGTCCACGTTCGAGATCCCGGAGGTTGCGCGACAAGGAGAGCTCGAGCATTTCTCCCTCCGAGTCCCCGTGACCCGTCATGTCGAGGCTCGCGAAAGCTTCTCCTCGACGCGCGATCTGTCGCGCGAAATAGATCGCCTTCTCTCCGCGGCGGTGCGAGCTCAACCCGTGTAGAAAGACCCACAAGCGTGAGTCCTTGCGCGCAGCCGGTATGAAATCGAGCGCGAGTCTCGACTCACCTTCTGCGCTCGGCTCAACCCACTGGGGGGGGCTCTCACTCATTTCCTGACAACCGAGGCAGGGATACTTTCCGCTACCCGGCGCCGGCTACCGGAGCGTTTTTCAGTGGGGTGGTGGGAAATCCCAACCGACAGCGCCTCCGATATAGCGTCGCGCGAGCGTGCTGACAACTTCAAACTGGCACCTGGATAAGTCTAGCGTCGGAAGCGCTCAGCTGTCCACGAGAGCTCGGGCCTTCTTGAACACGCGGTGGAACATCGAGCGCGTGAGCCTGCCGGTGAACGTGTTCTGCTGGCTCGGATGGTAGCTTCCGAGAAGACGCAACCCGCCGGATAACGCGGCATCCGAGCCGTGCGTAAATTTGGGCTTCGGTTTCGGGAGCTCGCGCCCCGAATCACGCCACGCCGCGAGAAAGCCGTCGAATCCTATTCGGCCGAGCGCGAGCACAACTCTCAAATCCGTCATCACTTCGAGCTCGCGCGAAAGAAACGGGCGGCAACGAAGGATCTCCTCGCGCGTTGGCTTGTTGTCGGGCGGCGCGCAGCGGGCGATCGCGGTGATGTAGGCGACGTCGAGGCGAAGCCCGTCATCACGCCCTTTCGATACCGCCTGGTTCGCGAAACCGTAGCGATAGAGGGCGCCGAACAACCAATCACCGCTGCGGTCCCCGGTAAACATCCGCCCGGTGCGATTCGCCCCATGGGCTGCGGGTGCGAGTCCCACGATGAGAAGGCGCGCGTTCCGATCGCCATAAGACGGCACCGCTCTTCCCCAGTACTCTTCATTGGCGAAGCGTTTGATCTTTACCGAGGCAACCCGTTCGCGGTGCGCGACCAGGCGGGGGCACTTCCGACACTGAGCCACATCGCTCTCGATGCGAGTGAGCTTCTCTGGCGCGTCGGGCATGGTTAGAATGACGGAGCATAACAAGAAACAGCTTGGATAGCCGCTCCCAAGCGAGAGTGAGGGTTCTTACCCGCGGCCCTGTCTTGCCTTGCGTTTTAAGATAGGACAAACTAGCCTTATAGGTACTCCCCAACATGGTGCAAATCGCTCACGATCGGCTCGATTGAGATCGTGAGGAGGGTGTTTTGGAGCTCGTCGGACAACAGATAGGCGCTTACCGAGTGCTGTCTCTCCTTGGTCGAGGAGGCACGGCCGAGGTCTATAAAGCCTTCCATCCGGCTTTGAAGCGTGAGGTCGCCGTCAAGGTGATCCTTCGCGAGGTCGTAAGCGACGAAGACTGGGTGCGGCGATTCCGGCAGGAGGCCGAGCTCCTCGGTCGTCTCGACCATCCGCACATTCTTCCCGTCTACGACGCCGGCGAGTACGAGGGCCGGCCTTATCTCGTCATGAAGTACATGTCCGACGGCGCAACCTTGCGAGACCAGCTTTCGGGACAGCCGTGGCCGCTGAATCGCGTGGTGAAGGTGATTTCCCAGGTAGCCGAGGCGCTCGACGCCGCACATCGTAGCGACGTCGTTCATCGTGACATCAAGCCCTCCAACATTCTCGTGACGTCTGACCTTCGATGCCTCATCTTCGACTTCGGCATCGCCAAGCCATTTGGACGTGACGAGCACACCACGGATTCCGGCCTCATCGTAGGAACGCCGGAGTTCATGTCGCCCGAGCAGTGCAAAGGTGACAAGATCGATCATCGCTCGGATATCTACTCTCTTGGTGTGCTGACTTACCAGATGCTCACCGGCCGCGTACCGTTCTCGGCGGAAACGGCTGTAGGCGTGCTCACGAAACATCTCACCGAGCCGCTTCCTATCCCTCCGCGCGGCGTCGCCCTTCCTCCCACCGTCAACGCGGTGCTGCGCAAGTCGATGGCGCGAGACGCCAGGGACCGGTTCGAATCCGCTGGCGAGCTCGGCGATGCCCTGAGACAGTCCGCCGAACAGCCGGCGACCGTAACGGTTCGCGCTGCCGAGATCCGGCGCGCGGCGCCGACGTTGAAACTTCCCGCCTGGGTGCGTCAGATCAGGCGTCGTCCTGTTCGTGTCGGCGCCGCGGCCGTGTTTCTCGCCGCTCTTCTCGGCGCGATGTATCAGCTATGGCCCGCGACGTCCGAAGTCGGAACGGCCGGGACGACGACGACGCAAAACACCCGTCCTGTCGTGCTTGCCGATACGCCGCCGCCGGCGACGCTCGGCATCCTTCACATCGCGTCTGACGCGCCTGGCAAGGTCTATCTAGACGGTGCACCGATCGGCGCCGCACCCGGCGTGTTCGAGCGCGTGGAGCCGGGAGCGCGGCGGGTCACCGTGGATGCGGGGGATGGCCGCCTGAGCGAAAAAACCGTCATCGTTGTCGCGGGCTCGACGCATCACGTTCGCTTCAGATTCGAACAGGTGCCGCGAGACCTGACGGGGGGGTTGACGCGCGACCATCAAAGCGACGTGCCGCCGGCCCGGCCTCGCCTCCGTGAATGGTCGGGGTTTCTTACGGACGCCGATTGCGGCGCCACCGGAGGCAAACAGGGCGCTTTGCACCTTCGATGTGCCGAACGTTGCATCCGCGCGGGACAGCCGCCGATGTTGTACACACGGGGGAAGCTCTATCGCCTCGACGGCTACGAGCACCTCACGATCGTTCGCGGGGAGCCGCTCCGGTTCAAAGGCTGGTTGGAAGCCGATACGATCCACGTCTTTCATGGCGAGTAGAAGACCGACCTTCTAACGGTGCGCCGAAGCAAAGGCAAGGAATCGCGAGCCCGCGACCCCTGCCCTTCCTCCGGCGCACCGGACGGCGGCCAAAACGCGTATCCCCCCCGAACGGCACAAACGCGCTCTTCCCGCGCCGCCATCACGCTGCGCTTCCATCGACGTTCACTAGCTATTGCAACAGCGGTGCCAGCGTGCGCGCTCGCAGGAAAGTGCGTTAACCCTTCTGATGACAAGCATTTAGCTCGGCAACACGAATCGGCCGTGGTGTAGCCCGCGCGGCACACTTCGAAGCGCCGTAGCGGACCCGGCTACGAATCCGTGGCGTCGCTCTCTTTTCTCGCACGGAGATTCTTGTGGATGATCGTGCGGTGCATGCCGAACTCCTTCGCGGCACGGCTGATATTGCCATCCGTTTGCTCGAGCGCATAGTCGACGAAACGGTCTTCGAGCTCCTGAGCGTAGATTGCGGATAGCTCATTGAGCTCGTTCCGTCGTTTTTTGAGCTGCGAGTAATCCCTTGGAACCTCGGCCATGAGGCGGCGCAGTGGGTCTTTCGCGAGCTTGAGGACTTTCTTGCGCGCTCCACTGAGCTCCGGCGGCAGGCTGTCGAGAGTGATGGACCGGCCTCGATTCTCGACCACGAGCCGATGCACCACGTTCTCGAGCTGCCGAATATTGCCCCGCCACTCGTATTCTCGGAGGCAGTCATAGACTTCGGGCTCAATGATCGGAGGCTCCTTCAATCCGAGCTCGCTCGAAAATCCACGCGCGAAATGATCGGCGAGCTGCGGGATGTCTTCTTTACGCTCCCGCAATCCGGGAAGCTCGATCGGAAATACCCACAGTCGGTAATAGAGATCCTCTCGGAACTCACCTTGTTGCACCAACTCTCGCAAATCGCGATTCGTGGCCGCAACGACACGCACGTCGACCTCGATCGTGCGCTTGCCTCCTAGACGCTCGAAGGAATGCTCTTGAAGAAAGCGAAGAAACTTGACCTGGAGCTTCTTCGAGAGCTCTCCGATCTCGTCGAGAAACAGCGTGCCTCCATGCGCCATTTCGCAGCGGCCCATGCGACGCACCGCACCGGTAAAGGCTCCCGGCTCGGTTCCAAACAGCTCACCCTCGAGCAATTCCTCGGGAAGGGCCGCGCAGTTCACGACCACGAGCGGTTTGTCCGCGCGATCGCTCGCTTTGTGCACGGCCCGCGCGACGAGCTCTTTACCCGTTCCGCTCTCGCCTTCGATGAGCACCGCCGCCTGGGTCGGCCCGACTTGCTCGATCCTTTCGATGACCTCGAGCATCCGTGGCGACGAGCCGATGAGCCCGTAGAAATAGTCTTTACCTTTGAGCTCGCGGTAGAGCCGCTTGCGCGTCTCGATCTCCTCGTCGAGCCTGAGCGACGCGTTCAAGAAAACAGCAATGAGACGTCCGAGAGAGCGGAGAAGCTCTAAATCCTGCTCGCCAAACGCCCCGCTCGCGCGTTGGTTCTCCAGATAAATAGCGCCTGCGAGAAAATCTTTGAAGCGAAGCGGGATCGCGAGAACGGAGCGCAGCTGCAGCATTTGGGCGCTTTCTTCGTTCGCGAGAAGCTCGTCGAATCGCGCGTCATGGACGAGCACAGAATCATTCCCCGACGCGATCTCCCTGAGAATCGTGCGGCTTACGCGCGGGTCGTGCTCGATGCTGTCTCCTCGATCGTTTCTAGCCGCCATAACGCGCGCTTCGGTCTCGGATGTTTGGAACAACAGGAGCGCGCCCGTTCCCGCGCCCACTTCTGCAATGACCTCGTCGAGCACTTTCTCGCAAAACGATCGAACCGAGCGCTCGACGAAAAAATGGGTAGCGCTGCGCGTCGCGAGATCAACGAAGGGCGAATGTAGAACACCATCTCGCGTTTGTTTGAGCTCGTCTTCGACGGCGGTAAGCACGGTCTCGATCGACCCCAGGGTTTCGGGCGAGATCGTGATGGGGTCGTTCGGCTTCCCCGCCGACTGGGCGCGAACGCGATCCAGAAGCTCTCTCAACTCGCCGAGGAGGGTCTGATAGGTTGGCTTGCTGCGCGAAACCCTGTCTTCGCTCTCTGACACGTCGAATCCCTGTAGGCCTCCTGTTCCGGCCGCGACAGCAGGCACGGTTTTCTCGACCGGCAACGACATCACTCTACCGCATCCGGACTTTTGGAGTTAAAAAGATTCGAGCGCGATGACGTTCGTGCATGGCGGAGAGACCGATGACAGTCCACGAACACACGAAAGCAGTATTGGCACTGGTCGAGATGCGATATCAGCGATTCACGGTCGTTCGCATCACCAAGATCGTCACACCCATCCCGGCCATCCCAACCATCCCAACCATCAATGAGCCGGGCGAGCGCCTCCGCGTCAGGGCAGCGCATCGGTTGGAGATTTGCGCTCTGCCGTTTCACGCTGGCTCGCGTGGCTTTACGTGCAGTGCCGTAATTTTCTTCATCGAGACCTTCCGGACTATAGGCAGTATAGATATCGTCTCGGTTAGACGGACAACCGCGCGCGATTCGACAGGTCTGGAAAAATGACCTCCAGATCCATCGCCAGCTCAGCGCGGCCGATCAAGGACTCGAGTGTCTCCCAACGGACCCCCGCCTCCTCCAGGCGGCAACGGATCCGCTTCAGCAACCTGGTTATGCGGGCGTAGATAGCCTTCGGTTTGAGGTTCACCATGGTCGCGATTTCCGGGACGCTCAGCCCTTCATCGAAACGCATCTTGAGAAGCAATCGGTCCTCTGACGACAGATCGCTGGTTGCGTCTTTGAGTTGCGACTGAAGCTCACCGAGGAGGCCCGCGGCCTCGTGGCGATCGAAATCGTCCACGTAGCGCGCGGTTCCCAAACGGGCCAGCACTTCGTCATCCACGCAATAGAATCGCTCGCGACGGGGAAGCTTTCCCGCGAGCTCCCACAGCTCTTCTTCCGTACGGTCGCACGCAGTGCTCGTCAATAGAATTTGCCGCGCTTCGTGGAACTCGAAACCGTCCCGATACAATAAGGTCTCGAGCCTCATCGCGACCGTCCCGAGCTTCTGTGCCACCCTCGAGGGGCGCCATTTCCCCCACTTTTGCGTGCGGTAGTCGAGAAAGAGACGTTGCAGAACGACCGTTACATAAGTGTTGAACTGGCTCTCGCCCCGGAACTTCCTGATCCGGGCATAATCGTTCTCCACGAGCTTGAGCATCGCGAACGACGCAAAATCCTCCCGATCCTCGGACGTCAGGCGATGCCGCCGCCCAATATAGCCAAGAATTTCTCCGACACACAAGTAGTGTGTTTCGAATAGTGCACGACCGCCGCCGCCTGTATTCCCCCCCATATCAACGCCTCCCAACCCCAAGAAATGGCCTTCTACTGGAGTCAACGCTGAGGAAACTGAAACCGAACAGCTAGGAGCTTCTTTTTTTGGAGAAGGACGGCACGGTCGAGGCCGAACGAAGTTAAAGCTAGACAGCTCTATCGTTTAAAGCAATCTCTGATAGAGAGCCTCGTATTGCGGGATGATTTTCTGGCGATCGAACTCGGAGGCGGCTCGCTCGCGAGAAGCCTCGGCGAAACGTGCGTGTTTGGCGTCGTCCGAGAGCAGCTCGATGGCGGCATCGGCCATCGCGCGGACTTCGCCCACCGGGAGCAGATAGCCCGTTTCCCCGTGAAGGACCACTTCGGGAAGCCCTCCCACGCGAGCGCCCACGACGGGCACATTGCAGTTCATCGCCTCGAGCGCCACGAGGCCAAAGCTCTCCTGCTCGCTCGGAAGAAGAAAGAGGTCCGCCGCGGTCAGAAGCGTCTCCAAGTATTGCTGCTCGCCGAGAAAGTGAACGTGCTCGGCGAGGCCGAGCTCTTTGACGAGCTGCCGAACGAAGAGCCGCTCCGGCCCTTCGCCCACGAGCATGAGCTTGGCCGGGAGCTCGCGGCAGACGAGCTCGAAGACACGAACAACGTCGCCGACGCGCTTCACGGGACGGAAGTTCGAAGCGTGCATCAAGATCTTCTCGTTATTCGGCGCCCAACGTTCGCGACCGCAATCCGGCCCATTATTCCCGCGGGTGGTATCGATGAAGTTGTAAATGACGTCGATGGATCGTTCGAGAGAAAACTCCTCGATCGTCCGCTTCTTGAGATATTGCGAGACAGCCGTCACTGCATCGGAGACCTCCATCGCGAAACGCGTGACACGATGAAACGACTCGTCCGCGCCGACGAGCGTGATGTCCGTCCCGTGGAGGGTCGTCACGATCTTGGGCGCCCCCTCACCAATGATCTCTCTCGCGAGGAAAGCACTCACTGCGTGCGGTACGGCGTAATGCGCGTGTATGATGTCGAGCTGCTCGTCCGAAGCGACCTCGGCCAGCTTCGTCGCGAGGCTGAGCGTGTAAGGAGGGTATTTGAAAAGTGGATAGCTCGCGACCTCGACCTCGTGGACAATCACGTTCGGGTTGAAAGCCCGCAGCCGGAAGGGAACGGAGTAGCTGACGATATGAACGGTGTGGCCTCGCTCGGCGAGGCCGAGCGCGAGCTCCGAGGCGACAACGCCGCTTCCGCCTTGTGAGGGATAGCAAACAATAGCAATTCGCATCATGTAATCCGTGTGAAAGGCCGATCGAAAAACGCGACCGGATCGGCGACCTTCATGGCTTCACGTAAGTAGAAACCTTCGCCGAAATCGGTGTCGATGAGCGCGCCGTGATAGCGATCGAGCGCTTCGATACGATCGAGAAAGCTCGGGTTGCTGATATAGGTCGCCGGGCCCGCTTCGTCCTCGTTGTGAAGCTGCGAGGCATAGGCCCGTACGGCGCGCATCTTGTCCTCGTGATACGGCGTGATGTCCACAATGAAAGACGGCGCTATCTTGTGAGGCACGAGGTAGTAAATCACACAATTCGGCCGGTGCGGCTCTCCCTCCGCCTCGAGCTTCTGAAGACCCGCGAGGTAGGCCCCCTCGGCGACTAGAGGACCGGACGCCGTATGATCCGGATGATTGTTCTCGGGGTAGTTCGTAAATACGAGCTTGGGTCGATGTTCGCGAATCGCCTCCGCGACGGCGCGCTTCGTCTCGTCGTTCACGGCGAGACGGCCATCTCCAAGATCGAGCGAGCGCCGCAGCGAGACATTGAGAATCTCCCCGGCCTGGCGCGCTTCCTCAGCCCGAAGCTCGGGAGTCCCCCGCGTACCCATCTCTCCAGACGTGAGATCGATAATCCCCGTCCGATAACCGAGCGCCGCCAACTTGAGCATCGTCCCCCCCATACAAAGCTCGACGTCATCGGGATGCGGCCCAAAAGCTAGAATGTCTAGAGGCATGCCCGCAGTTTACTTCAGGATTCAGGGTTTCTGAGGCCGCATTCCGCGACGAGGTTAGCGCAAGAGGTTCGCGCCGTCTTCGCGGGCGCGGATGCCGAGACGCTGACGTCGTGGACGTAGAAGATCCACCGCTCGCCTAATTACCGGGAGGTGCGCGTCGTGAGAAGATCGTGCCAAACTGGAGAGGACGACGATGTGAGGGTGTGGACCTTCTCAGAAGGACGCGCGAGCACATATCTCGCTACGATTGGGCCTACCTTCGCGCTTGCGGGCACTTGACGCCCGCAGCTCTCGATCAGAAGCCGACTCTATTGCGGGTACTGCGTGTGGAGTGCCTGGACGTTATCGTCACCGAAGTCGAAAGAACGTGGATGGAGCGGGGCAGGGCCGTCGCCGAGTGGCTCCGCTGCATCAGGGATGCCACTTCGAGAACGTAGCGCCGAGAAGGCGGAAATCTGAATCGAAATTGCGGCCGAACGTGTAGGACCTGGAGACACAGGTTTCGCGAGCGCGGGGCTGTAGTCCGAAAAAAGAAACGTCAACTTGACAACTCCTTTCCGGCTAATTAACGACGAACTACCGCCGTCTCGTAGATCTAGGATAATCCCTTAACAGGGGATTATCCTGATAATAGTGTACGAGTGTGAAGCGGAACATCGGCCGGCTCGAGGCGCAACTCCTGGCGTACACGCAGATGCGCGGCTGGACCACGGTGCGCACCGGCGATTTGCGCACGCCGATGCGCCTCAGCGCCGATCAGGAGCGCAAGCTCTTCAGTCGCCTGGCGCGCGCGGGGATGATCGCACGTGTTTGGCGCGGGCTCTACCTCGTGCCGCCACGTCTGCCTCTGGGTGGCAAGTGGAGTCCCGACGAGGGCCTCGCCCTGGCAACGTTGATGGCCGCCCGTGGCGGGCGCTACCAGATCTGTGGCCTCAACGCGTTCAACCGGTACGGCTTCGACGAGCAGATGCCCAACCGCGTTTATGCCTACAACAACCGAATTTCCGGCGACCGTCGCATCGGCTCGGTCCAACTGACCCTCATCAAGGTCGCGGACGCCCGCCTTGGAGCGACCGAGGAGGCCGCCAGTACGGAGGGCTGCGCACCGGCGATCTACTCCTCGCGCGCCCGGTCCCTGGTCGACTCCGTCTACGATTGGTCCCGCTTCGGGAGCCTCCCGCACGGATACCGCTGGATCCGGAGCGAGATCGAGGCGAGGCGAGTCAAGGCGGCGGATCTCGTCAAGCTCACGCTGCGCTACGGTGACAGGGGAACGATCCGCCGGATCGGCGCCCTGCTCGAGCGCGAAGGCATCGTTGAGACGTTGCTGTGCCAGCTCGACCGCGCGCTTCCCGCAACCAGCAGCCCGATTCCCTGGATTCCGCGCCGCGCCAAGCGTGGCCCCGTCGAGCGGCGCTGGGGCGTAGTCTGGAACGGCGAAGCCTGAGCATGCCGATCCGCTGGCACGAAGAGGCGCGCGAAGAGCTGCGCGAGGCGATCCGGTTCACCGCCGAGGAGACGGGATTCGCCCCACGCCTGATCGAGAAGGACTACTTCTGCAGCGTGATCCTCGAGGCTCTTGCGGCGGCCGATGTTCCGCTGGTCTTCAAGGGCGCACCTGTCTGGCGAAAATCCACTCGGGTTTCTTCCGGCTGAGCGAGGATCTCGACTTCAGCATTCCGACCGCGCCGGACTCGACACGGGGTGATCGCAGTCGTGCCATCGCTCCGGTCGAGACGATCGTTGCCACGCTTACTGAAAGAATTCCTGGTCTGGAGATGCTGGTTCCTCTGGAAGGCCACAACGCATCAACCCAGTACAACGCGACCCTGGGCTATCGCTCGCTCCTGGCTTCGAGAACCGAGCCAATCGCCATCGAAATCGGTCTGCGCAAACCGACTCTGACGCCACCCGAGCGGGCTCAGGTGAACACGGTGCTGCTCCACTGGGTGCAGGGTGATGCCCTGCTCGAGACGTTTCCGGTGCGCTGCTTGACGTACGCCGAGGCCATGGCCGAGAAACTCCGCGCGGCTCTGTCGCGCCACGAGGTGGCCATTCGCGACTTTTTCGACATCGACCACGCGGTACGCGTCGCGGGGTTCGATGTCGGCGGCGCAGAGCTCGTGCGGATCCTGCGAGCCAAGCTCGCCGTGCCTGGCACCGGTGCGGTGAACGTTTCACCGGAGCGGTTGGACGACCTCCGGCACCAGCTCGACGCGCAGCTGCGCCCGGTCCTGCGACCCCGGGAGTTCGATCTGTTCGACGTCAATCGCGCCTTCCGGATCGTTCGCGGTGTGGCAGAAGGGCTCGGGTAGCCGGCGAGGATCACTAACATCAACAAGGGCCCACTCGTGCGGGCCCAAATTTCCCGTGCGGAAGTCTCTGTCAGCTCTCGGATGTTTAGTTGTTTAGTGTCGGGGTGCTCGCGAACGGTGTCGTAGGCGAGTCGCACCGTGTCACCGAGGAGCTCATCGGCCATCCGTTCCCCTTTGGGTTCCCCCGTGCCTATTACATCGGAGCTCACCATCCAGCGGCTGGTCTTTTCACCGGACGGGAGCACGTTCGCCTATTCGCAAGGGCGACGTGTAACTCACATTTGGCGCGTATCGCCTTCATCTCCGACCGATCCGGCAATCCCGACGTTTGGGCTATGCCCTCTAACGGTGGCCCTGCGCGTCCGATCACCACCCATCCAGCGAATGACAATCAGCCCGACTGGTCTCCCGACGGCCGGGAGATCGCGTTCCGCTCCCGTCGAGACGGCACCACCAACATCTGGATCGTTCCAGCGGAAGGTGGCAAGCCACGACGACTGACGACGGATCCCGCCGTGGATCTAACCCCGCAGTGGTCACCCGACGGTAAGTGGGTGGCCTTTCATTCTCTTCGAGGTGGTGTCCGCCGCCACTGGCGCATCCCGGCGGAAGGCGGTGAAGCCAGGCCTGTGAACGAAAGCGGTGAGGGAAAAGGGGTCTGGTCTCACGACGGTACAGAGCTCTTCTACGCGTGCTACTCGCGGAAGAAGTTGTGCGCGGTCAACATCGAAACTGGGCGGGAACGTATCTTTCTTGGCTAATCTCGAGGACAAGAGAGGTCAGCTCGCAAGGGTCAGTCGCGACGCGGATCGCAGCTACGTCTACTACCCCTGGCTGCAACGGCAAGGGGACATTTGGGTCATGGACGTCGTCACGGGCGAAATCCAATGATCGGCCGCACGTTTTCTCGATACCAAGTCCTCAAAGAGATCAGCCGAGGAAGGATGGAGTTTGCTCGGTTATGGAAACGATATGGCCAAGCGCAAACTTCGGATCATCATTCAGAATCACGCCGATGTGGCTTACATCTTTCTCGGTAGCAAGAAACACTTGATCCAGGGAACGTTCCTGGACCGGTCTCGGCCTCTGTAGAGAGCAGTGGGCCACCACCCCCTACAACCGATTGAGCAAAAGCACTGGATGCCATTCATCCGCGAGCGCTTCCGACGGGCCGACAAGAATATCCCGGACAGTGTGCTCCGAGCCGTTTTTGAGCTTACCGAGGGTCACCCGTTCTACACGCAGCATCTGTGCTACGTGCTGTGGGAGCTGGCCGAGGAGGGAGCGCCGATTTCTGAAGGGATGTTGCGGCGCGCGGTCGATCTCGTGCTCGATCGCGAGGGTTTCGCGTACACGACGCTCTGGGAGTCATTGACCGCGAACCAGCGACGCTTCTTGAAGGGTTTGGCGCAGGAGCCGACCGGTGTACGACCTTTCGCGTCGACGTTCACCCGGCGATACGGTCTTCGCTCGGGGTCGAACGCACAGAGGGCTGTGGCGGCGCTGATTGCGAAAGACGCCATCGAGCCCACAAACGGTTCCCATGCGCTCGCCGACCGATTCTTGGCGATTTGGATTCGACGAGAGCCCGCCTCTATGTGAAGTCGAAACGTTTGCTCATGGGCGCTTGAAGCTAATACACGATCTCAAACCGAAAAGCTGCCTTCGTGGGTAGGTCTTGGTTGGCGAAAGCTATTTCGCCAGCTAGACGTATTTGGGGGTGGAGCCATAGCCTCAAGCCGGGGGCAAATTGTACGAAGGATTTCGACGAATCCGTCGTTCCGGGAGGCGGGCCGCGGACGGCGTTCAGGCGGCCGGTTACGACGAGGTCGTCACGGAGCGCGAAATCGACTTGGAAAAAACCTCCCGTGAAAGACAGCGCTTCGCGGGTACCGTTCGGGTTCTCCGCATTGGCTAAGGAATTGCTGTTGCGGCCGTAGGAGAGCGTCCCATACATATGCGTCTGTCCGAGATAGACCGACGCGTCGGCGCCGAGGCGGAGAATACCGTTCCTCCACTCGAGGACGTCGTCGCCGATCCTGCGCGTGAGCGTGTTGCCTCCCCAATAGACGTACATCCCGGCTCGCCCCTCGCCGAAGCGGCGTACCAGACGGCCGAAAACGTTCCCTTCAAACTTGCCGACATCTTCGGAGATCGCTTTTTGCTTTTCACTGTCATAGCCGTCCACCACGGCAATCGACCACCGCGTGGTGTCGTCGAGAAAGCCGCCGAGCTCGACACCGTCCTGGTGGACGCCAATATTGTCGGTCTCGAAACCGGTATTCGCGAAGTAGATCTCGTAGCGGAAGAGCTGGGGCGTGCGCGTCTGGGTGAACGGCAAATCGAGCTCGAGCCGTCCTCCCCGGATATACAGCTCGTCGGGCAAGATCTCGACACGCATGAATGCGTTGCCCAGCCCAACACGCCTCGAATCGTCGCTATCCAAAACGTAGTTGTCCTCGATCCAATAAG
This sequence comes from Acidobacteriota bacterium, assembly GCA_004356105.1. Classification (GTDB taxonomy): domain Bacteria; phylum Acidobacteriota; class Vicinamibacteria; order Marinacidobacterales; family SMYC01; genus SMYC01. Next base: position 665 of record SMYC01000181.1, on the reverse strand, counting down.
ATACGCGGCTGCCTAGGTCGCCGGCGGTTACGAGCCGAACGAGGGCGCTCGAAACCGCGTTGCCGTTCTCCTCGAAGGTCTGGCGAAACGCGCCGCGAACGCTCACAGGCACAGAGCGAATCCACGTGCTCACATCGCTCTTGTCGTTGTCGAGCCGAAAGCCTCGCTCCTTGAACTGCTCGCCGAGAACGCTCAGCTTTGGAAAGCCGTCATGGCAGAAATGACAGGGCAGCTCGTAGCGTCGCGCGAATGCCGGGATCGCTTCCACAATGTCCGGCACGAGCCCCGACAGAACACAGAGGACCAACAGAAGACGGAAAAGATATCTCGACATGGGAGGGAAAGACTCGTTACTCAAACCATATCAACAAGATACAGGTTTGTCGAGCAACGCCATCAAAACGGGCACACGTCACCAGTGTGAGGAAGCTTGGATCGCGTGCTGCCAAGGCTTCCGCCAACTCTGTCGGGCGGTGCGCGGCCCGTTTCGACGAAATGACCTAGTAGCCCGTCCCATTGAAGTCGATCCGCTGCGTGGCAATTCGACTTAACCTGCCTGCGCCATTTTCGGTGAGCAGAGGGAATCGAGTCTGCTCTGGAGGGAGTTGAGGAGGGCCACCTTCGCGGCCCGCGCAACCAGCTGTGTTTTCTTGTCCTTGTCGATG
>SMYC01000180.1 GCA_004356105.1 Acidobacteriota bacterium | reverse complement strand
TTTTTCGTCTATACCTCTCGAAGGGAGGTGCAGATGGGCCACGATCAGCGGTTCAAAGAGTTCCTGCAGCTCTTCCTCCGGGACTTTCTGAAGTTGTTTTATCCCGAGGTCGAGGAGCGACTGGATTTCGAGACGCTCGAGCTCATCGATAAGGAGCTCTTTACCGATTTCCCCGAGGGAAGCCCAAGGGAAGCGGATGTGGTTGCCAAGCTCCGAAATCGTGAAGGAAGCCCGGAGATCGTTCTCATCCACGTCGAAATCCAATCGAGGTCGGAGCGAGATTTCGAGGTGCGGATGTTCGGGTATTACGCCATGCTCTGGCTACGATACCAGCTCCCCATATTCCCCATCGTGGTCTACCTTCGCGGAGGCAAGAAGGGGCTGACCACTGAGGAATACCGGACGGCGCTCTTCGGCCGGGAAATTCTTCGGTTTCGGTACATGGCGATCGAGATGGCACCTCTGGATGCGGAGGTGTATCGTGAAGGTGGCGGTCCAGTGGGAGCGGCGCTTTCAGCGCTAATGGCTCAGCCGAAAGCATCGGATCCGGTGGAGCGTCGGTTCTCGATGATGAAGCAGGTGGCGGAGAGCGAGTTGGCCGCTCTCCCGAAATTTCTGTTGGTGCATATCATCGCGGTGTATTTCGAGCTTACCGCGGAGGACATGCAGCGCTACCGGCGTCTGGTATCGCGAAAGGAGTATAGGAAAGTGCAGGAAGTAGAGTTGACGTGGGCGGACAAACTCATAGAGCAGGGGCGTCAAGAGGGTGCGGAGAAAGGACGTGAAGAGGGACGTGAAGAAGGACGCCGGGTTGGTCTAATCGAAGGGAAACGCGGGACTCTGTTGCGGCTTCTGACGGCGAAATTCGGTCCTCTGCCCGAGGCTACGTCGTCGCGCGTAGAAGCTTTGGATTCCCTTGATGAGCTCGACAGTTGCTTCGAGCGCGCCTTGAAGGCGACGTCGCTCGCAGAGGTGGGGCTCGAGAGCTGAGCGGGCTTCGCCTCCCCCGACCAACAAGGGCAGAGGCCCGAGACGGTCTCCTCGCGGAGCGGCTCTCAAGCTAGAATGGTCGCCATGCGCCAATATCAGTTTGCGTCCTTTGGACTCGATCAGCTGAAGATCACCGAGAGCGAGCCCCCCGCGCCCGGACCTGGCGAAGTCGCTATAGACGTTCGTGCTTTCAGCTTGAACTATCGCGACTTGCTCGTCGTAAAAGGCCTCTATAACCCGAGGCTCGCTTTGCCGGCGGTGCCCGTGAGCGACGGCGCCGGCGTCGTCGCTTCTGTTGGCAAGGGAGTTACGGATGTCCGCGAAGGGGATCGTGTCATGACGCAATTCGTCGCGGACTGGACTGACGGTCCGTTCGAGGCGCGCCACGCGGGCTCGACGCTCGGCACTCCCGGTCCCGGCCTCGCGGCGGAGCGCGTCGTTTTGCCCGAGCGCGCGGTGGTGCCGATGCCGGACGGCTACGATTTCGCGCAAGCTTCGACGTTTCCTATCGCGGCGCTCACCGCGTGGAGCGTGCTCGTCACCGAAGGCAAGATTCAAGAAGGCCAGTGGGCGCTCACGCTCGGAACGGGCGGCGTTTCGGTCTTCGCCGTTCAACTCGCGAAAGCCCTCGGCGCCAAGGTCATCATCACCTCGTCGAGCGATGACAAGCTCGCGCGCGCGCAGTCGCTCGGGGCGGATCACGGTATCAACTACAACGACAACCCGCGGTGGGACAAAGCCGTCCTCGAGATCACCGGAGGCCGGGGCGCGGACGTCGTGGTGGAGACAGCCGGCATCGCGACGATGACCACGTCCATGAAGGCAACGGCCGCCGGGGGCCTCATTGGTGTTCTCGGAGGCGTCACGGGTCTCTCCGGAGAGGTCCAAATCGCACCGCTCGTCATGAAGCGGCTGCGGGTCGTCGGCGTTCTCGTGGATTCACGCGCGCATTTCGAAGAGCTTTCGGCTTTTCTCGCCGAGCATTCGATCGAGCCTGTGATCGATCGGAAATTCAGGTTCGACGAGCTACCCGCAGCGCTTCAGCACCTGGAGTCGGGCGGACACTTTGGGAAGATCGTGGTCGAGATCTAGCTCTAGCTATCCCGAATATTGAGTCTGCGGCGGCAGTAGAATACAGCGAGGTAGAACAGCGGGGTGTCCAGAAGGGCGAAGACCCATTTGAAGATCACGCCGTTCACGAAGAGCTCGGGGAAGCGTTCCCACGTTACGCCCGGGGTCCCCAGTGCCGCCAGAAGGCCGTTCACGAGAGCCGTGTCCACGACTTGAGAAGCAATCGTGCTCGCGTTGTTGCGGAGCCACAAGTGCTTGCCTTTTGTGAGCCGTTTCCAGAAGTGGAACAGGCGGATATCGAGGTACTGCGCGCCTAGATAGGCCACCATCGAGGCGCTCACGGCGGCCCACTGTAGGCCAAAGACTTTCGAGAACACGGCGTCGTCGACGGGGCTCCACGAGGTCGCTTCTACGAGGGACGAGACAAACACGAGGACCATCACGAAGAGGCTCGCGACGAGGCCGCTCGTGACGACACGCTCCGCGCGCTTCTTGCCGTAGATCTCGGAAAGGATATCTGTCACGAGAAACGTGACCGGGTATGCCAGAATCCCCACCGACTGCTGAAAGATCAACGGCTCACCGAACCACGGGATCTCCCACGAAAAAAACTTCTGGAAGATCAGGTTGCAGGCGACGAGCGCGGCGATAAAGATCGCGGCGAGGATGAGATAGAGCTGCTCGTAAGCGGCGCTCGTTTCGGTGTCGGGCGAGCTCACGTGAAGGCGGCTTCCGTCTCCTTGTTCAGCAAGACCCAGAGACCGTAAATCCCGAGCGCCGTCCCGAAAGGAAAGTTCAGCAAGTTGAGCGCCGAGAGGATCAAGCCCCCGATGCGGGCCCAGCTCTTGAGCTTGACAAGCCCGATACCCACAACGAGGCCGGGAAGCGACAAGACCGCGATGATGCTGAAGAGCGCGACGGCCAGGATACCGAGGATCGGCACGGCGACGGCGGCGTCGGGCTCTTGCTCCGAGACCATGCTCACAATCCCAGCGGCGCCACCGAGAAGCACGAGCATCGCGACGGCAGTGACCATCCCGAGCACGCCAAAGGCAATGTAGAGCACACCGAGTATCGAAACGTGCTGTTTCATCGTTCACGCACCCCTGAAGGGAAAATATCAGAATTCAAGGCCATCTCATTCAATCACGCGCTTCAAAAGCGGCCCCATAGGTGTCGACCCCTCGATCCCGGAGGAACTGAAAGAGCTCGTGGAGCTCGGGCACCCGCCGCCAATCGATCTCGGCCGCGACGATCTCCTCGCCCGCACCTCCCTGCGCAAGAAACTCTCCGAACGGATCGCTCACGAAGCTCTCGCCGTAGACGGGAACGATGAGCACCACCCCGAGCTCTTTCGCGAGCGGTCCCATTCGCTTCGTGGTCGCGGAAGGAAGCTTCTCGGCGAGCGCATAGTGTTTCGCATCGATCTGCGGGAAATAGCGCGCGTTGAAGAGCTCCTGGTGGCACAGGATGCGTGCGCCGCCCGGCGCAGCGTTCGCGAATGTGCTGCTCGGCATGGTCGACATTCGCGGCGACATCTGGCGAGGCCGAGAGCTGAAGCAAGGCGATCTGCATGTTAGAGCATGAATCCTAATCCAAGAAAGAGCAGCGTGGATAGCGCAAATCCGGGCGCATGGACGCCCCCCACCGCGCGCGTGTTCAGGTAGTCGTGGAAAAATGACCCAGTCGCGAGGAAGACCCCGCGTCGCTCCATCACGATTATCGGTTGCCGCGCGCCGCCTGAACCAGGCGAAGCCTCACATGCAGCGCTTCCGACGTCGTCGAGGCGTCTGCGCTCGAGTCCGCTTTCTACAGTCTGAACGCCGTAAGCTTCGCGAACTCGAAGCTGCGTCCTGACCAATTTCGCCGGAGCGCCCCAGCGCCCCAATCAACGAACTCCGCTGCCGGGTCGTCCGACCAATTTTGTTTTTTTTGCGCACGACAGCGGTTGGTGAAAGACAAGCCCGAGAGAATCGGCTCAGCGAAGGTGGATTTTTGTATATGATGACAGTATACCCAATGACGAGTTGGGAGTCCGAATTTGGACCATCGGTCAGACAGTACGGCATTCGAATGGGACGAAGCCAACCGGGACAAAAATAGGACAAAACACGACGTCACAGACTCAGAATCGGAGCAGGTCTTTTTCAACCGGCCGTTTGTTACTGACGCAGACGAACAGCATTCGGAAAATGAAGTCGGGTACTATGCTCTCGGCCGGACCAACACCGGTCGCCGCCTCTTCATCAGCTACACGATCCGCGGCGAAACAGTTCGAGTCATTTCGGCGCGCGGCATGACCTCGCCTGAGAGAAAGGAGTACGAACATGCCACGGCGGAAGCCCTTGAAACCGATTCCGAGGTTTGACTCGGAAGACGAGGAGCGGGAGTTTTGGTCGAGGCACGACTCCGTCGACTATGTCGACTGGAAGCGGGCAAAGCGCGCCTCGTTTCCCAACTTGAAGGCTTCGACAAAGACTATATCGTTACGCATCCCGCAATCGCTACTCGAGGACCTGAAGATTCTAGCCAACAAGCGCGACGTACCGTACCAGTCGCTGCTGAAGGTCTTCCTTGCGGAGCGCGTCGAGCAAGAGTTCCGTTTAGAACGGTAGCCACAGCAGCACCGATGGACTTTCTTCGCTGCCTCTATTCAGCGGCAAGCATGGTGGCGGCCCCGTAGAAGCAGGCGTGCGAGCCGAGAGCTCCTGCGGATATCACCGCGCCGAGTGCCAAGCCCCGACCGAGAGCATCGAGGCCACGAAGGCACCGAAAAATCGGAAACCGCTCGTGAGGACATATCCGATGAGCGTGCCACCGAGAAGCGCTTCGAAGCTGCGGCGCGTCACGAGCGCGAGAACGAGGACTGCGAGCGCCGAGATCAGGCTGATAATCCCGGTATCCTCAACCACGAAATTCAGGGTCCGGGCAAGAACTCTTCGGCCCAGCGCTCGAACACCATTAGCGGGAAGAGCTGGTGAGCGTGGTTGCGACTTCCAGCAACGTGCTCGCGCCGCAGGCGCGCGACTTCGGCCGGTTCGAAGAGGCCGCGGGCGCGAATGCGCTCCTCGCTCAGAAGCTCGTCCATGAGCGGTCTCAGCTCGCGGCGGAGCCAGTTCTTGAGCGGTATGCTGAAGCCTTCTTTGCGCCGGTGCAGGATCCCGTCCGGTAAAACGCCCGTCATCGCTTGCTTCAAAACGTATTTGCTCGTATGCCCTCGAAGCTTCAGATGTCCGGGCATGCGGAAGGCGAGCTCGATGACGTCCCGATCGAGAAAGGGCGCGCGCGCTTCGAGCGAGGTGGCCATGCTCATGCGGTCGACTTTTACGAGGATGTCGTCGGACAAGAAGAGCTTGAAGTCGGCGAAGAGCTGCCGATTCAGCAAATCGTCACCGCCCGCGCCGAGCGTTTCGAGCACGTGAAGCTTCGGGTCGTAGCTCGTGAGCGCCTCGGACAAGCTCGCGGTGTAGAGTCTTTTCTTTTGCTCGACGGGAAGGTGCCAGAGCCAGCGATAATGCTCGAGCTCAGGTGCGGCCTGGGTTCCCTCCAAAAAGCGCTTGGCTTTGTTGATGAAGCCTTTTTTCTTCGCGCTCGGCGGCACCCATTCGCTCATCGCGTGTAGCAGGCGGAGCGCGCTCTTACCGGGAAAGCGCGCGAGCTTTCGGGCGAGCCGGTCGGCGACATACCAGTCATAGCCCGCGAAAAGCTCGTCTCCACCGTCTCCCGACAGGACGACTTTGACTTCTTTCGCCGCGATTTGTGAAACGAGATAGGTCGGGAACAAAGAAACGTCGGCAAAGGGCTCGTCGAGATGGACGATGAGCTTGTCGAATAGCCCGGCGACATCGGCGGTGACGGTCTCTTCGTGATGCTCGGTCGCGAAGAGCGATGCGATCTCGCGAGCATAGGCCGACTCGTCATAGCCACCTTCCTGAAATGCGATCGAGAAGGTCTTGATCGGCCGCTCGGACGCCTCCGCCATCATGGCCACGACGGTGCTCGAGTCGATGCCCCCCGACAAGAACGCACCGAGCGGCACGTCCGACATCATCTGCGAGCGCACCGCGCGCCCGAGCGTTTCGCGAAGCTCCTCGATCCATTCGCGGTCACTGCGTCCGTCGACGACGTCGGCCGGCGGGCTCCAGTAAGGCCACGTCTTTACCTGGCCGTTCTCGACGGACATCGCGTGCGCCGGCGGAAGCTTTTTCACGCCTTTGAAGATCGAGAGCGGAGCGATGATGAACTCATAGGTCAAGAAACAGTCGAGCGCTTCTAGGTTCAGCTCACGCGGCACGTCCGCGCGCACCAGCAAGGATTTGATCTCCGAAGCGAAGACGATATCTTCGCCCCCATCGTAATAGTAGAGCGGCTTCTCCCCGGCTCTGTCGCGCGCGGCCAATAGACGCCGGCGGGAGGCGTCCCAGAGCGCGAAAGCGAACTGTCCGTTCACCCGCTCGGTAACCCGGTCGCCCCACTCTTCGTAGCCGTGGACGATGACCTCCATGTCGGAGCCCGTTCGGAAGCGATGGCCTTTGGCCAGAAGCTCGTCGCGTAGCGGGCGATAGTTAAAGATCTCGCCATTGCCGACGAAAGTGATCGTTTCATCTTCGTTTTGGATCGGCTGGCGGCCGCCGGCAACGTCGATGATCGAAAGCCGCTTCAGACCAAGTGCTATGCCAGGGAGCGCGATCGTGCCTGTATCATCGGGGCCGCGATGGTGGAGCTTGGCCACCATCCGGTCGATGACAGCAAGATCGGGTTGCCTCGTCGCGTCGCGAGCCACGACGCCCGCGATGCCGCACATAAAAGATCAGGCCCCGTTGCCGCTCTGGGAGAAGCGGGCGGCTATTTTTGCGCCACCGAGCTCGGCGACGAAGCGGAGGTAGGGAAAGACGCGCTTCATCGCGGCGGTGTTGACGAAGCACGGGCTCGCGCAAGTCGGACAGACTTTGTCGAGCACTTCCTGACGCATGGCCAGATTCTTCTTGTCGTAGTAGAAGTCTTTCGGGTCGCCGTCGCGCACGTTCCCGATGACGCGGCTATTTTCGCAATAGGTGATCTCGCCGTTTGGGTTCAGAAGAAGCCCCTGGTCCATGGACGGGCATGGCATGGCGCGCTTCATGCCGTTTTGGAACATCTTGACATAGGCCTGATACAGAAGCGCGTCCCCGTCGGCAATGCCGGATTCCCGCACGCGCTTTCTAAAGAAATCGACGAGCTTGGGGAAATCCTCTTCCTTCAGATCGGTCGACTCGACGAGATCCATGTTCCCGAAAGCAAGCTCCGAGTAGCGCGCGATCGCAAAGACGACGCTCAGGTTCTCTTTCTTGCAGAGCTCGTAGATGCGGTTGCCTTCTTCGAGGTTCTGGGCCGTGAAGGTGAACGAGACCCCGAAGTTGAAGAACTTCTTCTTCTGCAGCTCCTGCATCGCGCGGACCGTTTCCATGGCGCGCTCGAAGGCGTGCCACACACGACGGATGTCCTCGTGCGCTTCGCCGACGCCGTCGAGGCTGACCCGGGTTCCGAACAAGAATCCTCGCTCGTTGGCAACATCGATGATGCGCTCGAGCGTCGAGACGACACGGTCCTTCACGAAGCCGTTGGTGTTGAGGGTCATCTTCCGGAGCTTCGGCATGTTGTCCGCCATGATGCGGACGATGTCGACCATGTCCTTGCGGAGCGTCGGCTCCCCGCCGGTGATGCCCACATACTCGACCGAGCGGAAGAGCTCGCTCGAGAACGCTTTTCGATATTCGTCCGTCGTCATGTCATCGTGGTAGGGGAGCTTCCACGAGTTGCACATGACGCATTTGGAGTCGCACTTGTAAGAGACGTTGAAGATGAGCACGGTGGGTGCGATCGCTTTGAATCGGCCCACGACCTGCGTCTTGAAGAAATCCGCCGGAAGCGACGGAAGGCTCGTCTTCAGGAGCTTGCCTACGTAGTGATTGTTTCCAAACATCAGCTTTCAGTTGATTGGCGTCTATCGCGTATCAGCTTCGCCGGAACGCCGGCAGCGACGTAATAGGCCGGCACCTCTTCGAGTACGACCGCGCCAGCGCCAATAATAGCATGCTCGCCCACATGAGCCCCGCCGCCCACGACCGCGTGGGCTCCGAGCCAGCAACCGTCGCCGATGCGTATGGGAAGCCCGATGCGGCCTTGCTGCGACACAGGGATGTCGACACGGTCGTGCATGTGGTTGCCGCCGACGAGGTAGACATAGGCCGCGAGCATGACGTCCTTCCCTACCGTTACCTTGTCCGCGGAGAAGATCTCGCAATTGAAGCCGATATTGGCGCGCTCTTCGAGATGGATATCCCCGTTCTTGCACGAAAGGATCGTGTTGCGCCCGATGAAGACCCCGTCGTCGAGCTGGATCCCCGTGTTGTCGACGCCCTTCGCGTCGAGGAGCACGTTGTCATCCACAACCACGTCGTTTCCGATGCGGATTTTTCGCGGATGGCGCAGCACCACGTTTTGCCCGAACAGGACGTTCCGGCCGCAGGCGCCGAGAAGGCGCGGGTAGAGCTTGCTTCTGAGAAAGAGCCCCAGGGCCCCGGGGACCCAAGCCGACAAGAGCATCACGAGCTCGTAGCCGACCATCGCTCCGAGCCCCGGTCGGCCGATGACGAGCTCGCCATATTTTTGGATCTTGCTCTTATTGACGTCCGAGAGCTCTTTTTGCGCGATCGGGATGCGCGCGTCATTAGGTTGCGTGGTGGAGTCCATTCCGAGACATCTTAGACCCACCCGGCCTCTCGATACCACTGCAGCGTTTGCTCGATACCGCTCTCGAGGTCGACTTCGGGCTCCCAGCCGAGCTCCTTCTTGGCTTTGTCGATTTTGAACGCGCGATGCTTGAGAAAGAAATCGAGCCGGCGTCGGTAGAGCGGAGGCTCGATGCCGAGCGGCCGGCAAACGTCCTCGCAAATCGCCGCGGCGGCGTAGAGCGGCATCGACGGCCAGCGGAAGCGCGGCGGCGCAACACCGGCCTTTTTCGCGATGAGGGCAATGAGCTCGCGCACGGTGACGTATTCCGGACCGGCAAGGATGAACGCTTCGCCAAAAGCGCTCGGGGTATCACCTGCCCGCATGAAACCGCGCGCAACGTCCTCCACATAGGTGAGGTGGTAGAACACGTCTCCTTTGCCGATCATCGGAAAGCGTTTCTTGGCAACGCCTCGAAAGAGCTTCAAAAAACGGCGGTCGCCGGGACCGTAAATGCCCACGGGCCGCAACACGACCACGGGCAAACCGCGATCCCGGTGAAGCGCGAAAACGACCCGTTCAGCTTCTACTTTCGTCTGTTGGTAGATGTCCCCGGGATTGTAGGGAGAGGCTTCGTCGGCCGGAGGCTCCACTTCACCGTGGACCCCGCAGGTGCTGCAATAGAGAAACGGGATGCCGCCTTCTCCGAGCGAAGCCTCGGCAAGAAGGCGCGTGCCTTCCACGTTGACCTCGCGGTAGTAGCTGTCCGGAAGCTTGGCTTCCCGGTAGACGGCGGCGATGTGGAAGATACGCTCCACCCCGGAAACCGCCGCGCGCAAACTAGCCGGGTTCGTGAGCTCACCCTCGAAACACTCGACGTCGAGACCCTCGAGCAACGACCGATCGCTCGAGGCGCGGACGAGGGCACGAACCTCGTGGCCGGCCTCCCGGAGCAGGCGGGCTAAGTGGCTTCCTGTGAACCCGTTGGCACCCGTGACGAGAACTTTCAGTAGAGTCTCCTGCCGGCACTATGGGTGGCAAATGGGTGGATCTTTCATCTTGTGATAATCTACACGATTTGGCTGGCCCAATACTAAAACTTTTGTCGCGAACCACAACTCTTCCCGGAGGTTAGATCGACCCCTATGAGCACTCAACCACTCAGACGCTTCAGCTTTGGAGTCTTGCTCACCCTAGTCATTGCCGTCGCCATCGGCTGCGGAGACAGCGGCGGCGGCGGCACCACCACGACCGTAACCGTCACGATTTCTGCACCGGGCATCGTCAGCCCAAACTCATCTTCCCCGATTGGAGATAATCCTCCGACGCTCACCGTAACCAACGCCACCGCAAGCGACGGGAGCACCATAACGTATACGTTTCAAGTCTCGACCGACCAAGCCTTCGCCAGCATCCTCCGGCAAGCCGACGGCATCGTGCAAGGGTCGGGTCAAACCAGTTGGACGCTCGGCTCCGCCCTCGGCCTCGACACCTATTTCTGGAGAGCGCGCGGCATCTCGGCCAGCACCGTCGGCTCATGGTCCGTCGTCGCGCAATTCGTTCTCGGCACCGGCGCGGGCACCGGTGCTGGCGAGACGGTCGTGGTCACCGATGTCCTGACAAACGGCATGACGGTCGGCCGGCAATTCGGCGGCAGCTTTACGCCGAACGGGTGGCGCGTCAACACCAATGGCGACTTCATTCGCTACGAAGTCCCGACCATCGTTAACGGCTATGTGGAATGGCAGAACGTGGGCCTGACGCCACGCGGCGCCAACGAAGCCTCCCATATGCTGATGGGCATGTGGGACCCTACGGCAGGAGGGTTCCGTTCGAACCCGTTCCGCGTCCACCTCCAAAAACTCTGGAACAACCCGCACAACCCGCCCTTCATGCGATTCCGCTGGATCTCGCAAGGCCGGGAGGAAGAGGCCGGCACGAACTTCACGAACTGGAACCCTGGCCAGGTTTATACCTTTCGTGTGGACTGGCGCCCTTCCGGCGCGGCAAACCGGGCTCGTGTCTTCCTCGATGGCATGGAGATCATGTCCTTAGGTTACAACCGCGCCTACCAGCCGAATACTCACTTCATCGAGCTCGGCATCGGCGAACGCGGTGAATCGATTATCGACGCTATTTATAGCAACTTGATCATCGTGCGCCGAGACTAGTCATTAACGAGGAGCCATCATCATGATTCGACAACTGAGTCGTTTGGCCATGCTCGTCGTGGCGGGGTTTTCGCTCGGCGGGTGCAGCGACAGCGGCAGTGGAGGCGGCGGCGGCACTACCAGTGTGAGCATCACCATCTCGGCGCCAACCCCGGTGAGTCCGGCGAACGAGGCGCAAGTCTCGGGCCAAGTCACGCTCACCGTCTCGAACGTGCAAGTCACAGGTGGGAGCGGCGTCGCAACTTACACGTTCCAAATCGCCACCGACAACGCGTTCGGAACTATCATCGCCCAGGCAAGCAACATTCCCCAGGGCTCCGGTCAGACGTCTTGGACGGCTGGCTCGGAGCTCGCCAGCGGACAGTTCTTCTGGCGCGCCCGAGCAAGCGTGGGGACGACCACCGGCGCTTTCTCGAGCGTCGGGAACTTCTCGTTCCAGGGCGGGGCGAGTACGAGGGGAAGCACCGATCAAGTGCTGCTTTTCGATCCTCTGACCGGCGGCTCGAGCTTGGGCGATGTCGGCGGCGGCGAGTTCACGCCAGAAGGTTGGAAAGTCATCGCAAGCTCGAACTTCATCGTGTACGACATGGAGACGATCGAGTCCGGCTTTCTCGAGTTCGACATCTCGGGTCTCGACATCCGCAACCCCACGCGCGACCCACGGCATCTGTTCTTCATGTGGGATCCCAGCCTCGGGAGCAACATGACGAGCAACCGCTTCCGCGTAAGCCTGCAGAAGCTCGACGGCCGGAGCTCCATCAACGACCGATGGCTCCGACTCCGTTTCATCACGCAAGGGCGTCAAACCGATGTAGGAAGCACCTTCCGCGGCTGGAAAGTCGAGAAGACCTACCGCATCCGCTTGGAGTGGGGACGCGAAGGAGAGGTTCTCGTCAGCCGTCTATTCATCGACGATCGCGAGATCTTCTTCTTCCACTATCCACGCGCCTACAACCCGGTCATCCACCGAATCGAGCTAGGAGCCGCGGGCCGCGCCGAAACGCCAGAAGACGCCATCTACTCGAACGTCGTCATCGGCACGCGCTAACTTCGACATAAAAGGCGCGGAGTCGCGATTTTTTCTTTGCGGCTCCGCACCTGTACGCGCGCGTTCTCAGTCGCCCGTGGACAATTTCACGAGTACGCGAACGCAGAGGACTGAAAATCCCCTACCGCAAGGTGTGCGGGTTCGAGTCCCGCCCCCGGTACCAGGTCGAAGTGACTGACGCACTTCGACTTCGAAGGTGCCCGTGACGACAGGTGACAATGTTCAGGCACTCGACTTGTGCTCAACTTGTGCTGTTTGGAGACTCATCGGACTTCCAGGAACTGACGACTCAATAGTACGGATCGATATGACACGATCACCCGAGTTGGAACTCGGCACAAGGGCGCGAGTCTCCGCCGTCTGATCCTGCCAACCATCATCAAACGCAAGATCGAAAAAGTCCCACTCAAGCTGTAGCTTTCCATATGTTTGACGGGAAGTGGAGCAATGTCACTCTCTGTACCCGCTCAGATGGATGCCGATCGTAGATCGCCGTTCGGCTCATTCGTCGGACGTGCCGCGGCCTAAACTGTGGAATCCAACGTTGCTCAGAGACCGGCGAATACGAATGCTCGAATCTAATGCTCGGGACGTGGACATATGATCGCTCACGTCGAACTCGCCGGAGACCGCGAGGCGGCTTTGTTTTCGTCACATAAAGCTGGGGAGCTGGCGTCATTCGATGAGAGCTTCGCGAGCCCCGACTGCGAGGACGTCACACCCCATGAGCGTGACGCAGCGCCCGAGGGTTCTGAGCTATGAAGTATGATGCGCGGCGTGCCGAAGAGCTGCTCCGGCTGGGCTCAGGGCTGCCTGACGCGGTGTTCCGCGAAGGCCAAGAAGAGGCAATTCGGCACGTCGTTGAAGGCCGTGGGCGCCTCCTAATCGTGCAGAGGACCGGTTGGGGCAAGAGCTTCGTCTACTTTGTCGCCATGAAGTTGCTCCGTGAAGGCGGCACCGGCCCTGCACTGCTCATCTCGCCGTTGCTCGCGCTGATGCGCAATCAGATCGCGGCGGCAGAGCGTATGGGGGTACGAGCGGAGACGATCCACTCCGACAATCTGGAGCGGTGGCAGGAGGTCGAGGACGCGATCCGCCGTAACGAGGTGGACATCCTGCTCATCTCTCCTGAGCGGCTGGCCAATGAGCGCTTCCGCGACGAGGTGTTAGCGGAAGTGGCCGATCAGATCGCCTTGCTCGTGATCGACGAGGCGCACTGCATCTCCGATTGGGGCCACGACTTCCGCCCGCACTATCGGTTAATTGAGCGGATCGTTCGAACCTTGCCTCCCAACCTGCGCTTGCTGGCAACCACAGCGACGGCGAACAACCGCGTGATGGAAGATCTGGAAGAGGTGCTGGGGCCAAACCTAGCAGTTTCACGTGGTGACCTCAACCGTCCATCGCTCGCGCTCCAAACCATTCGCTTGCCGAATCAGGCTGAGCGACTCGCCTGGTTGGCGGAGCACGTGGACGCGCTTCCAGGTCAAGGGATCATCTACACGCTCACAGTCCGCGACGCGGGTCAGGTGGCCACTTGGCTCCGATCTCAAGGACTAAACGTCGAGGCCTACACCGGTGAGACCGGCGCCCGCCGACCCGAACTGGAGCAGGCTCTTCTCGAGAATCAGGTAAAAGCGTTGGTGGCAACGACCGCCCTGGGCATGGGGTTCGACAAGCCTGACTTGGGTTTCGTCATCCACTACCAGACGCCTGGGTCCGTAGTGGCCTACTACCAACAGGTCGGTCGAGCGGGGCGCGCGCTCGAGGCAGCCTACGGCGTGCTGCTGAGCGGCGAGGAAGAGACCGACATCACAGGGTATTTCATCGACAGCGCGTTCCCCACTCGGGAAGAGGTGAAGGCCGTGCTCGATGCCCTGGAGCGTGCGCCACAAGGTCTCTCGGTTCCGGAGCTCCTGGGCGAGGTTAACGTCAGCAAAGGCCGCGTCGAGAAGACCGTCGCGCTGCTCTCGCTAGAATCACCAGCGCCGATCGCTAAACAGGGGACGAAGTGGCAGCTTACTGCGGCAGACCTGAGCGACGCCTTCTGGGAACGCGCGCGGCGGCTCACGGGTCTTCGTCGGGCGGAGCAGGCGCAGATGCAGGAGTACGTGAGCCTGACTTCTGGGCACATGGACTTTCTAATCCGCGCTCTCGATGGAGAGGCAGGCAAAGGTTCCGCGCCGAAACTGCCACGTTTGCCGACGACGCCGGACGCGGAGCTGGTTCAACAGGCGATTTGCTTCCTGCGCCGTACACGCCTGCCTATCGAGCCGCGGAAGCAGTGGCCACCCGGGGGAATGCCGTTTTACGCTGTCACCGGCCGGATCAGTTCGGCTCTCCGGGCTGAGCCCGGGATGGCGCTTAGCGTCTGGAGGGATTCCGGCTGGGGGAGTTTGGTACGACAGGGGAAGTATAATGAGAAGCGCTTCTCCGATGATTTGGTGATCGCTTGCAAGGAGCTTGTCGAGGGATGGAGTCCGGAACCGGCTCCCACGTGGGTTACCTGCGTCCCGTCGCTGCGCCATTTGACCCTGGTGCCCGATTTCGCGCGGCGCCTGGCTGCAGCTCTCGGTCTTCCGTTCAAGCCGGTGCTGATCAAGACGGACAATCGCCCCGAACAGAAGACGATGGCGAACAGTACTCAACAAGCGCGCAATATTGACGGTTCGTTGGCGATCGTCGATGATGACCTCTCCGATGAGCCGTTGCTGCTCGTCGATGACATGGTGGACTCACGTTGGACTTTCACCGTCGCGGCATGGTTGCTTCGCCAGAAGGGGAGCGGCGAGGTGTGGCCGTTGGCTCTTGCTCAGACGGGAGCTGGCCAATGAGCGACATGCTTTCCGCGAACACCAACGCGATCCTACTGCTGACAGCTCCGCTGATCGCTGGCCGCCCCAAGAATCGGGTCGACCTCCTTACATCCGGGGAGTACAAGAAGCTCGCTATGCACCTCCGACAGGTGGGGGCGCAGCCGGCCGATCTTGTGACGCCGGCAGCGAATCCGCTCCTCGGAGACTGCGACCGCATCATCCGTAAGGACCGGCTCGAGCGCCTGCTTGCAAGAGGGTTCCTCTTGAGCCAGGCCGTCGAACACTGGCAGGCAAGGGCGATCTGGGTGGTGAGCCGGGCCGACGCGGCATACCCACCACGGCTGAGGGCGCGCCTGAAGGAGGACTCGCCGGCGTTGCTGTACGGCTGTGGTGAGAGGCAGGTCCTCGATAGCGGCGGTCTCGCAGTTGTTGGCTCGCGCAACGTGGATGACGCGCTGATCGAGTATACCCAAGAGATTGGCCGCATCGCGGCGCTTGGCAGGCGAACCCTGGTTTCCGGGGGCGCCAGGGGCATCGACCAGGCGGCTATGCGAGGAGCCCTAGAGGCGGGCGGCAAAGTCATCGGAGTGCTGGCGGACAGCCTCGAAAGGACTGCCATGACCCGCGAGCACCGGAATTTGTTACTGCAAGGACAGCTCGTGTTGATCTCGCCCTACGACCCGAAGGCGGGCTTCAACGTGGGCCACGCGATGCAGAGGAACAAAGTTATTTATGCGTTGTCTGATGCTGCGCTTGTCGTGAGCACGGACCAGGACAAAGGCGGCACGTGGGCCGGTGCGACAGAGCAACTGGAGAAACTGCACCTAGTGCCCGTCTATGTGCGCTCGACCGGCGAAACAACCAACGGTCTCGAGGCACTGAGGAAAAAAGGGGCTCTGCCTTGGCCGAATCCGGGAGATACGGATGGTCTCAACGTAGCGCTCTCCGCCTCAGTCCCCACGTCGTCGCCCTCGCTGGAGCAGAAGAAGCTCTCATTCGTTCCTCAGAGGCAAGACAAAGAACCGGATCCAGAGGAACCGGCCGTGGCCTCGTCGGAGCCCGCATCTAGTGCCACAAACCCGGCTGACCCACTGACGCTTGATGCTGCTGACGAACTGTTCAAAACAGTGCGCTCCGTGATCCATCGCGTCGTGCGAGAACCCAAAAAGGCGGCCGAGGTTGCCAAGGATATGGCGGTGACGCAGCGGCAGGCCGAGGAATGGTTGAAGCGACTGGTCGATGAACGCGAATTGGAGAAGAGCAAGAAGCCAGTACGCTACTCCGTTCGCCAGGCCAGCCTGCTTGATTCAGTAGGTGCGCCGGAACCCGCAGCCAAAACGAAGCCGGCGCGAGCTCGAAAGTGAGCCCGTCACGATCAAGCGCGGTCTTGGATCAATTGAAAAATACAGAGATAAGTTGAACCGCAACTGTGTGGTGGCACCCGTTATTCCAAAAAACTAGTGCCCGCGGGCATTCCGGTGAAGCGATAGAATTCTCGCGGGACAGCAAGCAAGTCCTCTGAGTATTCCGTCCCAGTCCTCGGACTGATCTTCCTACGTTACGCCGACAGCAAATTTCAAGCTAGCTGCAGCGCGGCAACTCGAGGGGAAGAGCACGGGCCGTCGCAAGATCGGTCCGGCGGGCCAGGGCGGGAGTGCTCTACCTGCCCGAGAATACACGCTTTTCCTCGCTCATTCAGCTCTCCGAAAGTAGGAACATCGGCCAGGCGATCAACGACGCGATGCGCGCGGTAGAGGCCGAGAATACCTTCGAACCACTACCGGGATCAAGGGGTCACAATCCCGGCCATCGTTTCCTTGTAACTGCTTGGTTTCAGGGCAAGAGGGCCGGATGGAACCCTATAGTCCTGCCCCCTCCGAGGACTTAAAATCCCCCGCGGTTCTTCCGGCGGGCAGGTGTGTGGGCGGACAGGACCGAGACCGGCGTGATGGCCCAAATGCGCCCAGCCCGAGCTTGCCCCAGGTCTTAGGCTCGGTCCAACCGTTCGGCTAGCGCCGCCTGTCAGGCTGACGCAGCCAAATTCTCGCGTAACACTCGTGGGTGACGCGCCACTATGCGCAGGAGTGCTAGTGCGGGTCCCTCGGGACTTCGCCGGCCCTGCTCCCAATTGCGCAAGGTGTGGACGCTGATGCCCAATGCTTCTGCGAACTCTTCCTGCGTCAAACCGGCGAAACGCCGCAGGGCGACGATGTCTTTTTCTGGATCAATCCGCCCCCGCATGATGCGGTCGCGTTGTTTTCGCGGAATAGAGCGTGCGAAATCCTCCTCGGTCAGTTCGCGAATATCGTCACTCATGAATACCCCCATAGAACCTTCGGAACAGCACGACTTCCCGCTTCGTGGCATTCCGCGCACTCACGATGCGCACGACGTCGTCCTGAGGTTCTGTATAGACCACGGCGACAACTCCAACACGGATCAGACCGATCGCGATGAAGCGATCCTCCTCGTCTGAGTGCTCCTCATCGTAGATTTCGAGAAAGTCAGAACCGTTCGCGAAAAGCTCCTTGACTTCATGGAAAGAGAGACCATGTTTCTCCCAATTGGCCCTGTCCTTCTTCGGGTCCCATTCGAACCGCACTCTCCACTATAGGTCACTGGCTTAGTAAGTCAATGACCGACATGAAAACAGCTTGGAGCGACGATGACGGCGAAAGTGACGCTTGGTTCTAGACCGGTTTGATTCAAGCAGATCTTGGGAAACTTGCGATAGGGATGTTTTTTTTCTTTGCTAAGGAACGTCGATGCGTCTTGATGCGCTCGAGCTCATGAAGTGTTTCCGCAGTGACATAGCTCTCACCACAATTGGGGCAGCTGACGACTGGGGCGTTCTCGATCAGCAGCAGTTTGGCACCCTTCCCGTAGCTTCGAGTGACGTAACGGATTTTGACTCCGCGCCCGGCGCACAGATCGCAGGTGAGCGACGAGGACTTCCTGCTATTCTTCATATACTGAGAGGCATGATAACTAACTTGCCGGTCGGCCCCGACTTGGCGACGACCACGATTTGCTTGCTCCTACGGTCTAGAAGATGTCGACCGGTCAATCACCGCCGAGGATCTCGCGGATGGCATAGGGTGGGCGCGTGCGGCTTTCTTGATTCAGTCTGACCAGAAGCTCCCCGACCAATCCCAGGCTCACGAGTTGCAGGCCGCTCAGCATCAGCAAGCTCGCCAGCAACAAGAGCGGGCGTCCACCAATCGGCTCTCCCAGCCCGAACTTGACCCAGGTCAAATAAGCCCCGACGGACGTACCCACGAGGCCCATCAGAAAGCCTGCGGTGCCGAAGATTTGGAGGGGGCGGCTCGAATAGCTCAGAAGGAACTTGACGGTCATGAGGTCGAGAACCACGCGGAAAGTTCGGGAGATGCCATATTTCGACTCCCCCTGGCTTCGCGCGCGGTGGCCGACGACGACTTCGTCGATCGAGACGCCGATGCTGCTCGCAACGGCCGGAATGAAGCGGTGCATCTCGCCATAAAGTTGAAGATTCTTGACGACGTCCGCGCGGAACGCTTTGAGCGTGCAGCCGTAGTCGTGCAGATGCACTCCCGTCGTGACCGAGATCAACCAATTGGCGATCGTCGATGGAAGGATGCGTGACAGGAACGGGTCTTTCCGATCCTTCCGCCAACCGCACACCATATCGAAGCCTGCATCGAGCCTCTCGACCAAACGAGGGATGTCCGCGGGCTCGTTCTGCAAATCCGCGTCGAGCGTCACGATGACCGGCGCGCGCGCTTCGGCAAAACCGGCGGCGAGAGCCGCTGTTTGCCCGAAATTCTTCCGGAAACGGATGACCCTTACTCGGGAATCCTGATGATGGAGCGCGCTCAAGAGCGCAAAGCTCGCATCCGTGCTGCCGTCGTCGATGAACACGATCTCGTAAGCGCGCCCATAGGGCTCGAGCACTTCGGTAATCTCGCGATAGAGATTCGGTAAGTTCCCCTCTTCGTTATAGACCGGGATGACGAGAGAGATCTCAGCTATGGTCACGGGTTTCGACGCGTGGGTGGCCGGCGTGCGCGTCTCCGTCTCCGAAGTCATGGCGAAAGTATATACTAGCGCTCCACAGGAGTAAGTATGGACAAGCTCGACGATCGGGAAGTGCGACAGCTCGCCGAGCTCGCGCATCTAGCTCTCTCGGACGACGAGCGCGCGAGCTTTCGAGGACAGCTCGAGGCATTCCTGGGCTACGCCGAGCGCATCCAAGCGCTCAACACGGTCGGGGTCGAGCCGACGTCGCACGCGCTTCTCGAAGCGGGGCTCGAAGGTGGGAGCCGACTGCGCGACGACCGCCCGAGAGAGAGCCTCGACCGAAAGGCCGTTCTCGACCAAGCGCCCGACGCGAGCGACGGCTTGTTCAAAGTGCCCAAGGTGCTGCCTTGACGCTTTGGCAAGAGACCGTCACTTCCCTCTCGCAAAAGCTTCGCGCCGGCGAGCTCTCCGCAGCAGAGACCACCCGAGCTTTTACCGAGCGCATCGAGAGCATCGATCCGTCACTCGGCGCGTTCCTCGAGCCCATGACCGCCGTGGCCACCGAGCGGGCACAGGCACTCGACGCGCTCGACGAGACCAAACGCGGCCCGCTCCACGGCGTTCCCATCGCCGTCAAGGACATCATCTCCGTCGCGGGAAGCCGCTGCACCTGTGGTTCGCGCATTCTCGAGCATTACGTCCCCGTCTATGACGCCACCGTCATCGAACGTCTCCATGCCGCTGGCGCGGTCGTGCTCGGAAAGACCAATATGGACGAGTTTGCGATGGGCTCATCGACGGAGAACTCCGCTTTCCAGACGACGAAGAATCCGTGGAATATCGATCGTGTCCCTGGAGGCTCGAGCGGCGGCTCTGCAGCCGCCGTGGCGGCCCGTCTTGCCCCTGCCGCGCTCGGAACCGATACAGGGGGGTCTATCCGCCAGCCGGCCGCGCTCTGCGGCGTTGTCGGCCTCAAGCCGACTTATGGGCGCGTGTCACGCTACGGTTTGGTGGCTTTTGCCTCCTCGCTCGACCAGATCGGACCCATGTGCCAAACGGTCGAGGATGCCGCTCTTCTTCTCGAAACGCTCGCGGGGGACGACCCGAAAGACGCCACCTGCGCCACCCGCCCGGTGCCGAGCTACTCGCGAGAGCTCGACGCGGACGTCGCCAAGCTCCGCCTGGGGATCCCGAAGTCCGCGACGGGTGAAGGTATCGATGACAGCGTCCGGGCCAGCTTTGACGACGCCGTACGGCTTTTCGAATCCCTCGGTGTAGAGACCGAAGCCATCGAGCTCCCCTCCACCGAGCACGCGGTCGCTTGTTACTATTTGCTCGCGACAGCCGAAGCGAGCTCCAACCTCGCGCGCTATGAAGGCGTGCGCTACGGACTGCGCAACGGTGCTACCAAAGCCCTTCGCGAGATGATGGCCGAGACCCGAGCGGAAGGGTTCGGGCCCGAGGTCAAACGCCGCATCCTCCTCGGTACCTTCGTTCTCTCCGCGGGCTATTACGACGCGTATTACCAGAAGGCACAGCGGGTACGGAGCTTGATCGCGAAGGACTTCGAGAACGCTTTCGAGCGCGTCGACGCCGTTCTCATGCCGACCACGCCGACCCCCGCCTTTCCGATTGGCGACAAAGTCGACGACCCGCTCTCGATGTATCTCATGGACATCTTCACGATCACCGCCAACCTCATCGGCGCCCCGGCATTGAGCTTTCCCGCGGGGTTCAGCGAGAACGGTCTACCGGTGGGCGTCCAGCTCGTCGGACGGCATTTCGACGAAGCAACGATCTTGCAGCTCGGCCACCAGTTCCAGCAAAGCTCGGATTTTCACTGCAAGGCGCCCGACCTGTCGCGGTGAATCCAGACATAGACGGGCACGCCGAGCATCAAGAGCAAAAAGCCCCAATACACGATTTCCTGGCCCGCCCCGGCAATCGCCCATAGCGAAAAGGCGAAGGCGAGCAACGAAACGATCGACGCGTAGGAGAGCTTGCGGCGGAGCATGAGCTCGGCGAGCGAGCAGAACAGGTAAGGCACGAGAGTGTTCAACGTCGCGAGCAAGATGATGAACGTGAACTGCTCTATCAGGCTCTTGGAATAGTTCATCATGAGCAGCAGGCTCGCGAGAACGCTCGAGAACACGAGCCCATGAGCGGGGGTGTCATATTTCGACATACGCCCGAACATTTTCGGAAACAGGCCATCGCGCGCGGCAGCGAGAGGTATCTGACCTTGAAGCAGGAGCCAGCCGTTTAAAGCGCCGAAGCAAGAGACGACCGCGCCCGCACCCACCGCATATCCCGCCCACGACCCCCACATCACGCGCGCGGCTTCCGCGTAAGGCGCGTTCGATCCCGCTAAATCGGCAGGCGCAATCGTTCCCATTACGGCAACGGTGCCAAGGATATAGATCACGGCGGTACCTAGCGTGCCGATGATGGTCGCGCGCGGAATCGTCTTTTCGGGCTCGTGAACGTGCTCGGCCGGGGTCGTCCCGGACTCGAGGCCAAGAAAAGCCCAAACCGTGAGGGCCACCGTGGCCGTGACGGCGGCGAACGGAGACTGGCCACTCGCGTTGAAAGGCTGGAAGTTCGAAACATCCACATAAAATAAGCCAAAAAATGCGATCGCGAGGAGCGGGAGCACCTTCAGCACCGTCGTGACGAGCTGTACGACGCCCGCGGTATGCACGCCGAGAACGTTGACCCAAGTGAGCACCCAAATGGTCGCGAGACCGAGTCCGACCGAGAGAACGGCGTTATCACCGAGCGCCTCCCAGAAAAGCGTCATGTAGCTCACGAAGGCCACCGCAATCGCGGCATTGGTCGTCCAAATGGAGATCCAATAGCCCCACGCCACAAGAAATCCCGGGAAGTCCCCGAATGCCTCACGGGTATAGACGTAAGGGCCGCCCGATTTCTTGACGAGGCGCGAGAGTCGAGAGAAGACGAGTGCTAGAAGCGTGGCGCCGCCGGCGGAGACGATCCAACCAATGAGGCTGATACCGCCAAAAGACCCGAGCGCTGCAGGAAGAAGAAAGATGCCCGAGCCAATCATGTTGCCGACAACGAGCGCGGTCACCATCCACATGCCGAGCTTGCGCGTCGCCATGGTCAGCTCCTTCTTTCTTGAAAGTGATCCCAACCGCGCGCGCTCAACGGCTCTACCGATCCGTCGCGCCGCACGAGCTCGACGGCGTTTTCATCCGGCGTCATTTCACCGATCCGCGTGAGTGCAATGTCGCAGGTATCCCGAAACGCTTCGATGGCGGACGTATCGCGCGTGGTGAAAAGGAGCTCGTAATCCTCGCCGCCCGAGAGAGCGGCCTGGACGGCGTCGCGGCCATGCTCCCGTTTCCATGCGAGTGCTTTGGCCGCCAAAGGAAGCGCCTGTTCTTCGATGCGCGCGCCGGTGCCGCTCGCGCGGCATAAGCGATGCAAATCGAGACTCAACCCGTCCGACACATCGATGCAGGCAGTGGCAAGGTCGCGCGCTCTGAGCTCTCTTCCCAGCGCGAGCCGCGGCTCCGGGTCGAGATGCGCCCGAATACATGGCTCGGCGAACTGCAGCGGCCCCTCGCGCAAGGCGTCCGGGACGATGGCACCTCCCGAGGGTGACAAAGCCGCGCCTTGTTGCAAGAGCCAGAGACCCACGGCACTCGCCCCAATCTTGCCCGAGACGAAGATCGCGTCTCCCGCGCGGGCGCCTCCGCGACGGAGCGTCTTGCCGGATTCGGTATGACCAAGAACCGTGACGTCAACGACCGCCCGCCCATCGGAGCGCGCCAGGTTGCCGCCCACGAGGGCCATCCCGAGCTCAGAACAGCGCTCCGCGGCCCCGTCAACAATCTGGCGTAACGTTTCCACCTCGAGGTCACCGGAAACACTCAGAGAAAGAAGCACTCCGAGCGCTACCCCGCCCATCGCGGCGATATCACTAGCGCTGACCGCCACGGCCTTTCGTCCAAGAAAACGTGGCGGGGTCGTCTTCCATAAAAAGTGCGTGCCTTCAACGAGCGTATCAACGGTAAGAAGCACGAGCTCACCGTCCGGCACAGAAATCGCAGCCGCGTCATCCCCAATCCCAATAGAGACGTGCTCGGAAAGGGGAACTCGATCCTGAAGCTCCCGAAGAAAAGCGTCTTCCCCAAACGCGGCAAGCTTCATAGAACGGGACTGAATGCTGAATCCTGAATCCTGAAAAAAAAGACCCCGCTTTGCCGTGTGAGAGAATCTATTTGAACCACCTGCAAAGGTGGGTGACCCTTCCTGCGTCCTTCGCGAACTCTCGAGGAGCCATGCTCCGATCCGCCGGGGGGGTCTCCCCTTCAAATAGACGTTGGCTCAATAGTTTTCCCCATCACGCGCAAAGCAGGGTACTCAAGCTCAATTATAACGCCGGAGAAGTCTCTGTCGGCTCTCGCAGAGCCTCTTCTAGCGTTTTCGCTAGCGCCGAGGCGTGGCGAGCAAGCACCTCGTCAGCATCGCGCGCCTTCTCCTCTGACTTGAAAAACTCATCAGCGATGTTCAGCGCCGCGAGAATGGCGACCTTTAGAGGCTCCGCCTGATTCGAAGCATCAGAGATCGTCGCCATCTTCGTATCCACGAAGCGCGCGAGCTCCTCGATATAGGCAACGTTCTCTTCCGCACGTACTTTGTAGGTCTGTCCCATGATCACCACTGGAACGAGACTCAAATCCGGCTGCTTTCCATCGCTCATAGGGTCGGTATTGTAGGCGACGGAGCCAGCTCGCTCAAGGGCTCGCTTCGAGCTTTCCGATCCGCTCGAGAAGCCGCTCCACCTTGGTGCGGATTTTCTTGCGCTCTTCGTGGAGCGCGGCAAGCTCGCCCTGAAGCTCTGCGGTGTCCTCCGAAGGGGCCGCAAGGGGAACGCGAGGAGAGAGCGACTCCACCTGCCGCTTCAGCTCTGCGACTTCGCTCTTCAGCGAGAAGTTGGACTCCCGAAGCTGTTCTATGAGCGCGGTCGCTTGCTCGACGCGCCCCTTCAGAGCCTTCAGGCGGCGAGACGCCTTGGGTGCGGCGCGTTCCGAGTCACCCTTTTCAGGCACTGCAGGCACTGCACTCAGCTCGCCAGGGCTTCTTTCGCGACGCCAACGAGCTCAGAAAACGCCTTTTCATCGGCGAGCGCGAGCTCGGCTAGTTGTTTCCGGTTCAAGGCGACGCTTGCTTTTTGCAGCCCCGCCATGAACGTGCTGTAGGACATGCCGTTCAAGCGCGCGCCCGCACCGATGCGGATGATCCACAGACGGCGAAAATCCCTTTTGCGCGTACGACGGTCGCGATAAGCATAGGACAATGCGCGATCCACCGATTCCATGGCAGAGCGATAGAGCTTGCTCTTGGTGCCTCGAAACCCTTTCGCGAGCTTCAATATTTTTCTGCGGCGATCGTGCCGGTTCGAACCTCGTTTGACTCTGGGCATTTCTCGATTAACTCCGAAACGATATCAGCCTAATACGGAATCAGCGGCGCGATGAACTTAGCATCGGCCTTCGAAACAAGGCCCGACTTACGCAGCCTGCGCTTCCGGTGGCGGCTTTTCTTCGTCATCATGTGTCCGGCATTGGCATGGCTGCGCTTGATTTTGCCGCTCGCCGTCTTGCGAAAACGTTTGGCAGCCCCTCGATGCGACTTTGCTTTCTTTCCCACTTGTGCGTTACTCCTTCTGGCTCGCCACGAGGCGAGGGCGCGACAATACGCTACGCCGATTCCGGCTCTTTTACCTTGCCTTCCTCTTTCGCGGCCTTCATCTTCTCGATGACCGCTTTTCTGGGCGTCAGAATCTGATGCATCTGGTTTCCTTCCATCCTCGTGCGCGACTCGATGTTCGCGATCTCCCCGAGGTCCTTCGATAGTCGGTCCAAAATCTTTACACCGAGCTGGCCGTGCGAGCGCTCCCGACCTCGAAACATGATCGTCGTCTTGACTTTGTTGCCGTCCATCAAGAATCGCTCGACGTGGTTTTTCTTGAATCCGTAGTCGTGGTGATCGATCTTCAAGCGAAATTTGATTTCTTTGACTTGAATCTGTTTCTGGTGCTTCTTCGCTTCATGCGCGCGCTTGTTCTTCTGATACAAATATTTGCCGTAATTCATGATCCGGCAAACTGGCGGGTTCGCTTTCGCGACAATCTCCACCAAATCCAGCTCTTTCTCGCGAGCCATCCGGAGCGCGTCTTCCGGCTTGACGATGCCGACCTGCTCTCCGTTCTCGTCGATCAACCGAATCTCTCGTGCGCGAATCCGCTCGTTTACGCGAGTAGACCTATCGATGTGTCACCTCCTTCGTTCCCGCTTCAAAATACATCCAGCTATTATGCCTGCCCTTTTGGGTCGGTTGCCACTGTAAATACCATAACTCAAGGCCTCAGTGCACGTTCTCGAACCAAGGCCTCGACCGATTCGATAAAGTCCGGGATCGTCTCGGGCCCCTGGTCGCCGTCTTTTCGGTTGCGTACGGACACCGTTTCGCCTTCGATTTCCTTGTCCCCGGTAACGAGCATGAAGGGGACTTTCTGAAGCTGGGCTTCGCGGATCTTTCGACCGATTTTCTCGTTCCGGTCGTCGACGTCGACGCGCAGACCCGCGGCCTTCAGCTCATCCGCGACCTTTCGGGCGTAAGCGTGATGTTTGTCGGAGATCGGAAGCACCACCGCCTGCACGGGGGCGAGCCAGACCGGTAGAGCGCCTGCCGTGTGCTCGATGAGCACCGCCATGAAGCGCTCCAGCGAGCCGAGAATCGCGCGGTGGATGAGCACCGGCCGCTTGCGCGTCCCGTCCTCGGCAGCGTAGTGCAGGTCGAAATTGTCAGGCTGCGCGAAATCGACCTGGATCGTCGCGCATTGATGCGTGCGCCCAATCGCGTCCTGCACGTGAAAATCAATCTTGGGGCCGTAAAAAGCTCCGTCGCCGGGATTGACGCGATAGATCGTCTCAGCTGTCTCGAGGGCCCGAACGAGGGCCGCCTCGGCGAGCTCCCATTGCTCGTCCGTCCCCACGGTCTTGCCCTTTTCCGGCCGTGTCGAAAGCTCCACCCGTACATCTTCGAACCCGAAATCGGCATAGACCTCGTGGGCGAGCTTGATGAGGTCCACGATCTCCTGCTCGATTTGCTCGTAGGTGCAATAAATGTGGGCGTCGTCCTGGACGAAGGACCGCACCCGCGTGAGTCCCGAAAGCACGCCCGAGCGCTCGTAGCGATGACAATGGCCGAACTCCGACAACCGCAGCGGGAGCTCGCGATAGCTCCTCAGAGCGGAATCGTAGACGAGAGCCGCGCCCGGGCAGTTCATCGGCTTCATGGCAGCGTCCATGCCATCGGACTCTACGAAATACATGTTGTCTTTATAGTGCTCGTAGTGGCCGCTGCGCTTCCATACGTCGACGTTCATCACGATCGGCGTTTGGATCTCCTGATAGCCGCGCTTGTCGAGCTTCTCGCGCATATACGCGATGAGACCGTTGACGACTTTCAAACCTTTTGGAAGCCAAAAGACTTGCCCCGGCGCCTCGGGCCGGATGATGAAAAGCGAAAGCTCCGTTCCAAGCTTGCGATGGTCGCGCTTTTTCGCTTCTTCGAGCTGCTTCAAGTGCTCCGCGAGCGCTTTCTTGTCGTAGAAGGTCGTGGCGTAGATGCGCTGCATGGGCGCATTCGCCTCGTCGCCCTTCCAATAGGCAGCGGAGCTCTTGAGAACTTTGATCGCCTTGATGACGCCGCTATGCGGCACGTGCGGCCCCTCGCAAAAATCGTAGAACGAGCCGACGCGGTAGCACGAGACGACATCGCCTCCTTTTTCTTTGACGAGCTCTTCCTTGAACGGCTGACCGAGCTCCTCGAACTTCGCGATAGCCTCCGGCTTCGGTATTTCCTGTCGCTCGTAAGGGAGCTTCTTCTTCGCGAGCTCCTTCATCTTGTCTTCGATCTTCTGAAGATCGTCCGGCGTGAAGGGCTCGTCGACAGCGAAGTCGTAGAAGAACCCGCCATCGATGGGCGGGCCGATCCCGTATTTTGCGTTCGGAAAGAGCTCCGTAACGGCGGCCGCCATCAAATGAGCCGAGCTATGACGAAATATCTCGAGGGTCTCCTCGTCTTTCGGCGTGAGAATGCGCACCTCAGCGTCTTTGTCGATCGGGCGACTGAGATCCCGGGGCTCTCCATCGATGAGCGCCGCGATCGCCGCTGACGCTAGGCCCGGGCCGATATCCTCCGCGATCGTGCGCGGGGTCACCCCGGCGTCATATTCCTTCGCCGTCCCGTCTGGGAGTTTCACCGTAATTGGCATAACAAAATCAAAAACGTCCGCGGCGAATCCAAAAGCGGATTGGCCGCGGACGCTAGCACTGGTAGGCGCGCGCGGATTTGAACCGCGGACATCTACCACGTCAAGGTAGCGCTCTCCCACTGAGCTACGCGCCTAGTGACTCTAGTCGGACGTGAATAGTAGCAATGCCACCTCACGGTGTCAAGACAACAAACTCCACTCTGAGTTGGAGATACGCGTATGAGGGAGGTTTTCGGGTCTTTTTCTCGTCCATTGACTGAGAGTAGGAGGTGAGGTGATAATTGCGTAGGAGAAGTTCCCCCGTCCAAAGTATGAGCGCGCCCCGTCGCCCGACTGCCCCGACCAACGAGTCCAGCGCTATCCCGGATCTCGTTGAGATCCTCAAAGTTCAGGGACTCCTGACGAGCGAAGAGGAAGACCAGGTCCAGCGTTACATGCAAGTACAGCAACTCAGCGAAGAAGCCGCCATCCGAAGGCTCGGCAAGCTCGGCGAAGACGACATCACGCAGGCGGTCGCAAAACACGCGAAGCTGCCTTACCTCAAGATCAACCCGCTAGATCTCGACCTCGACGTCGTCACCGCGGCTCTCCCCGCACCCTTCGCGAGGCGCCACACGATGTGCGCGGTGTCGAAGCACGCCAACACGGTGACGCTCGCGATCGCCAACCCGTTCAACCGGGCGCCGCTTCGAGATCTGCAGCAATTCGGGGGCATGGAGGTGAAGCTCGTCGTCGCGTCACGCTCGGACATCATGGCCGTCAACAAAGGTTTCTACGACCTCAAAACGTCCCTCGACGCCGCGGAGTCCCAGCTCACCGATGGCCGGCTCACATCCATCGACGTCACCAACCAGGAATTTCTCTCCGGCCCATCCGAAGAGATGGACCCGACGATGCAGCCCGTCGTCACTGCACTCGACAACATGTTGACGCATGCTTTCGATCAACGCGCCTCGGACATCCACATGGAGCCCAAGCGCAACATCGCGCTCGTCCGCTTGCGTATCGACGGTGTCCTGCACGACGTTCACGTCATCCCGAAGATCGTCTACCAGGCCGTCGTGAGCCGAGTAAAGATGCTGAGCGGGCTCAATATCGCGGAGAAGAGGCGGCCTCAAGACGGACGGATCAAAAGAAGCGAAGGCGGGAAGGAGATCGAGATTCGCGTTTCCACCATGCCGACGGTGTTCGGCGAGAAAGCCGTGCTGCGAATCTTCGACCCGGATATTCTTTTGAAATCCATCGAGGAGCTCGGTTTTTCCGAAACGGACCTCCCGCGCTTCTTACCTTTTCTCGAGCACCGGGAAGGCATCATCCTCGTCACCGGCCCGACGGGCAGCGGCAAGACAACGACGCTTTATTCCGTCCTGAAACATCTCTCGAAGCCTGAAGTCAACATCGTCACGATCGAAGATCCCATCGAGCTCGTCTATGACGACTTCAACCAGGTTCAAATCCGACCGGAGATCGACGTGACCTTCGCCAACACCATCCGCACCGTGCTCCGCCAGGACCCGGATATCCTGATGGTAGGTGAGATTCGCGACAGCGAGACTGCGGAAATGGCCATCCAAGCTGCGCTCACCGGCCATCTTGTCTTCTCGACACTCCACACGAACGACGCCCCGTCCGCCATAACACGCTTGCTGGATCTCGGAACGCCGCCCTTTCTCATCGCATCGACGCTCGTGGGCGTGATCGCCCAGAGGCTCGTCCGCACGTTGTGCCCGAAATGCATCGAAGACGTAAAGCCTACGGAGGAGGACGCATACGGATTGAGCGTACCCTTCGAAAAAATCCGCGGCCTGACGTTTCGCCAGGGGAAAGGATGTATCAACTGCCGCCAAACCGGTTATCTAGGTCGGAGCGGCATCTACGAGATCATGCCCACATCACGCAAGATAAGAAAACTGATCGTCTCGAAAACGGAGTCCCCCGAAATCCTGAAAACCGCCCGCGAAGAGGGAATGCGCACATTGAGAGAGTCGGCGATCCAAAAATTGGTTAAAGGCGACACGACTGTCTCGGAAGTCATAAGAGTCACCGGTCGCTAGGCGGCTGGCTAGGTCGCTAGCCTCTAACCCGTCAGAACCGAGGATTTTGTACCACGTTCTGAAGCAAATTAAATTCTTTCTTATCCCCACATCCCCTCCTATCCCCACCTCTCCTTGCTTTTAGCAGCGTTTTTAAAGGCAAGGGGATGTGGGGATAGGAGGGGGATGTGGGGATGAGAGTCAGCTGTGTGGTGTGCATTTAGAACGCTTTCAGGTTTACCTGGCTGGTCTTAGTCAACTTCCTCGAAGCGGTCCGTTTCGAATCTTTGGACCGCGGTGTCGGCGCTCTTCCAACTATCTTCCGGAAGACCGGCTTTCAAGCAAGTCGCGCCAAGGAAGCGATCGCGGGTCCAGTTTCGTTCAGAGGCAACTTCAGGCAGCAGCAAGCCTCGGACGCCGTCGCGCTCGACGATCAGGCCGTCACGGCCGATCTCGATCGCGTCGAGCCTGTCGATCTTGTCGAGGGGCTCGGGCATGGTCAGAACAGAAACGCAGATGCGAAGTCGCGACACCTCACCTAGCTGTACCGGCTGGAATCTCGGATCGCCGGTCGCAGCGGCAACGACCGCGCTCGCGATGAGTCTCGAAAGCTCGGCCGAGCGGCGGACGTAGCCGATACAGCCTCTGAGCTCGCCGTCGAGTCTCAACGTAGCAAAGACCCCTCCCGCCTCGATGGCAAGACCCACCTTCGGCTCGGCTCTTCCGGCGAGAGCGAAATGATCCTCGAGGGCATAGCGCGCGCCGCGCAGCAGCGTGGCTCGTTGCTCCTCGCTAAGTAACCGAGTCATTGCTTACGCTCGCTTTGCATAGCGCGGCGGAGATTGGGTTGCGGCTCCACTGCGCTGTGTCTCTGTGGCCATGACGGCTTCTCAAGTAATACCAAACATTTGCGCGGTCAACGCAAATCCCACCCAGTAATTCTATGTGAGGCTCAAGCTTCGCTGCCGTCCATGAACGCGGCGGAGGCATAGCCTACGACACCCGCTAGATCTCCCGTGACATCGCCTGAATCTCCGTAGGCGAGCACGCGTGATTGCGACGCGCCGAGGGTGCGGGCCGCCTCGAGCACCGCGATCATCGGGCCGCCTCCGCAAGCGTGCTCGTGACGCGCCTCGAGTAGCTCGGCGAGCCCGCGAGGATCGAAACGCTCGAGACAACCGACGACTTCGGCGTCGAGCTCCCTAGCGCGGGCACGCGGCTCAAAATGAGAAAGGTCCGAGCTTGCGATGAGTAGCACGGAACGCCCCGATTGTTTCACCGCGCCCTCGATGGCATGGATCGCGATGGCGATCATTTCACGCGTTTGATAACCCATCAATATGGGCGCGACGGGAACGTCAGGAAGAAAACGCTGCAAGAACGGGTATTGCACCTCCAAGCTGTGCTCGTCGAGATGCACCTCGGGCTCGTATCGGATGCGGGAGGACGAGCGCTCGAGCGTCGCGACGAGGTCCCGGTCGATTCGAACGACGCCGAGCGGCGTCTCGATACCTCCCCCTTGAATCAGAAAAAGGCCGTCGCCCCCTCGATGGCACGGCCCGAGCAACAGCACGCTGTCGAAACGCTCACGCGCCAAGAGACCATAGGCGGCGGCGGCAATGCGCCCCGAATATCGAATCCCGGCATGCGGCACGACGAGCGCACGTAATCTTCCCGTGAGGTCACAGGCCTCAGCGTTTTTGACCGAGCTCTCGAGGAGCGCACGAAGCGCAGCCGGCTCAGCGGGGTACCACGTTCCCGCCATGCGCGACGGACGGATGACTTCATCCATCGGCTTTCAAGGAAGGCCGACGGCGCTGAAGCAGGAAGAAAATCCCGAAAGCGATGGTAAAGACAAGGAGCGTTCCCATAAGAACCGACGAAGCGTTGTCTCTCAAATACACGATCGCGACGTCGCCGTAGCGCACCGCTAGAAACGCTTCTCCGAAGTAACGAAAGCAGCGGCCGAGGAGGATCGCGAACAAGAAGCGGCGATAGGGAAGCCCCAAAACGCCGGCTGAGAGCACGAAAATCTTGAAGGGGAACGGTGGCGGCAAGATCGCGGGCACAGCGACGGCAAGCGCTCCGTAGCGCGCGAATAAGCGGAACA
Source organism: Acidobacteriota bacterium (assembly GCA_004356105.1). Lineage (GTDB taxonomy): Bacteria > Acidobacteriota > Vicinamibacteria > Marinacidobacterales > SMYC01 > SMYC01. The sequence goes on along the minus strand of SMYC01000180.1, from coordinate 40,750 downwards.
CGGAATCGATCTTCCCGTCGGAGAACTTGTTCTTGAGGAAGCCATATCCCTTCCAACGGGCAAGCCAATAGAGAAGGCTCGCACCGGCAGCGGAGCCGAGCACGGTCATGAAGGCATAGTAATAGGCGTGAGTCGGGAAGCGCGCTCCGAAATAGATCAACAGAAGGTCGTTGACCTCGGGGAGCGACAGGAGCGAAGAGTCGAAAAACGCTACGACGAACAGACCTGGCCCGCCGGCAAGGCTCCCGAGACCGCGTACGGCCTCTACCAAACGCTCCGCTATGCTTCCCATCCGGCGATCCCGCCGGCATTATAGATCTTTACTCGAGCCGCACAGGAATCCACAGAAAGCTCGACTGCTGGCCGGACACGATCCGCTCGATGCGCAAGAGCAAGTCGCCGCCCGCCGGAACTTCACCGATGAGTCGCTGCAGGTCGTCCACGTTGCGCACGGGCTGGCGGTTCGCTTCGATGATGATGTCGCCGCGACGAAGCCCGGCATCCTCTCCCGGCCCGTCCTGGTCGATATCCATCAACACGACGCCGGCCGCCGAGCTGGCGCCGAGCTCGGTCGCGAGCTCATCGGACAAGTTCTGACCACTGATGCCGAGGCGACCCCGGTCTTGTGTCGGAGGCTCGGGGGTGAGATTCGCGTCGATGGTGCGAAGCGCCATCGTGACGTCCGTCGTCCTAAGCTCGCCGTCACGGTAGAACTTCACTGGAACGGTCTCGTCGGGCCGCACATCCGCGACGATGTGGACGAGGTGATTGTTGGACTCGATGGACACCCCGTTGAGCTCGACGATGATGTCCCCCGCCTCCAGGCCCGCTTTGGCCGCGGGCCCATTGGGCTCGAGGATCTCGGAAATGACGGCGCCCTTTTGTCCCGAGAGACCAAAACTTCTGGCGAGGTCGGGGGTGAGATTCTGGATGCTCACGCCGAGCCATCCCCGCGTCACCTTCCCGACCGAGACAAGCTGGTCGTAAATCTTGCGCGTCATGTCCGACGGGATAGCAAAACCAATCCCCATATTGCCACCGGAGCTCGAGATGATGTTCGAGTTGATGCCGATGATCTCGCCACGCATGTTGACGAGAGGCCCGCCCGAATTGCCCGGATTGATGGCGGCATCCGTCTGGATAAAATTGTCGTAGCTGCCCTGGCCGATAAGACGCCCTTTGGCGCTCACGATGCCGGCTGTCACCGTGTGGCCGAAACCGAACGGGTTCCCCATGGCGAGAACCCACTCCCCGACCATCGTATTCTCGGAGCTTCCGAAGTCAACATAGGCGAAAGTGCGATCCGCGTCGATCCGCAGGACGGCGAGATCGGTCGCCGGGTCGGTGCCGATGACCTCGGCCTGGTAGCGGGTTTGATCCGAGAACCGGACCTCGATTTCGTCGGCATTCTCGATCACGTGGTTGTTGGTGATGACGTAGCCTCTCGGATCCACGATCACACCGGAGCCGAGGCTGCGGCGTCTTTGCCCTTCCGGCTGGTCGCGAAAGAAACGTTCGAAGAAATCGTCCAAGGGTGTGCCAGAAGGCGGCCGCCGAGCGCGCTCGGTGCCTTCAGTAAAGATGTTGACTACTGCGGGCTCGAGCTTGCTCGCAACGGCTGCAAAAGCGCGAGAGAGCTTGTCGACCGTGGGGAGATCGTCTGTATCGACGAGCGGCTGTTCCGCCGGAGTGGTGCTCTGCGTTGCGCGCACTTGAGAAGGCTCATCGAGCTGGACCGACGAATTATGGGCGGGCGGGTTGGGAGCCCCGGAAGCACCACGGCCTGTAGCCACGGCCAGAGCGATCAAAACGCCGATGAGGCCGAATCCCAGCGCGGCCACGCGGCCCAAGTTCGAGTGCTTCCGCGGTTCGGGTCGCCTTTCGTGATTGTCGGTCATTTCTTTCTCCACAAACTGCGCTTGGCTAAGCTTGACTAGAATTCTCCATTTGGTTTGCACCATTATAACAAGTCCGCTAGAAACGCAGCTTGACCCCGAAGCTGCCTTGATGCGCCGCCAAATCGAAGCTTCCGAAACCGCGAAAGTCGCCCTCGTGCGTCCCGCGCGCCCAGTGCCGGCGATACTCCCCGAAGACGAAGATCATGGGACTGACACGCGCCTCGACGCCGCCGGCAAGGTAGGCACCATAGGCCAGACCGCGATCCACGAAAGTATCGTTGAAAATGTCGAAGTTCGAGAAGTCGATGAACTCCCCCTCTTCTCGGTATTCGTAGAAATAGAATCCCGCCCCGCCCGACACATACGGAAAGATGCGATGAGATTTGCCGATCGGGAGCAGGCGCAGACCGGCGGTCACGGGTATCGTGCGGAGACTCAAATCCTGGATGATCTCGGTGCTGTCATCACGCACGAAATCACGATAGGACGTGAACGCGGTTCGTGAGCTCGACTCCACGCCGAAAGCAAGATCGAGATACTCGTTGAGCTCGATCGCCAATTCGACGCCGCCTGCCAAAGCATCGAAATCCCCGCGCGCGAGCGTAAACGTCTCGAGGTTCTCCGCCCACAGAGAACTGTCGATTCGAGGCGCGAACCGCCCGAGCCGAAAGGCAACTGAATGCGCCGACGCGAGAGGGACCGGAAGAAAGGAGATGACACACAACAGTACAGCCAGTCGATAAATCATCGTACTCCTCTTTTCTGGCGGCGAGCGACGATCGTTGTTGCATGCTACGTGCCAGCCGAGAACGCGGGAAACGGCGCGGAATGGCCGCTCGATCGTCCTATCGATAGGACAGGGTAACTAGGAGAGAATCTCGAGCATCTGATCGTGGAGCCGCCCGTTCGACGCCACGATCGTTTTCTGGGAGTAATGGAACGGGCCGCCGGTCATTCCCGTAACCTGCCCGCCTGCTTCCTGAACGAACAAAGCGCCAGCAGCAGTGTCCCACGGGCCGAGCTTCTCTTCCCAGAACCCGTCGAAGCGTCCGGCAGCGACGTAGCACAAATCGAGAGCGGCAGAACCGCCTCTCCGGATCGCCCGCGCTGTGCCCATGAATTTCTTGAAAAGCCGCATGGTCCCCTCGAGGTCATCTTTGAGGTCGTACGGAAATCCCGTCGTGAGAAGCGCGTGCTTGATCTGTAACGTTGCCGACACGTCGAGCTTTTCGCCGTTCAAAAAGGCGCCGCGACCACTCTCCGCGGTAAAGAGCTCCTTGTGCACGGGATCGTAGACGACGCCGGCGCGCACTTCACCATCTTCCTCGTAGCCGATCGAGACGGCGAACATCGGATTGGCATGGGCGAAGTTCGTCGTCCCGTCCAACGGATCCACGACGAATCGCTTCGGCGCGTCGCCGGTCGGACCACCGCTTTCCTCCGCGAGAATGGAAGCGTCCGGCATGCGCGCGCTCAAGATCGAGAGGACCGTCGCTTCGGACTCGAGGTCAGCTTGAGTAACCAAATCGAGCTCGCCCTTGAAGGAGATCTCGAAAGTACCGCCGTAGTAGGACTCGAGAACAGCACCGCCCGCAAGCGCGGCTTCAACAGCGACCGAGAGTGCTCGCATCTCTCGCTAGCCCCTAGCCGCGAGCCCGCCAGAATCGCGAGCTCCGTTCACGTTTCGGAGCCAGATTAATATTAAGAAAAGCGTAACGCAAAGTCGCAAAGTCGTCTTGCGAGACCGCGCAAGACCGTCTGTTCTTCCCTCTTTCTTTTACATCCACTTTCAGTTCTTGCTTCTTTTTCTTTGCGCCTTTGCGTCTTTGCGCCTTTGCGTTACGCTTTTCCTAATATTGATCTAGCTCGAAGGGGCCCCGAATCGAAACGCTTTCAGGTTACGTGCCGAGGCCTATTCGACGCGTTTCATCATCGTGACGCGGGTGCCCTGGTTGGGCTCGAAGTGATAGCTGACCTCATCCATGAAGTTCTTCATGAAGAAGATCCCGCGGCCGCTGGCACGCAGCAAATTCTCTTCCGCGAGCGGGTCCGGAATTTCGTCCGGGTCAAAGCCTTCGCCCTCGTCTTGCACGGTAACGCTGAGCTCACTCGCCTCGTATTCGAAGCGAACGATGACGCGTTTGGACACGTCGAGCTTGTTCCCGTGACGGACGGCATTGGTCACCGATTCGCGAATCGCGACGCTCATCCAATGGGACGCGTCGGCTTCGAAGCCGACTTCCGCCGAGACCGACTCGAAGACAACCTGCACCAAATCGACCATCTCGAAGCTACTCTGGATATCGATCTGAACGCAACTCCTCTTCGGCTTCACGATCCCTCCGGCCGCAAGGCTACAAGATTCAACAGGTTGAAACAACCCACACTCGCCCGATTCCGAGTCTACGTGCTACCATCTTGTCAATGTCACCCCATTCGAGGGTTCGGCTGCGGGGTCACTTCGCACCACCTGGGGACAAATCGATTGGTCACCGGCTCGTGCTCTTGGGTGCTATCGCCGACGGGCGCACGCGCATCGAAGGTTTCCCACCAGGCGCCGATTGTGGCCGCACCGTCGATCTCGTTCGCTCGCTAGGCGTAGAGGCAGAGCAGCAGGACGCCACCCTCGAGATCGAAGGTGTCGGCCTCGACGGGCTGCGAGCACCCGAGCAGGACCTCGACGCGGGAAATTCGGGCTCCACCGCGCGCATGGCGTGCGGCTATCTCGCACCGCAGCCATTCGAATCCCGGATTATCGGCGACGAAAGCCTGTCACAGCGGCCCATCGATCGCGTCGTGAAGCCGCTAGCAGCAATGGGGGCCTCCATTGAAACTTCCGGCGGCCGGCTCCCGCTCACGATTCACGGCGGTCGCGAGCTCCACGGCATCGATTACGAGCTACCCATTCCGAGCGCGCAAGTGAAGACGGCACTCCTGCTTGCCGGACTCCGCGCGACAGGCACAACGCGCGTGCGAGAAACGTTCCCATCGAGAGACCACACGGAAATCGCTCTCTGTGGGTTCGGCGCGGAACCGGTCATCGAAGATGGCGTCGTGTCCTTGCGCCGTGTCGCGCGCCTGAGCGCGGGGCATTTTCGCGTTCCCGGAGATTTTTCTTCTGCAGCGTTTTTCTTGACCGCGGCGGCGTTTCTGCCCGATTCCGATCTCGTCGTCGAGAATGTTGGATTGAACCCGACTCGAGCCGCGCTGCTAGACGTGCTCCTCGACATGGGTGCGGATATTCAGGTCGAGCCTCACGAAACGCATGACGGCGAAGAACCGATCGGTAATATTCACGTGCGGGGTCGCGAGCTCCACGGGGCGGTTGTTCGAGCGGATAAGCTTCCAGCGATGATCGACGAAGTGCCCATACTCGCGGTTGCGGCGGCCTTCGCGGACGGAACGACGCGGGTGGAGGGTGCTTCGGAGCTCCGTGTGAAGGAGAGCGATCGCCTCGCTGCCATTGTAGAAGGCTTGGGCGCCCTCGGGGCCGACGTAGCCACGACCCCGGACGGTTTTGTCGTAAAAGGTGGCCGTCAACTCTCCCCGGCGACTCTCCGAACCTACGGCGACCACCGCATGGTGATGGCTTGGGCTATCGCTTCACTTGGAGTGGACGGAGACTGTACAATTGATCATCTGGATCAAGTAAAGATCTCCTATCCAGGCTTCTGGGAGACTCTCGACTATTTGGCAGGGTAGACAGCCAATGACGTGGTTCTTCCTAGTAGGCTTCATGTGCGCCGGTAAGACGACGCTGGGAAAGGCGGTAGCCACGCAGTTGTCGCTTCCTTTTTTCGATTTGGACCGTGCGGTCGAACAAGAAGCGGGTGCGAGCATCCCGATTATTTTCGAGACCGAAGGAGAAGAGAGTTTCCGCAAGCGTGAGACGAAGGCATTGCTGAGAACGCTCGAGCAACAATCGAAGGGCGTGCTCGCTAGCGGTGGAGGTGCGTTTACGATCGAGGAGAACCGACGCGTCATGATGGAAGCGGGCATTTCGATCTGGCTCGACGTACCTACCGACGAGCTGCTCGCGCGGGTGAGGGGCGACCGCCGCCCGCTGTGGAAAAACCCCGAGGAAGCGCGCGTCCTTGCAGAACAGAGAAAAGCGTATTACCGTTTGGCAAACCTGCGCTTGGATCTCGAAGGTCAATCTATCGAACAGAATTCGACACGCCTATACCGGCTGCTCGCGCCTTATCGAAGTGATTCATGAGATATCTCGTACTGAGCGACATCCACTCGAACCTCGAAGCGCTGACCGCGGTGCTAAAGCGCGTGCGCCGCAAACGCTTCGACCGCATCGTTATCCTCGGCGACCTCGTCGGCTATGGCGCCGACCCGAACCCGATTGTCGACAGAGTCCGCAAGCTCAAACGTATGGTCATCATCCGAGGCAATCACGACAAGGTGTGTAGCGGCATCGATAACGGCGACATGTTCAACAAAGTCGCGCTCGAGTCGGCGCGCTGGACCGAAAATCAGCTGCTCCCACGGAACCTCAAGTGGCTCCGAGCGCTCCCCAAAGGACCCGTTACCGTGGGTGATCTTCTCTCGATCTCCCATGGAACGCCGCTCGACGAAGACGCCTACATCTTTGGAGAGATCGAGGCTCTCAACATGTTTCAGTACTTCAAGACGCCCATCTGCTTCTTCGGTCACAGCCATTTTCCAGTCGTCTTCGGACTCGACGACGAAGCGCTAACGACCTACATTCCGGTGACCAATGGCGGCGACAACTGCCGAATAAAGCTCGACAAAACAAAGCGCTATCTCATCAACCCAGGCTCGATCGGACAGCCCCGCGACGGCGATAACCGCGCCAGCTTCGGCGTCCTCGACGACAAACGCATGACCATGACCATCTACCGCGTCAACTACCCCTACGAAAAAACCCAACAAAAAATCCGCGCCGCCGGTCTCCCCGCCCCGTTGGCGGACCGATTGGCCTTAGGACGGTAGCCAGGTCCGTAATTCGGGCTGCTATCCGCTACCGGCTACCTGGGCGCTCAACTTAGCGCGGCCTGGCCTGCGGCCGCAACCAAAAATCTCACCGCAGAGGTTAGATTAGAGACTTTCCTCTGCGTTCTTGTCGTACTGAGTTATGGTCTTCACGACTCCTAAATTAGTAGTACATAAACGAAACCCCCGATGCTGGCGGGCGGGGGCCAGCACCGAGGGCTTCTAAGGGGCGGGTAGTTCTCTTATTGTGGGGAAAAACTATTCATTGACAGCGCGATTGATCGCTCTACGCAGGCCGTGCTCGCCGGCACCACGTCCCTCGTCAGAGGGCGTCGTACCAAACCGCAGCACAAAGCGTCCTCCCGTGGACAGCGAGAGGTTGTCAATGAGCTTGCGCGTCAAATCCTGCCACCGCCAGCTTCGCTTCCTGCCCAAGAGTGTCCGAATAGACTTTCGGAGCTCTTGGTCGGCGGCAGAGTACGTGACTTCGCCTTCGGCGGCACGAATGCCGATATGGAAGCGAATCTTGCCTACGCGCTCTGAACCACGGTAAATGCCGATCCCGAATTCCTGCTTGTCCAGCAATGCCATCGTCGCCATTTTCGTTGACTCCTTTGTTGAGACCCGGCATTTTCAGGTCCCGTCAGAGTTATTGTTTTAGTTGATGTAACGCGTTTACTAGCAAGAAGTGTGCCTAAGTATAGGTTTTGACGGACTACACAATCGAGGGGGTTCCCGCTGGCAACCACTAGGGGTTGTGGCGTTTATAGGTGCGACTAGCCCCGGCATTGCATTGCGCATGGTTTCATAGGTCCGTCGTGTAGGAATTTCCCTACGAGGACTCGGGGGGGATCCCCCTCTAGTCCGTTAAGCGTTGATTCTACACTAGTAAGGGCTCTTTTTGAGCACGAGTGTAAATCCCCACACTGCCTCCGGAGAAGCCCCCGCTTCCACAACGCGCACCGAACGCCCTCGGGGCGCCCACTGTCGCGGGTCGGTGGAAAGGAACAGTGCCAACGTAGGGGCGCCGGCCGCCGCCGCTAGGTGACTGACGCCCGAATCGTTGCCGATGAAGGCGGCCGAAGAAGCGAGAAGGGTGGCGAGATCGCGCAGCGGAAGCTCTGCCGCGACCGGCCCCGGCACGGCACGCGAAAGTCTCGAGACGACGCCATGGTCAGCTTCGCCCTGGATCCAGAGCAGATCCTGTCCCGCAGCGGTAGCGCAACGCGCAAACTCAGCGAACCAATGAGGCGGCCAGTTCTTTTTCGGACTGCCGCTCGAAGGATGGATAGCAACAAAACTTGCCGGCCTAAGGCCATAACGGTCAAGGAGCGGACCAGGGTCGCCGAAGCGAAGCTCGGGCGGCGCAACCGGTGCTCGAAACCCGAGCGCCCGCACGGATGCCATCAGATGGTCGCTCGCGTGCACGGATTCGGGTGGATTCGGCGACGTCTCGACGTAACGGAGCTGCAGCCGGTCGGCTTTCACCCCGAGCAGCGGAAGGCGCGCCCAGGCAACGATCAAGTCGAAAGCTTCGAGAAAGGCGAGGAGCTCAGTATCCTCGGCGCGTTCGTCGAAAAATGCACGGAAGCGAGCGCGGTCGATCGAGTGCACGTCGTGAGCCAAGCCAGGCGTTTTCGCGAGCTCGGTGTAAGGGAGCGTCCCGAGGAGCTCGACACGGTTGCCCGGAGCCACCAGGGCCGCAATCGCGGGAAACGTGAGAATCGTATCGCCTAGCGCGCCCGCACGAATGACGAGGATGTGCTGTCCTTTGTCCACCGGTAAAGGCCCGCAGAATTAGGGCCTATTTCCTGGCGACGAGCTCGTACTGCTCCTGATACAGGTTGTGATCAGAGCGGAGGTCGACGTCGTTATGTAGAATCGATTTGAGCTCTTCCATGGCCGGCGCATCTTTGCCGCGCAAAGCTCGCGCCAGCTCGGGGTGCACCCGTAGCGTGAGCCCTTTGGAATATTCGACCAAGTCCTTGCGGACCTGATCCACGATTTCGTAAGCCAGGGTGGTAGGTGACTTGATCCAGCTGCTTCCCTGACAGGAGGGACAGGGCCGGCACAAGACACGCTCGAGCGAGCGCTTGACACGTTTGCGTGTGAGCACGATGAGCCCGAACTCGTTGATCTGGATACTTTTGGTGGGCGATCGATCTTTTTTTAACGCGTGTTCGAGAGCCGCGTAAACCTTGTTCTGGTTTCTTCGCTCCTCCATGTCGATAAAATCGATCACGATAATGCCGCCCAAATCCCTGAGCCGCACCTGGTGAACGATCTCTTCGAGCGCTTCGAGATTGATGCGCGTGATCGTGTCTTCGAGCCGGCGGTCCCCGGTATAGCGACCGGTATTGACGTCGATGGCCACGAGCGCCTCTGTCTGGTTGATCACGATGTAGCCGCCGGATTTCAGCCAAACCTTGCTGCGTAGAGCTTTGTCGATCTCGGACTGCACGCCATACTCGTCGAAGATGGGGTAATTCTTCGAGTAGTACTTCACCCGATGCAGGATCTGCGGCTGAATTTGACGCACGTAGTTCAACACCTGATCGAAGAGCTCCTCCGAGTTGATACGAATAGCAGAGAACTCCGGGGATAAAACATCGCGGATGTACTTGAACACGAGGCCCAAGTCTTTGTGGATGAGTGCGGGGGCCTTGACGTGCTCGGACTTCTCCACGATCTCGACCCATTTGTTCTCGAGATAAGTGAGGTCGGCGACGATGGCTTCATCGTCCTTCCCCTCCGCCGCGGTGCGAACAATATAACCGCCAGGGCGCTTTTTGGTCTCCTGGATGAGACGGCGAAGGCGGGAGCGCTCTTCGGCTGATTCAATCTTTCGCGAAACACCGATGTGCTCGACCGTGGGCATGTAAACGAGAAGCCGCCCAGGAAGGCTCACGTAAGAAGTGATCCGGGCGCCCTTGGTGCCGAGCGGCTCCTTGGCCACCTGCACGAGGACCTCTTGTCCTTCTTTCAATAGCTCGTCGATAGACTGGGTGCTACTTTTCTTCGCCGCTCGGATCTCTCGCTCCGTCTCGACGATCCTCTCCTCTTCTTCGGTGAGATTGTCCTCGTCGTCAATGACGTCCGAAACATAGAGAAACCCGTCCCGCTCGAGCCCGATATCGACGAACGCCGATTGCATACCGGGAAGCACGCGGTTCACACGGCCTTTGTAGAGATTACCCACGACACCGCGGCTTCGTTCGCGCTCGAAAGCGACCTCTGAAACCACGGAATCCTCGACGATCGCGAGACGCGTCTCGAGCAAGCTGTGGCTGATGATCATTTCTTTGTCCGGCATGAGTGAGCCTCGGTGAGGCATGCCGAAGAGAGGGCGGCTAGGGACGGAGCTTCTGCGGACTACACGTGCTCGAGACCCTCAATGCGCCTCGATCGATGTCTCGTCTTTATCCGAAAACAACGAAAGCGTTACTGCCAAACCAACAAAAGTCCTTAGGGGACGTGGCGACACGATTGCCACAACTCGCCGAAAGCGATGCCAAACGTCCCTGCGCAGGGAAAGCCCCTTGCGATTCCCATCGAGCCGGCCTTTCTTAGGCGCAGCCTCCTTTTTCAATATCGGGAGGGAACGAACCCTCCGAGAAAAACAACAAAACAGTTAAGCACCACAATCAGTAGGGCGCTTCACCTAAACTCTACCACAAGAACAGCATTCAGCATTCAGGTCCTCTCATTCGAGCGCATTCCCGTAACCCTGAGAGCCTCATCCCGAAATGCGGTCCTGAATGCTGGATGCTGAATACTGAGCTCAATTAACAAAACGCCGCATCCTCACGTTCAAGATCAGGCCGAAACCGACCAGCGTGGCTAGCAGTGACGAACCTCCGTAACTCATCAATGGTAAAGGAAACCCCTTGATGGGAACGAGCCCCGCCACCATGTACAAGTTATAAAGCGTCTGAAACACGAACATCGACAAAACCCCGAAGACGAGATAGATTCCGAGCCGGTCTCGCGCCCGTCGGGCGGTCTCGATGGAACGGAGCACAATCACCAAGTAAAGAATGATGACCGTCACCACCCCCACGAAACCGAACTCCTCCCCCACGACCGCGAAAATGAAGTCGGTATGTGGCGTAGGGAGGAACTGCAGCTGGCTCTGAGTGCCCTCGAGCCATCCTTGGCCGATGAAGCCTCCGGCCCCAACGGCAATCATCGACTGGATACTCTGATAGCCTGCGCCCCGTGGATCGCGCCCCGGATCGAGAAACGAGTACACCCGCTCCTTCTGATAGTCTTTCAGCGCGAAACTCCACACGAGCGGGACGGTCAGTAAAACGACGAAGACACCAAATAGAAGGAGTTTCGTCCGTACCCCGGCGAGCAGTGCCATCGCAGCAAACACGACCCCTATCGTGGCCGCCGTCCCGAGATCCGGCTGGAGCGCAATCAGAATCAACGGGACCCCGGCGAAGAGCCCGGCAATGACGACCTCGGAGGTTCCGAGCTGGTCCTTTCGCACACCGGAAAAATACTTCGCGAGGAACACCACCACGGCAATCTTTGCGAGCTCGCCAGGTTGAAACGTTCCAAAGCCGAACTCGAGCCAACGATTCGTGCCCGCGCGCAATCCGCCGAAGAGCACGAGGTAAATCAACAAGCCCACGATCACGACATAGAGGAGCTCTGCCCGGTCGACGATCGTGTGATAGTCGAAGAGCATGACCACGAACATCAGGCTCAACCCGATGAGAAGTCGGGCGATCTGGGCTTTATAGAGCTCCGGCGTCGGCCCGGCCTGGCTTGCGCTGTAGATGACGAGCAGTCCGAACCCCGCGGCCACGAACAGCCCCAGGATCATCAGCCAATCAATGAAGCGCCATAGTTGTCTGTCGAGCACGCTGGTCTCTCCGTTCCAGCTTTCCGTCGAAATAGGCCTTCATAATCTGTTGCGCGATCGGAGCCGCCACACGACCACCACCCCCGCCATGTTCCACGATCACGGCAATCGCAATCTCCGGATTCACCCTGGGCGCATAGCCGATGAACCAGGCGTGGTTGCGCAAGTGCTCCGGCCGGTCCGCGTCCTTGGACGCAGCCAATCGGGCGCGTGAGGCGACTTGCGACGTCCCCGTCTTTCCGCTCACATCGATGCCGCGAATCCGGGCGCGGCGCGCCGTCCCAACGCCGTTCACCGCCTGGAACATCCCTTCTTGCAATGCGCGCCAATGTTCGGCACGCAAGCCGACATGTCGGGTGGCGGGCTCGAGCACCATGTCCAAGTACGGCTCGGGAGCAGCCCCGGCGGGTAGTCGCCGCAAGAACAGCTTGGGACGGTGCACATCGCCGGAGCTTCCTACCGTGGCCACGAGCTGCGCCATCTGGAGCGCCGTCACGAGCACCGCACCCTGTCCGACGCCCACGGAGACGGTCTCCCCCGCATACCACGGCTCGTTGCGCGCCCTCTTCTTCCACTCCGGGTCAGGCACTAGTCCGGATACTTCATGGGGCAAATCGATGCCTGTTGGGGTGCCTAGACCAAACAGCCGCGCGTAATGAGCGATGGTCTCGATCTGCAGCTCGGTAGCAAGCCGATAGAAATAGCTATTGCACGACTGCGCCAAAGCCTCGATCAAACTCAAGCTCCCGTGCCCTCCGGCACGATTGCAGTGAAACACATTGCCGTAGAGCCGCACCCAGCCTTTGCAGCTCTTTTCCGTTTCCGGGGTCACGAGCCCCTCCTCGAGTGCCGCGGCGGCCACCACAATCTTGAATGTCGAACCGGGAGCATAGCGGCCCTGGGTAGCGCGATTCGTAAGCGGGAACTTCGGGTCGTTCGTCAGAGCGCGCCACGCCTCATCGTCGATCGCCCCGGAAAACCTGTTCGGATCGTAGGCGGGAAAGCTGCTGAGAGCGAGTACTTGGCCGTTTCGCGGGTCGAGGGCGACCACGGCACCCGCTTTGTCGGCGAACGCGTCTTCCGCGGCTCGCTGGAGATCGAGGTCGATCGAGAGCTGAACCGACTCCCCCCAAATAGGCGGGACTTGCTCGAGCACACGCTCACGTCTCCCGCGGCTGTTCACGACGAAACGCTGCACACCGTTCTTGCCCATCAAAGATCGGTTATAGATCCGCTCGACACCTGTCTGCCCCACGTAGTCGTTGCGCGCAGCACCCGCAAACTCGTCCGAGCCGAGCTGGTCTTCGCTCAGTCGTCCGACATGGCCGACGATGTGGGCCGACAGGCTCCCAGCAGGATAGTAACGGCGCGGGACGAACTGTATCCGCGCCCCCGGAAGCTCGAGTTGGCGCGCCTCGACCTTCGCCACTTCTTCAATCGGAAGATCCTCTTTGATGAGCGCCGGTCCCAAGCGCGCTCGCCGCAGATGCGCCTCGAAATCCCCGTCCACGGGGAGCGCCACGAGCCTGTCGAGTGCTGCGAGGGTCTCCGGTCGGTCTTCTTCGAGCGTCAAATTGAAGGAAGGACGATTCTCCGCGATGATGCGGCCATGACGGTCGAGAATCAGCCCTCGCGGTGCGGCCTCAGAAACAGGCCGCACGTGATTGGCCTGGGCCTGGCGCGCGTAGGCGGCCGACCGCACGACTTGCAGCTGCCAATAGCGCAGCACGAGCCCGGCAAACAGAAGGATGAAGAGCGCGCGCCACCAAACGAGGCGATTTTGAAGCGGTCTCAAATCTTCATAAATGTTCATCGCGCAGAGAGGGGTTACAGTATCTCCGAGGATCGATTCCGATCCACTCGACCTAACAAGAGGATACCAGCGATCGCGTTGCCGACACACAAATAAAGAGGGGTCAAGCCCTCACCGAGAACCCGAGGTTGTTCGGCGAGACGGCCGACACCCGCAAGGATCGCCATGTCGAGCAGTGTCGCCCCGACGAAAAAGAGAAGGCGTGTGGACCATCCCCGGATGATCAAGTGGTGTCCCACGATACCCGCAAGATAACCCACGGTCGTCTTCGACATCCCGTTGAACCCGAGCAAACCTCCAGAGAACGCGTCCTGCAACAGTCCAGCCGCGGTGCCGGTACAAAGCCCCACCATCCGTCCCCGGAGAAGGCCGAAAGTCGCCGCAACCACCGTGAATAGGTCGAGGTAGACGTTCAGGAAGGCAAAGTAGCGCCCGAGCACAGTCTGGACGAGGAACGCGACCAGAATCGCGAGGGCGATTTCCAGAAACTTCACTCGACCTGTTCGGTGATCTCGATGTCGCCGACAACAGGAAGGATGAAAACTTCCTCGAGGCGCGCGAGTTTAGCGGCGGGTTCGACGGTGATGGTTTTGAACAGACGCGGCCCGTTGCGCACGGAGGCGACGCGCCCGATGGCGATGCCTTTGTGATAGATCCCGTCGATTCCCGAGGTCACGATGGGATCCCCTTCGACCACGTCCTGGAGATTGCTGACATAGTTCAACAGGAGGCCGGACGGGCTGGACTGCTCCCCGCTTCCCGCCACGATGCCACGGTTGCGCGTGCGGGTGAGAAGCGCGCCGACGGCGCAATCCCGATCGGTCAAGAGCTGAATTTGAGCGACATCCGGACCCAAGGAGATGACGCGGCCGACCAAGCCTCCGGCGGCGACGACGGGCGCGTTCAGCACCACGCCGCGATTCTTGCCTTGATTGACCGTGATCGTGCGAAACCAGGCGCTCGCGTCGAGGCCTATCACCTCGGCAACGATCGGCTCATAGGGAAGGCGCTCAGCGAGCTCGAGCACTCCGGAGAGCCGGCGGTAGCTCGCGACGAGATCGCGCTCGAGCCATACCACTTGTTCGAGCCTCGCGACCTCTTCGCGAAGGCGCTGATTGTCTTCCCGAACGCCGCGCAGATCGACATAGCCGTTCCACGTCGAGCGAGCGCCGCCGACCACAGCTTCGGCCCCGCGTTGAAACGGTGACAGGAGTGCGACGATCAAGCCGCGCAACACCGCGTCTCCCCGCTCCGTCGTCACTTGCGACGACAGTAGAAGCGCCTGCACAACGAGAACGAACAGAAAGAAAAAATGTCCTCCGCGGGAGCCCAGCGGGGCGTTTAGTGTGCTAGCCATGAACGATTAGCCACAGCCAAAGGGGATGGCCACAGGGGCACAGAGACACAGAGAAAGCAAGAGCGAGCGAAGAGCACTCGGCGGGTTCTATGGTTGCCTCTGTGTTCGACGCTGCTAGCAGCGTCATCCCGGCGGACGATGACGTCATGAGCTATCTGGAACATCTCGTTGCGCCCAGCGGAAACGGTAAGTGTTTTCGAAACTCTGTGTCGCTGTACTACTAATCCGAAAAAGCTTCTATTTCCTGCAAGAATTTGACCAGCTGCGCCGGATCCACACTGAGAATGGGACCGAGGCGCGAAGCGCCGAGCGCCACGAGCTGACCGCTGAATGCTGAATGCTGACCGCTCGCGGCGGAGATTTGGTTGCGGTTCCGCCGCGCTGTGTCTCTGTGTCTCTGTGTCCATTCTTAATGCGCGGGAGTGTTAGTCGAGACAGACTTTCCTGAGTAGGTCGACGTCTTCGAGCATACGGCCCGTGCCCAGGACTACCGAGGAAAGAGGGTCCTCTCCCATCGAGACAGGAAGGCCCGTCTCTTCGCGAAGACGTTTATCCAGGTTCTTGAGAAGAGCGCCACCGCCCGTTAGGACGATGCCGCGATCCACGATGTCCGCCGAGAGCTCGGGCGGGGTCCGCTCCAGCGCGACACGCACGGCACTGATGAGGATACTCACGGTCTCTTCGAGCGCCTCGCGGATCTCCTCGTCGGAGACGACCAGCGTCTTGGGAATGCCCTCGATCAGGTTGCGCCCCTTGATTTCCATGGTCACGGGTTTGTCGAGCGGGTAAGCGGAGCCGATCTCCATCTTGACTTGTTCCGCGGTGCGCTCTCCAATGAGCAGGTTATATTTCTTGCGGAGGTACTTGATGATGGCCTCGTCCATCTCGTTGCCCGCGACGCGGACAGAGCTCGAATAGACGATTCCCGCCATAGAGATGACCGCGACGTCCGTCGTGCCGCCGCCGATATCGACGACCATATTCCCCGAGGGCTCCGTGATGGGAAGACCGGCGCCGATGGCAGCCGCCATCGCTTGATCCACGAGAAAGACCTCGCTCGCTTTGGCACGAAGCGCGCTGTCCCTGACGGCCCGCTTTTCGACTTGCGTGATCTCGGACGGGATGCCGATGATGATACGGGGCGCGATCCATACCCTGCGGTTATTAGCTTTCTGGATGAAATAAGCGAGCATTTTCTCGGTTATCTCGAAATCCGCGATGACCCCGTCCTTCATGGGCCGGATGGCGGTGATGTGGCCGGGCGTGCGCCCCAACATCTCCTTGGCCTCTTTGCCGACCGCCTCGACTTTCGTCGTCACGTCATTGATGGCAACGATGGAAGGCTCGGAAACAACGATACCTCTATTTTTCGCGTAGACCAGCGTGTTCGCGGTCCCTAGATCGATGGCGAGCTCATTGGACATGAAACCAAAAATAGAGCGAATATTCATCCGACTCCCACTCGAATCTGTACCGCTGAAAATCAAAATTTCTGACTGTCTAGAGGGAATTCAACTGGCGAGACAAACTGCATCTTTGCCTTGTTCCTTAACACTATACATTGCTTGGTCCGCCTTTTGCATAAGATATTGAGGGCTACGCCCATGTTCCGGGTAGAGACTTACGCCGAAGCTCGCGGAAAGCCGCTCCTCGAGCCCGAAATCCTCGAGAAACAGGTGGGCGTTCAGGGACTCGCGAATGCGCTCCGCCACCGCTAGAGCTCCGTCACCATCGGTCTCGGGCAGTACCACCACGAACTCATCCCCGCCGTATCGGCTGACAACGTCCTCCTCGCGCACGGCCCGCCGGATGAGCGTCCCGACCTCGAACAAGCTACGACTGCCGCAGAGATGACCATGTTGATCGTTGATCGATTTGAACCCATCCAAATCGAGAAACACGACCGCTAGACGCCCATTCTCCTTCTCGGCCCGCGCGATGGACTCCTCGAGAAAACTGTTCAGATAGCGGGAATTGTACAGCTTCGTGAGGTCATCGGTCACCGCCAAACGCTGCGTCTTTTGGAACAAGATGGCGTTCTCGAGCGCGATCGCGGCCGGCCCGACCATCGTGAGAAGCAAGGTCATATCCTTGCGAGTGAACCGCCCTCCCTGAGCGCGGTTTATGATCTCGACAACCCCAATCGTCCGTCCACGTGACGTCAGCGGCGCGCAGAGAATCGCCCGCGTTTGAAAGCTGGTGAGCTCATCGAAGCGATGCTGGAACCGACGGTCCCGTCGAACGTCGTTCACGATGGTCGGCTCGCCTGTTTGAGCAACCCAACCCGCAACACCTTCTCCCATCTTGATGCGGGTCGTCGTCAGGTCCGGGCCTTTTTCTCCAAGCGCCATCTCGAACGTGAGATCGCCCGTTTCCTCGTCGACGAGCAGGATCGACCAGGCCTCCGAGGGGATGAGCTCCTGAATTTGCGACATGATGGCGTTCAGCACGTGGCGCGGCTCGAGCACGGAGTTGGCGGTCGACACAATGTCACCGAGCACTTGGAGCTTGCGCGACGTCTCGTGCAGCCTCCGCGAGAGCTCCGTCGCTTTACGGCCGGCCTCGTGATGGCGCTGCGCGTCGCGGATGATGGAGCTCAACACAGCACGTTGCGGCACGCAGTTCAGATGCAGCGCGTAGATCGATCGCGCAGCGGGCACCGCGTTAGCCCCATAAGCGATGAGCGGAATGCCGGGGTTTTGCTTTCGAAGCCATCGAACGAGGCCATTCTCGGCGGCTTTTCCCTGCTCGACGATGATCGCGTCATAAGGCGCCGCGACCCAGTCCTCTTTCCTAAAGCGCGTCGGGTCGAATTGCGTGAGCCCGGCACGAACGATCGACGAAAGCGCGCGCTGAAGCTTGGGCGAGTGGCTGAATAGAGCCAATCGAAGAGGTGGCGTCTTCGTGGCACGAGTGCTCTTCGTGCGCCGCTTCGTCGTTTTCTTGCGAGTGGCTGGTGGCACGTTGCCTTGCGACGGGTGAGATACGGTCTTGACGGGGCTACTTTTGGAGCGGCTCGGTGTGTCGCGTCTCACCACGATTTCAGTCCGAGCCCAGCCGGCCCAGCCGGCAAGACATCCTCACCGTTAATCGGTTCCTGTGTCCGCGTAGACGGTCTTTTCGGCAACGCCCCCTCCGTCTCGGGCGCGCGCTTTGACGACCACGCGGTGCCTGCCAGCGCTCGTCACCAAGAATCGGTAAATGAAAGTCCCGTCGCTCTTGACTTGTACGCGGTCGTCGCCCATACCATAGTCAACGGTCACGACAGAATTGACGTCGGTACGGCCTTGAACCGTGACCAAACCGTCCAACGAGACCGAAGGCTTGAACACCGTCAAGGCGAGCGAGGCGGTGCGATTAACAACTTTGCGCACCGTGAACTTGGCTAGCGAGCTCGGCGCGCCGCGGCGGCCGTCGCCATCGATCGCCGTAACTTGCCAAAAATAAGTCCCGGGCTCCAATCGTGCATGGAATATGGACTCGCCAGAGATGTTGCTTTCGAGGATAGGATCGAGAAAATTTGGCGAACGGCCGAGCACGACATTGTACTTTCGGACTCCCTCGACCGGGTTCCATTTGAACTCCGTCGTCTTGCTCACCGCAAGGATCTCGAGGTTTGCGGGTTGTATCAGAAGAGGCACGCCCGGAAGCTCGATGATATCCGTAAAGCGGCTATTGGCGTCGACCTCCACGGCTTGAGACGCACTGAGGCGCACCTGATTGTTCCCCGAGCGCACGGCCGAACCGCCGCGTAAGATGGTAAACCCCGTCATACGGGTCGACGTGTCAAAGCTTACATCCGCCGTAGTGTTCTCGTCGAAGCTTGCCTCCGCGCCCGGCGTCACCACATCCGAGCGCGAGCCCGGGACGTTGCGTCTCGGCGTGTTGAGGCTGATCTGTCCAGATTCCAACTTGACGGCAACGTTGGTGGCCTTCGTTTCTGGATCCTCGTAGGCTTCTTCGATCACGAGAATGGAATCCGGTTTGAGCAGATATTCCGTACCGTCAAAAAGGCGCACCTGCGCTGTCGACCCTCCGAGCGTACGGATCGTGTCTTCGCGGTTCAGGCCCATAGCCAACGTCGCATTGACCCACTCGTAAGTTCCCGAATGGCGCACTTTCACGGTACCGTCGAGGTCGAGGAAACGCGCCGTATGGTCGGTCTCACTCACTTGTTCGACATCGGGCTCGGGGTCGCCAAAGACTTCGAAATAACCGTAAATGCCGGCGCCGAACAGGCCGATAGCGGAAAAGGCCAAAGCGTAGATCGTGCTACGCTTCACGGTAAACCACTCGATGTGGATACCCGTGTTCGTTTGATACGGGTTGTGCTTTGCCATTGCCTACACCGCTGATTCTAAAGCAGTTTAACACATCGGGCACACCTTATGCAACGCGCCGGCTTGATTGCGCCAAAGGGTTTCGATAGCATGATCCGATCGAGGTTCATCGAATGCTGAAGTACTTTCGCAACAGGAAAAGCGTGGGCTGGTTCATGGGAGCATTCCTCCTCATGCTGGTGATCGTCGCCTTCGTCGCGCTCTACATCCCGGATTTCATGCAACCATCGAGCGCCGCGGGAACGACCGGCGACGTCGCGTGGGTGGATGGCGACCCGATTTCGTCCCAGGCGTTCATCCAAGGCTTTCGCGTGCAGGAATCGGTATACCGGCAGCAAATGGGCGCCCAGTACAACCCGGACTTGCTCCGACAGCTCGGTCTCGACAATTACATTGTCCAGCAGTTGGTGCAAGAAAAAGCTCTCACTCTCGAGGCGAGGCGCCTGGGGATGAGTGTCAGCGACGGCGAGGTCAGCAACAGCATTCAGAACGATCCGAGCCTTCAGCAAAACGGTCAATTCATCGGGCGCGACGCTTATCTGAACGAGCTCAGCGGCGCAGGTGTGACGCCGGCCGATTATGAGCAACAAGTTCGCGAGGGCCTGTTGCGAGCGAAGCTCGAGGACCTCGTCAAAGACGGCGTCGTCGTTAGCGATGCCGACGTCGAAGAAGAGTATCGCCGGCGCAACGAAAAGATTCACATGGAATATACGGTCGTGAGCAAGTCCGACTTCGGCGCGGATTACGAGCCGCGCGACGACGAGGTCCGCGCCTTTTACGATGCAAGCCCGAACGAGTTCAGTCGGCCGGTACAGCGCAAAGCCCGGTTCATCGCCCTCACCCCTCAGCTCTTCATGAGTGCCGTCACGGTGACCGACCGGGAGATCACGCGTTACTACAACGAAAACCTCACACGTTTCTCGTCCCCCGAACAAGTCCAAGCAAGCCACATTCTGTTCAAAACAAGCCCGGAAGTAGACGAAGCCGAGATCCGCGCAAAAGCCGAATCCGTGCTCGCGCAGGCCAAGGGCGGCGCCGATTTCGCAGAGCTCGCGACCGAGCACTCCGAGGACACAACCTCGGCAAACGGCGGCGACCTCGGCTTTTTCGGCAGGGGACAAATGGTCCCGGAGTTCGACCAGGCTGCGTTCACGCTCCCAGTTGGCGCGATCAGCGATCTCGTCGAGACACAATACGGCTTCCACATCATCAAGGTCACGAACAAGCAGGAGGCCTTGACGCAGCCCCTCGAAGGGTTGCGCGAGCAGATTCGCGGGACGCTGACGCAAGAGAAAGCTTCCGCCCGGGTCGACGATGCCGTCGAGAGCGCCGCCGAGAAATTGCAAGCGAGCGGATCCATCGACGTCCTGACAGCCGAGTACGAACTCCTCGTGCCGCAAGACACGGCGTTTTTTGGCAGAGCCGACAGAATCCCGCAGCTGTCGGCTTCGCAGGCAGCGGCCAACCTCGCTTTCGAGACGGAAATTGGAGATATCACACCAGCCATCCCACTGGGTTTCAGCCGCGGCTACGCTTTCTTGCAGATCCTCGAAGAGCGGGCGGCCGGCACCGCTGATTTCGACGAGGTTCGCGTCGAAGCGGCGGAGAAACTGCGGAGCAGCCACGCGATGGATCTCGCGATCGCGCGCGCCCACGAGATACGCGAAGCGCTGCTATCGGGGGCGACGGCGGATGTCGAGCTCCAAACGAGCGAGAACTTTTTTAGAGGCACCGAGCTACCCGGGGCAGGGCGCTCCGTCGCCGCCCAGAGGCAAGCTTTCGAGCTTGCGCCGGGAGAGGTCTCGGCGCCTCTCGAAGCTCAAAACGGTTACGTCATCATGCGCATCATCGAGAAATCAGGCTTCGTGCCTGCCGAGTTCGAGGAGCAGAAAGCCGGCTTCGAAGAGCAAATCTTGAGCGAGCTGCGGGCCCGGGTATGGAGCGCGTTCGTCGCCAAATTGCAATCGAGATATAGCGTCGAGATCGACTGGCAAGCGATCCGGGTGATCACGGGTTGAGCCCGTACAGGGAAAGTTCATGAAATTAGATCTGCGGGAGAAAGACGGGATCAGCATTCTCGTCCTTGGAGGACAGCTGACCGGAGGTGGTGGTCACGAGCAATTTCAAGAAGCCATCGACACGCTACTAGCCGGCGGTCGCAATCAAATCCTCGTCGACTTCACCGAGCTCACCTTCATGGACAGCGCCGGGATGGGCGAGCTCGTCTCCGGCCACCGCACGGTCGAACGCTTCGGCGGCAAGCTAAAGCTTCTAAACCCCAACGAGCGCGTCCACAACACCCTCACGATTACGAAGCTCTTACCCATCTTCGAAGTCTTCGACGACGAAGCAAAAGCCCTCGCCAGCTGGACCACCGGTACCTAGCAACCGCGATAGGAAAATGGCCACCGAGGCACGGAGACATAGGAGCGGATGCGGGGATAAGAAAAAACTCGCTTCAGAACGTGCTAAATCCTTGGTCCTGACGGGTTAGAGCCCAAAAAAAGGGTGGAAACGCGGCTCCTTTCATCCTCTTTCTCTTTTTTTCCTTTGCGTCTTTGCGCCTTTGCGTGACGCTTTTCTCAATATTGATCTCCTTGTCTCATGCCTTAGCGACTTCGCGTTGTCTTTCGAGCAGAGATGAAAGTGGCTGGGGTCATTCGTGGCGGAGGGCTTCGACGGGGTTTTGCTGGGCGGCTCTCAGGGCTGGGTAGATTCCGAAGCCCAAGCCCGTCACGACCGCGAGCAGCATGGCGGCCAGGACGGCGCGGAAGCTGAGGGCTGTCGGCCAGTCGGCGTAGATCGAGACAGCGTAGGCGGCGACCGCACCGACAACGATCCCAGCTAGGCCACCGCTACCGGTGAGCAATAGGGCCTCCATCAAGAATTGCTGCACGATGTCGTCGCGGCTCGCCCCGAGCGAGCGGCGCACGCCGACCTCCCTTATGCGCTCGGTAACGTTGGCGAGCATGATGTTCATGATGCCGATGCCGCCGACCACGAGCGAGATCGCAGCCACCGCGCCCACGATGACATTGAATTGGAAACGCGCGCGTTCGTAGCTGGCGAGGAGCTCTTGCGGCACGACGAGCTCGAAATCCCGAGCGCCCCGATGACGGCGCGACACCACCGACTCGATGAGTCTCGCCGAATCACGCACCGCATCCGCTTCGTCGATACGGATGGCGATTTCGTCCACCCGTCCGCTGGGCTCAGGTATGACGGAAAGCGGGATAAAGGCAACCCGATTCACATTCCGTCCTGCGAGGCGCGAGCCCCGGCGTGAGCGCTCCCGCGCCTCGAGCGCCCCCACGACCATATACCAATCCAACTCGATACGCACGCGCGATCCGACGGCGTCCTCGTAGGGAAATAGCGAGGCCGCAAGGTCGTGACCCAGCACGATGACGCGGTTCGCTTGACGCAGATCCGTATCCGCGAGAAAGCGACCCTCGCGCAGCACGAGCTCCTCGGTGCCGAAATAGGACGGCGTCGTCGCCACAACCGTAGCCTCGCTCCGGCGCCCTTCGTGCACGATTTGCTCCGAGAGCTCGCGTAGCGGCGCGAGGCTAACGACGGTGGGACAGACCTCGGCGATGGCTCGCGCATCCGCGATCGTCAGCCCAGGCGATTGACGCGCTCTAGCATCGTGCGCCGTCTCTTCGGACAGCTTTCCGGCACGCACCGACACCCTCGTTACGCCGAGCCTTCCGACCTCGGCTAGGATCTCGCGACGCGCACCTTCGCCGACCGACAACATCGCGATGACGGCCCCCACGCCAAAGACGATACCGAGCGCCGAGAGCGTCGACCGCAATTTGTGCTGCACCAGTCCTCGCCACGCGAGCCGCGTCAACGCGCGAGGCTTCACGCCACGCCATCCGATTCACTGTCGCGCACGAGCCGCCCGTCGGAGAGCTCGATGACGCGGTCCGCGCGCGCGGCAATGCTTGGGTCATGGGTCACGAGCACGAGGGTGCGCCCTTCGGCGACGAGGCCTTCGAGAAGTGCCAAAACCTCCTCGCCGGTTCGGGAATCGAGATTCCCCGTAGGCTCGTCGGCGAGAAGAAGCTCGGGGTCGTTCACCAGAGCGCGCGCGAGCGCGGCGCGCTGGGCTTCACCTCCCGAGAGCTCAGAGGGACGGTGCGAGCTACGCTCGAGAATTCCGAGGCGATCGAGCAGGGGTTCCGAGCGCGCGCGCCATTCCTTCTCGGGGCGGCCGCTATAAAGAAGCGCCGTCTCCACGTTCTCGAGCACTGTCATCTGCGGAATGAGGTTGAACGACTGGAACAAGAACCCGATGAGGCGGCTCCGAAGGCGGCTGGCCGCTTTGTCATCGAGCTTGCCCGTGTCTGTCCCCTCGAGAAGGATTTGGCCACGGGTCGGCTGGTCGAGGACGCCGAGCAAGTTCATGAGCGTGGATTTCCCCGATCCGGAGCGGCCGACGATCGCCACGAAGCTCCCGCGCTCGATATCGAGGCTCACGCCGCCGAGAGCGGAAAGCTCGATCCCCGCGCGAGGGTAGATACGGTGGACGTCGACGGCTCGAACGAGGGCGGTCAAGAGCTCAGGGGCCCTCAGGGTAATGGCGCGACCACGTCGAGAAATCCCGGAAGAGCGTCGCCTCCGAGCGGGCTCGCGTGGTCGTTCGGATCGCGCAATAGAACCCTGTCGCCCGGCTCGAGCCCGGTCTCGATCACCGTGTGGTTCTCGTTGCTGGGCCCGACGAGGACTTCCTGCACCTCGGGCGATCGGCCGCGCATAACGTAGGTATAGTGCCGGCCGCCCCGCACGAACACCGCTTCGAGCGGAACGTAGCGCGCCTTTTCGAGCCGCTCGACGAGTAGCTCCACACGGGCCGACATGCCCGGCCGCAGCCGCGGGTCGGCCTTTGCGACGAGAATCGTGACATTGAAGTACTTGCCTCCCCGGCGCGCTTGGTCTGCTTGGGCGAGCGTGCCGATGAAGCTGACCTCACCCTCGAGCGTGAGCTCGGGATAGGCTTCCACCGAGATTAAAACCCGCTGGTTCTTTTCAACTTTGTAGATATCCGTCTCGCGGACCTGTGTCTCGACCGTCATTTGAGAGAGGTCGGGCAGCATGATCAACGGCTGATTGGGCCAGACCTGATCGCCGACCTGCACCCTCCGCTTCTCGCTCCCGAAGAAGACCTCCTTGTAGATAACGAGTCCCGAGACGGTGGCTAGGATCTCACAGCGGTTCAAGTTCTCGCTCTGGAACTCGACGCGTGAGACGAGCTCGGAATATTTGCTGCGGGCGAGATCGAGCGTCGCATCCGCTTGCGAGAGGCGAAACGTGTTCGCGCGATAGGTCTGGCGAAGCCTTTCCTTGCTGTTTTGGAGCGTCGCTCGCGAGCCCTCCATTTCGGCCGGCCGCGTGTACTTCATATAAGTGCGATGTTTGATCTCGAAAAGCTTCAGGTCTTCGGCTGCTTTGTCGACGGCTTGCTTGGAGCGGTCGAGCTCGAGCTTTGTGATGAAGCCTTCCGCGAGAAGCGGTTTCAAATCCTCATAGGACGATTCGGCCTTCGCGAGCTCCCGCTTCGCTTGAGCGAGTCGAGCCGCGGACTCCGCTTCCGCGACCTTGCCTTTACCTTCGATGACGCTTTCGAGCTCGAGCTCCGCAAGCCGCACTTTGTCCGTCGATTGGGTCTTCTCTTCCTTGGCGGCGATGAGTAAGAGCTTGTGTTCTTCGGTCGCCTTCACGAGCTCGGCTTGCGCCTGAGCGAGCTGTGCCCTGGTTTGCTCGAGCTCTTCGGCAAAAGGCTGCGAGTCGAACTTCACCAGCATGTCTCCGACTTCGACATGCGCACCCTCGGAAACGATCTCGAGAATTTTCGCCTGGCTTCCGGGGATCGCAGAGGAATAGGTCACCGAGCGAAGCGCTTGAAGCGTCCCGCTTTCGACAATCTTCACTTCGAACAGGCCTTCCTCGACGGCGGCCAAGAGCATCGGCCCAGACGAGTGCTCTGACATGATGACCAGGCCAATCGCCAAGAGCCCCAGGCCCCCCCCCGCAAAGAGGGCGTGGCGCGGATGCGCCTTCAGCCATGAAGCGAGGGCAGGCAACACAGCGCTCCGCGCCTCGACTGGCGTCTCGACCGGGCTTTCCCGACGGAAAGTGCCCGTGGTCTCGCTCACGGATGATGCCTCGCGCCCGGAAGAAAGCTGCCAGGGGCAAACTCCCTTTCGATGTCGAGCGTTCCCGTGACGCGCTTCAGCCGCATCTGCGAGACGTGATAGTCCGCGAGAAGCGACACGTAGTTGCTACGGGCTTGAATCAAGTTGTTCTCGGCATCGATGATATCGAAGTTGCTTGCGAGCCCGCGCTGGTAGCGCAGCGTCGCGAGCCGAAGCTGCTTCTCCGCGAATTCAATATTTCGCTCTTGCAGCACGATGCTCTTTCCGACGCGCTCAACGTTGCGAGCGGCGGCCCGAACCTCGTTGGCGACGTTGTACTCGACGAGTCGGAGCGAGCGCCGGCGCGCGTCGACATCGATCTGTGACAGGGCAAAGGAAGCGTTCTCAGACGATCGGTCGAGCGCGTAGCTGGTAGACAAGAACACGTTGAGCGCGCGGTCTTGAAAGTCCAGGCTCGAATAGAACGACTCGCCGATACCCCGCTGCTCGTAGCGCATGTTCAAATCTAGCACCGGGAGGAGATTTTGCTTCGAGATCGATAGCGATCGCCGGGAATCTTGGATGCGATCGCGCTCCTCGTGCAACTCGATGCGGTTTTGCAGGGCGATCCGCGTAAGCGCGTCGACGTCGATCTCGACCGGCTGATATTCCGGCTCGACCATCTCGAGAGAGACACGCTCGAGATGGCCGAGTCCGAGGTTGAACTTGAACGTGTCGATGGCGAGCTCGAGCGCTTCGCCTCTCAAGATGCCACCTTCTTCGGCTCGCGAGAGCTGGAGCTCGGCGCGAAAGACATCGAGCTTCGACGCCAGGCCAACTTCGAGGCGAGCTTCGGAAGCGCGAAGAAGCTCTTTATTTCGCTCGAGAGATTTCTGCGCGACCTCGACCAGTCCTCGCTGCCGAACGATGTTGTAGTAGCTCGCGACCACATCCACCGCCAGTCTTTGACGGGCGAGCTCGAGATTGCGCTCGGAGCCCTGCAGGCTCCGCCTCGCGTTCTCGAGGTTGAACACCGTCGCTTTCTTACCGAAGCCACGCAGAAGAGGTTGTGTCACGCCGAAGGAGAGCGCGGAATTGTTAAAGTTACCGAAATCATTGCTGGCGGAGTCCGTGCGATAGCTTCCCGTGATCGTCGTGCCGAAAGGCAAGAGCTTCGACGCGTCGAGACCGAACCTCTGATCGACGATTGTTTGCTCGCCGACGCCTCGAGAGTAGGACGGCGTGATTTTGAGGTTGAAACGCGACTCGGCCAAATGCTCGGAGATAAGAGCGCCCTGTACCGCGTCCACGGTCGACATCAGATGCAAGTTATTGACCAGGGCAAGCTTGACGGCCTCTTCGAGGCTGAGCACACGCTCCGCCCCGACCGGATCCTGCGCCACACCGTACGCTTGGCTTGCCAAGAGGACGACGGCGCGGGCTACCCCGCATATTAACCGCATAGTTCTATTTTATCACTGCTTGCTACTCGTCCGCTCCTCGAGCAAAGTGTGTCTTGAAAGGCCCGAAACTTTACCTCTTCGAGGCCGCCTCACTTGATCTGGAGCTCGACGCGGACCGGCTCCCGGCCCAATCGCAGGACGACGCGCCGGCCCTCTAGCGAGAGGACTTCCCCACCTAAGACACGAAGGCTACCGGCAACGAGACCAGACGTAGAAGCGAACTCGAGTTGAAGGACACCGCTCGACGACGAGGGCCCAACGAGCTGCACCACGACATGATTGGCACCCGCCTGTGCTTCCAGGCGAAAGCGGCTCGGAGCCCCCGAGCGGAGCGCCACGATTTGGGTATCGTTCGACACGGGGCGGGCCCCGAGGATCGCGCTTCCCGACGTCGCATCGAGACGGGCCATGAGATCGATCTGGCGGGAGCCCCTGGAACCTCCCGCGCGCTGATACTGCACCACGACGGATTTCGTGATCGTGTCGTGCCCGTTCGCGTTTTTCACCGTGAGCGAAACGGTCGTGTTCAGCGGCACGGAACAGTTCTTCCAGTCTTTGACGACCGTCTGGCCCGAATAGTTATAGTTGCCGATCCCGTCCGAGAACACCCATTCGTAGCTCGTGATGTCCCCCTTGGAGCAAGAAGCATCCACTCGGATCTTTCATCCCGTACCGAAGTCCGCATCTGCCGCGGTAAAGCACGCCTCGATACGTTCCTCAACGACGTTTTCAACGACGATTTGTCGCGTCAAGCTGTCCTGATTCGAACGGGCTCGCGCCGACGTGCCGCCGTCAGTCACCGTCAGCGTGACGTCGTAGTTACCGGCTTCTCGAAAGACGATGGTAACGACACGGCCAGTTTTCTGCCGACCGTCGCTGAAATCCCAGGCATATTGCGCAATTCGATCGCTGCTTTGGCCCTCGCTGTCGGCTCGAGAGCAGCTTGCATCGAGACGCAGGGGCTCACCCGTCGCGACGACGGCTGGGTTCGGATCCATGTCGAAGCAGGCGATGGGCTCGGTATCGCCCGGATCGCTCGGCGGTACCGAAGGAGGGGTGGCCGCGGTGGTCGTCGCGGCCGGCGGCGGCTCGCTCGCAACGTCGCCCAGTTCTACAACCGTCTCCATCGGGAGCTCTTCACCACCGCTTTGGCTCACGGCCAAGGCGGCGCCGCCGGCAGCCACGCCGCCGATAGCCGCGATCGCAGAAGTACCGAGCGCCGCACCGCCGGCAGCGCCGGAGGCGACGCCGGCCGCGGAGAGGAATCCAGAAATGCCGGCGAGCGAGAACCCAGGCGCCATCTGCGGAGCGAGGGCGGATGTAGCGCCGAGGATGATGGATGGCCGCCCCTCGAAGATACTCGCAAGGGGAAACCGCCGCCGACACTCGGACGCTTCCTTCACGTCGGCCACGCGCTCACGCGTGCGGCTGCTGGCAAAGTCACTGCCGACCGCTTCGACGTAATAGTGAACCGCGGGGCAGCTCGCCTGGGCCTGCGGCAGAATCGCGGCATATAGGCCGTCTCGCGGCTCTAGATCGACGAAGTAGTAGTCCGGGTAGAGACTGCAGCGAAAGTATAGGCGCGCGATCGGAGCGTCGGGCGTAACGGTCGCTTGTACGCTCGGATGGCCGTCGAGAGACCAGCATTCGATTTTCGGATCAAGCGATACCGAAGGCCCAGAAGGCACCGTCTGTCCGCCGGCAACGCCGGCGCAAAGACCGACCGTAACGACAAAGTTCCAGGTTCTCGTCATAACCGAAGACCCCAGGGGCTAAAAAGCAGCCCGAGCTCAGGAATTTGGATTGTGTGGTTATGACTTCAGGCTACCGTCTGGCAGCGCCCGCGTCAACGCTTCCGCGTCACCCGTCCCGATGGACCTCGATACTACGCTTTTGGTCAGACTTCTAACCGCCTCGCAGGGGCGACGAAGCCGGGTCTCGTCTAGCGAGTCTCCAAGATGAAACTGAACCGGATCCTTTGATCCCGCCCGTCCAGACGAAACACGATGGAACGGGCATCTCGAGAAACGACCTGCCCCGACTCTACGATGAAGCCGTTCGGCATGAAGCCCTGCGCGGCTGTGAAATCGAATCGCCAAAAAATTTCTCCCAACGTGGACGATGCAAGATGGGCCTCGATCACGTTCTTTCCCAGCTTTCCGGTGAGCTGAAAGCGGATGGGAGACGCGTTGTTCGTCATGGCGACGGCCGCTCCGTTCAATACGATACTTCCCATCGTGGCACCGTTGCGAGGCGCCGCGTCGAGATCACTCGTCATGCTCGTTCTTACGCTCCCCACGGACTCCCGGAACGGTGTGACCGCTACCGCCGCACTAGCCCCGTTGTTCGAAGTATCGGGGTCCATGCTCGCGGACGAGACAGTCGCGTTGTTAACGAACGTTTGTGATTGCTCCACAAAGGGGGCCTGCATATCGAAATCGAGCGTGATGGACTGACCCGATTGAAGGACCCCGATACGGCAATCGACCGTGTAACCCGACACCTCACCGCCAGAGACATTACATCCAGACGGCGTGTCCTCGACATCGGGGCCGGGCGGAAACTTGTCCAACACGATGACGTCTGTCGCCACACCCGGGCCCAGGTTCGTGACGGTGAGCGACCACGTAAAGAGGGCGCCGCTCCCAACGCTCGACGGAAACGCTGTTTTGGTGAGTTGCAGATCGGCGCCAGTTGGCTCGGACGGAGGGGCAGGGGGCTCCGTAACCGTAATCGTTTGCGAGAACGTATCCTCGTCCACAAGCTGGAGCCCTCCTCCAAAAGGCGGGGCGCTGCGCGTAACCGTTAGCGTTAGGGTGTAGATGCCGGGATTAGGCCAGATGACGGTAACGAAAGGCTGTCCTTCCTTGACGCGACCATCCCCCAAGTCGTAGCGATAGGATAAGCCGGCACCTCCGCTCGAGCAGCGCCCATCGATCGTCAAGACCTGATTGACTTCGATGACGGGCACCAGCAGATTCAGCATGAAACAAGCCTCAACGTCCTCCGTTGGCGGTGGCGTCGAAACGGGAGCCGTGGGTGTTATTGGCGGCGGCACCGAAATCGGAGCGGCGCCCGTGGGGGCGTCACCAGAGGCGCTAGAGCCACCCGATGCGGCAAGGACGCCCACGCCGGCAGCCGCCGCACCGCCTGCCGCCACCCCCGCGATCACCCCGGTGGAAACGCCCGACCCGCCGGCGGCGACCACCGCCCCGCCCGCCGAGATGAAACGGATGATTCCGAAGCCTTTGAATCCTGGCGCGAGTTGAGGTCCGGCCACCGTCGAGCCGAGCACGATCCGTGGGTCGTTGCCGGGGTAAATCCCCGCTTGGCCGCGACGGCTGCATTCCGAGGGGCTCGTCACCTCCGCGATCTGCTCCTGCGTGCGCACGGAAGAGAAATCGCGGGTCACGGCCTCGACGTAGTAGTGGACCTCGGGACAGCTTTCTTCCGCCTGGGCGCGACGCCAGTATACACGCCGCTCTCGCTCTCTAGGTCGACGAAGTAGTAGTCCGGAAACAAGCTACAGCGAAAGTAGAGACGCGAGCGGACGATCTCGTCCGACGGGTCCACGAGCGCCGTGAGGACCGGGAAATCCGAGTGGTACCAACACTCGATGACAGGCTCGAGCTCGATAACCGGCAGCGTCTGCCCGGAAACCGCCCCTGCGGGCAATAACAGAGCGAGTAAAGAAAGCACGAATTGCGTTGCCCTCGGTCGCATGAAAAACTCCCTGGCGGTCGTGAATGAATTCTGAGAATTTATGAGAATCGAGACCTGGCTTTGCCTCTGGCATCGACCCGGGCAGTTCTATGGGGAGCGTAGAAGTATCGCATCTGGGCCACCCGTGTCAACTCGCCCTTCTCAGGCTCCGGCTCTAGAAGCCTTGGGCGACGCGGCACAAGATGATCGAGCACGTAGTTGCTAGTAGCCAAGTCCCCGGTGTCAGAAGTTCGTGGCCTAAAGTTCGAGGCCATTTTGGGTGCTGGCGAGGCGCGGCGGCGGCGTCATATCTGGATATTTTGACCGCTTTGTGCAGCAAGCCTGTCGAGCGGGCGGCTAGAGGCCACGCGTCCAGGACTTTCGTGGGCGGCGCTCAGCCCTAGGCCCGCGAATGAAGCTACCTCTTCTTCGTGGGATTGAATGTTGCGACGCTTTTTTCCTCGAAGTCCTTGATCTTGTTGCCCTGCTTCGTGGAGGTCGCGTTGACGACGACATTGGCGATGCGCTCGGGGTCCTCGTCGATCACGGGATAGGAGCAGCTCGAGCTTTTGGACATCGAAATCTTGTGTGGACGGGTGCGCGCCGTTTGAAACTCGTCGTCGACCGACCAGACGTAATAGTCGATGTGGCGCACCTTGCCTCTCGCGACCGGCAACGTAGCGCAGAACTGAATCCCGTCGAAAGCCATCTCGCTCCAGTAGTAAGCGTCTTGATTCTGGGAGCGAAAGTAAACACGGACGCGTTTCACCTCGCCGTCATCGAGCACGTAAGCGCAGATACGCGCGTTTTTCTCCGGGACCGTGCACTCCACCGGTTGGTGATCGATCATCGGCTCGTCGGCGATCGCGGGGGCGAACGCGAACAACGCCGCAACCCACAAGCTCATCGCCATTCGATCGTCTTCCTGAGCTGCGCGTCGCCGATGAGCGTCACAATGGCTTCGATCTTCCCCGTGTTCTGCTCCTCGGTCCACGTGTTCTGCACTTCCCAGATCAAGCTCGTGTCTTTCGGGTTGACGCGTTGAACCATGGGTTGGAGTGGCTGGCCTCGCCCCGTCGTCCGGGACCCGAAGGTCGAAACGAGCTCGAGCGACTTCACGCCGATGGGTCGATTACCACGATTATAGATCCGTACTCTTAGAAAATACGGATCACCCGGCTGCACCGTCACCGGTACGATTTGAACGATTAAATCCGCCGGGTTCACGGGAGCGCGCGTGGCACGCTGGACGTTGACGCCTCCGGACTCGAAGCCTCTCGGCGTGTCCGATTGTCCCCGACCGGTGAACACGGTAGGACTTTCCTGAATCGAGAGTGCCGTCACCGAAGCCGCCGCGGCCGCCTGCTGCATCGCTGTTTGCGCCATGTTCCTCGCGTTGATCAGCTGGGGGTTGTCCGGCGCGACCGCGAGCGCTTTGTCGTAAGCGGCGATGGCGGATTGGTAGTCCCGCGCCTTCAAATGTCCCGTTGCTTCAACGATGAATTGATCGATTTCCGCTTGCTGCTCCGAGGCGCGCGCGCGCGAGGCAACGCCTTCGCGGGCACGCCGCAATTGCTGATCGAGCTGCTGCCACCGGGGGCTTCCGGGATCTAGCCCTCGGCCTTGGACGATTAGCGCTTCCGCTTGCTCGAGGTCGCCGGCACCGATGGAAAGCGAGGCATCCGCAGCGAGCGCCGTGGCGCGCTGGGTATTTGAGGGTCCGCGTGGCGCGGGCTGGGCCGGGGCAGGTTGCGCCACGACGGGCGGCGCGACTTGTATGTTCTCCATCGCCTCGTTGACCCGATCTTTGAGGGCGGCCGCGTCTTCGTTATTTGGCTCGGCAAACAGAATCGCATCGACTGCGATGAGCGCCTGAGAGAGTTGTCCGGCCGCGAGAGACCTCTCGGCGAGCACGAATTGTCCTGCGACGTCGACCGTCGGGCCGGCGGGAGCCGGAGCGGCTCCAGCGGAAACCTCGGGAGGTGCATTCTGCTGCGTGAACCAGAAAACACCGCCGCCGATGGCGGCCAATAGCGCCACGAGACCGACCCACTTGAGAACGCCCCCGCTCGACTCTTGAAGCGGGATGCCGACGCCGACGCGCGTCGCTGACGTCGTGCCGGCCTGGGTACCGCGCATCATTTGCGTCGGTGTCCCCGTTGCGGTCCGAGAAGCAGCTGTGGCGCCCGGGCGTGTCCGCCCCGCAGGGAACGCGGTTCCCGCTCGATGGGTACGCGATCCCGAGCTCGTCGAGCCGAGCACTCGCCCCGTGGGGGTCGTACGCCGGCGGCCCGAGCCATCGGAGCCGGGCTCCATGTCGATCATCGTCGACGGATCGAACATGGTGTCGAAAACCGTGTTCTCGTTCAGGATGTCTTGATAGAGGTTCATCAGGTCGCTGATGTCAGCGGCGAAATCCTTCGCGGACGCATAACGCTCATCCTTGTCCTTCATCAGAGCCTTGTCCACGATCGCCTGAAGCTCCGGCATATCACCGCCGCCATCGGGAAGCACAAGCTCTGGGGGCTCCTGATTGAGCACCTTGAAGAAGACCGCCTGGATGTTCTCTCCGGTGAACGGCTTCTTGTTCGTCAAAAGTCGATAGAGGATGACGCCGGCGCTGAAAATATCCGAGCGGCCGTCGACCTTTTGCCCGCGGATCTGCTCCGGAGACATATAATCCGCGGTTCCGAGCACGGTGCCCGTTTGTGTCTGCGACGTCTGCATAAGCCTAGCGACGCCGAAATCCATGATTTTCGCGATGCCGCTTTCGGAGATAAAAATATTCGCAGGCTTGATATCTCGGTGAACGATATGATGCTCGTGAGCGTGCGCGAGACCGAGGCAGGCCTGCGCGACCACGTCCAGTTTTTCTCTGAGCGTTAGTGGGCTTTTCCGGATACGTTGCTCGAGATCCTGCCCCCTCAAGAGCTCCATCGCCATGTAAGGCGCACCTTGATCGTCATAGCCAAAGTCGTACACCGTGACGATGTTCGGGTGCTGTAGCCGCGCCGAGGCCTTGGCCTCTTGCTCGAATCGCTTTTTCAGCTCGGGATCGGAGACCGTCGCGGCGCCCATCACTTTGATGGCGACCTCACGCTCGAGCGCAGGGTCAAAGCCCCGATAGACGACGCCCATCGCGCCTTTACCGAGCTCCCCTTGGATTTGATATTTACCTAGAGTCTTTTGTGGAGTCTCTGACATAGCTGATAATCCGCAGACGGCTTCCCCACACTAGTTTAGCAAACCGTTCGAAGACAATCACCTGCCTGCAAACGGGAGGGGCAGCTTGGAAAGGAACCCCCTTCTACCGTATCCTATCGGGACGCCTAGTCGCCTGAGGATTCTCCTCCATTGAGCTTAAAACACGGTTCCAGCACAGACACTAACATTGAAATGGATTTTGCCACGCTCGCCGAAAGACTCGGGGGACGCGTGGTGGTCGATTCCAGCCGCAAGCTGACAGGCTTAGCGTCTCTCTCCGAAGCGGGTCCGAACGATCTCTCTTTCTACTCTGACATCCGTTATCGCGCGGCTCTGAACACGACGAAGGCGGGTGGGCTCATCACCAAAGAGCCCATCGAAGAGCTGGCGGTCCCGCAAATCGTGCACCCGGATCCGTTTCTCGCTTTTGTCGGGCTCGTGGACCTGTTCTTCCCTGAAGACACGGTGGCGCCAGGCGTTCACCCTTTGGCGCACGTGGACAGTTCTGCTCGAGTCGGGTCCGACGTCACGATATTCCCCTTCGCGTGCGTCAGCGAGAACGCGCGCATCGGCGCCGGCAGTGTTCTGTACCAAGGCGTCTTTCTCGGGCGCTCGGCCACCATCGGTGAAGCGTGCACGCTGTGGCCGAACGTTGTCATCCGCGAGCGTGTCTCGCTGGGCGCGCGCGTCATCGTGCATCCCGGCGCCGTTATCGGTGCGGATGGCTTCGGCTTCGCTAGGCGCGAGGCCAGGTTCATCAAAGTGCGACATGTAGGCTCCGTCACCATCGAGGACGATGTCGAGATCGGCGCCAACGCGACCATCGATCGCGGCACGTTGGGCGATACAGTGGTAGGCCACGGTGTCAAGATCGATAACCTCGTCCACATCGCGCACAACGTCCAAATCGGTGAGGGCACAGCGATGGCCGCGCAGTCCGGTGTCTCGGGCAGCACCGTCATCGGCAAGCGCGTTTTGATGGGCGGCCAAGTCGGGATGGTGGACCACCTCAAAATTGGCGACGATGCCGTGCTCACCGCGCAGTCCGGCATCATCGGCAACGTTCCCGCGTCTGCCATGGTGTCCGGCTATCCGGCACGTCCTCACACAGAGGTGATGCGATCGACGGCAGAGCTACGGGGGTTGTCGAAGCTTCGAAAGAGAGTTCGCGCTCTCGAAGAGCAAATACGCGCCCTCACTCTCGAAGCCGAGAACAAAGGAGTGAAAAATGATTCCCGTCGATGAAGCCCTCGCGCTCGTGCTCGACAATATCGACCCTCTGCCGACGGAGACGATTGATTTCGACGACGCCTGTGGCCGGCTTCTCCGAGAGGACGTTGCTTCCGATATGGACATGCCGCCCTTTGCGAGATCCGCGGTCGATGGTTTCGCGCTGCGCGCCGAAGATGTGGCCAGTGTTCCCGCGCGCCTAACGGTGGTCGGCGAAGTTCCGGCGGGGACACTTCCCGACTTTCGCGTTGGCGTCCGGGAGGCTGCGCAGATCATGACGGGCGCGCCCGTACCCGAAGGCGCGGACGCCGTCCAGATGGTGGAAAACTCCAAATGGGTCGACGCAGATGTGGAGATCCTCACCCCGGTCAAAGCACATCAAAACGTGGCGCCCAAAGGCAGTGAAGTCCGAAAGGGCGATATCGTCCTCCGGCGTGGCACCCGGCTCGACCCACCTGCGGTCGCCGTGGCCGCCACCGTTGGCAAGACACGTCTCGAAGTGGGCCCGCGCCCCAAGGTCGCCGTGATCGCCACGGGGGATGAGCTCGTGGCTCCGTCCGAGACGCCGGGGCCTGGCCAAATCCGCAACAGCAACGGCTTTTCTCTCGTCGCACAATGTCGGTCTGCGGGAGCCGAGACAAGCTTTCTCGGCGTCGCGCGCGACGATGAAGCGTCACTCGAAACACTGATCCGCGAGGGGCTCGACTTCGACATCCTGCTTCTGTCGGGCGGCGTTTCCATGGGTCGTTTCGATCTCGTCGAAAAAGTGCTCGAGACTTTCGGCGTTCGCTTCTTGTTCGACGCCGTTCAGTTGAAGCCCGGCAAACCACTCGTGTTCGGGCTCGGAGATGGTACGCTGGTATTTGGACTTCCCGGAAATCCCGTTTCGACGATGGTCACCTTCGAGCTTTTCGTGCGAACCGCGCTAGCGCGCCTAGAAGGCGCCGAGGATCCGACGCGCGCGCTTCTTTCCGCTACGCTCGAGAAAAAACTCCGAAACCGTGGCGTTCGGCGCGCGTTTGTTCCGGGCTGGGTCCGTACAGGGGAGAGCGGCGAGCTCCACGCCTTCCCGATCGCCACCCGAGGCTCGGGCGACATTGTGGCGTTCTCGAAGAGCAACGCGCTTCTGATCGTGCCGGAGGAGATCGACAAACTGGAAGCAGGCGACGACGTCCGCTTCTACCCCCTCGATAGTTTTCTAATCAAAGAGGACTTATGGCAGGCCGGACGCAACCCGAGCTGAGTCACCTGGGCGCAGGCGGCGCCGCGCGCATGGTCGACGTGCGCGCCAAACAGGACACCGATCGTGAAGCCGTCGCGGCCGGCGACATTCGGATCGCTCCGGAGGCTCTCGAGCTCGTGCGCAAGGGTAAGACCAAGAAAGGCAACGTCATCGAGACAGCAAGGCTCGCCGGGATCCTCGCGGCGAAACGCACGTCGGATCTCATCCCTCTCTGCCATCCCCTGGCCATCGATTACGTCGATGTCGACATTCGTGACCACTCGAGTGGGCTCGCGATCGAGGCCACCGTGCGCTCCCACGGACGCACCGGCGTCGAGATGGAAGCCCTCACCGCCGTCTCTGTCGCGGCCCTCACGATTTATGACATGGTGAAAGCGGCCGACAAGACGATGGTTATCGAGAACATACGGCTCATGCGCAAGCTCGGAGGCAAGAGCGGCCTCTACGAGCGGGACGCGTCCCCATCTCGCAATGAGTAAGAAGCTTCCGCGTCGTCCGGGCACCAAGAAGTCAACGCCACCCCCTTCCAAAAAAGGACCGAAGCCCCGAGGGGAAGATCGGGCGGCGCCGTCACGCGCCGGACCGCGCAAGATGGCGCCTAGCCGACGGACACGAAGCGGAGACGGCGCCTCGCGCTCACTCTTAAAATTACTCTTCCTTCTCGTTCTCCTCGTCGTGTTTCTCGTGGGGAGTGTTGCGGGTTATTTTTTTTATCGCGGCCAGCAGTCGCTCCCACAAACCGAGGGGGTCGCGACACTTCAAGGGCTGACGGCTTCGGTCGAGGTCCGGCGCAACGAACGGGGCGTGCCGCATATTCGTGGAGGCGACGTCCGCGATCTCGCGCGCGCCACCGGATTCGTCCATGCGCAAGATCGCTATTTCCAAATGGAGCTCGCGCGGCGGATGGGGACGGGCCGGTTGGCAGAGCTCTTTGGCGCCGAAGCCCTGGACCACGACCGTATGGTGAGAACCATTGGACTAGGGGCGGCAGCAGGACAAGAGCTCGACCGGATGGCGCCCGAAGGCCGCGAAATCCTCGAGGCCTATGCCGCTGGCGTCAACGCCTATCGGAGTGCGCATCTCGACAAACTCCCTCCCGAGTTTCAGATTCTGGATCACATCCCGGAGCCGTGGAGTGCGGTCGACAGCCTCGCGATCTCCAAATGGCTGGCGTTCAACCTGTCTTTCAATGCACGCGCGGAGCTCTTGCGCGGAGAGCTCGTTGACGTGGTTGGCGTGGAAGACGCCTACAGGCTCACCGGGCTCGCGGCGCCGCCACCTCTCGAAGACGAAGCGAGCCAGGAAGCGCGGAAAGGTTTTCGACTCAAAGCACTTCCGCCTCTTCCAGAGACCGTTCGCTTTGGAGCCAGCAATTCCTGGGTCGTGGCAAGCGAGCGATCCGCATCTGGGCGACCTTTGCTCGCGGCCGACCCTCATTTGAGCCTGTCCATGCCGTCCGTGTTCTACGAGATCCATCTCTCGGGTGACGACTTGGAGGTTGCCGGTGCAAGCATCCCCGGCCTGCCGTTCGTTTTGTTCGGCCAAAATCAACGTATCGCCTGGGGCGTGACGGCGCTCATCGCGGATGTGCAAGACATCTATCTGGAGACAGTAAACCCACTGAACCCGGCGCAATATGCCTCCGGTGAGACATGGCTCGATATAGACGTTCTCCCTGAGAGCATCCCCGTCAAAGACGGTCCGGCCGAAAACGTTGAAGTTCGCGTGACCCATCACGGCGTCATCATCGGCGAAACGGAGGATGGACGACTGCTCGCAGAGCGATGGGACGGCCTCTGGAACGGGGATCACGTGACGGCGATGCTCAAGATCAATCTCGCCGGGTCGTGGGAGGAGTTCACCGAAGGGCTTCGCTCTTGGTCCTCCCCCGCTCTTTCGTTCATCTATGCGGATGTGGAGGGCAATATCGGTTTTTTTCCCGCCGGCGACGTGCCCGTGCGCGTCGGCTTCGATGGCGTCGTCCCCGTCGATGGCAGCGTGGAGGCATTCGATTGGCAAGGCAACGTGCCTCACGAGCTGAAGCCGATGATTTTCAACCCGGAAGAGGGCTTCATCGTCAGCGCCAACCAACAGATGTTGCCAGAGGATACACCCTATCCCCTGGGTCCCGATACGCTGGCCGACTACCGCGCGCGTCGCATTACGGACTTGCTGCAAACGAGCCGTTCGATGAGCCTCGATGACTTCGCCCGCATTCAGCAAGATCGCTACGATCCGTCGACGGAGCCGGTGCTGCGCATCGCCGTGGCGCTGTCGCCTTCGGGAGAAGCTCAGCAAAAAGCGCTCGATTACTTGAGAATTTGGAACGGCCAGATGGACCGCGGCCCCGCGCCCGCCATTTACTACGCGCTCTATCGCAGCCTCATCGAGAATACGTTTCGAGACGAGCTCGGCGACGCGTTGTTCGAAAGGTTGCTTGAATTTCTCGAAGCCGGGCATGCGGGCGGTCTACACGCCATCATCGACGACGAAGCGTCGCCCTTTTGGGACGACAAGAACACGCCCGACGCAGAGACGCGTGCACGCATCTTCGAGCGTAGTCTCGATGGCGCCACCACCGCCTTGACCGCACGACTAGGCGAGGACATGGATGGCTGGGATTGGGCCACGTTGCACGGCACGATGTTCCTCCACCCCTTGGGTCGCGAGGAGCCGCTCAGCTGGCTCTTCAACCGCGGGCCCCTGCCCTTCGGAGGCTCGACCTATACCATCGCAAATGCGGTGGTCTCGTTGCGCTCGCCCTACGACGCGCCGGCCGGCACGTCGTTTCGCTTCTTGGCGGACCTCTCTGATTTGACACGGTCGCGCTCGATCGTTCCGACCGGCGCCTCCGGCCATCCGCTGAGCCCCCACTACTTCGACCAGAACAGCGGCTGGCTCTCCGGGGATAGCGGCTCGCTTCTCGGGGGCGCCACGGCGAGCACGCTCAACCTTCAGCCATAGCGCAGCGCTCGAGCTGAGCGCTATAATCCTCGCTTCGACGATGGCTGCCGCTTACCCTTTCTGTCCCGCGTGCGATTTCGAGATCGAGCTCGACGAGCTCGATGTCGATCGCGGAGAACGCATCGGCTGCCCCGAATGCGGCGTTACGCTAACGGTGTTACGTATATCCCCCATCGAGCTCGACATCGCTGACGAGGAAGTCCACGAGTGGCGTGACAGCTAGGCTACCTAGCCGGGTAAACCTGAAAGCCTTTGAACCGCAGAGGCGCAGAGGACGCAGAGGAGAACCGGGATTCTGATGACACCGAAGCCAGGGACACCTGTTCTTCTCCGCGTGCTCTGCGCCTCTGCGGTGAGATTTTCTGGCTCCAAAACGTGAACAAAATCCACGATTCTCAATGGTTAGAGGCCAATATGACTTACGAGATAGAAGCTCACGTCAAGCGCGACAGCCTGAAGGTCATCCTCGGTGAGATGCGCTCCGTCATCGTAGCCTTCAGCGGCGGAGTCGACAGCTCCTACCTTGCGGTCGAAGCGCAACGAACGCTCGGGGATCGCGCGCTCGCGGTGACGGGCGAAAGCCCGAGCTATCCCGACTATCAGCGCCAAATGGCTCTCGACGTTGTCAAAAGGTTCGGCCTGCGCCACGAGTTCGTCAAGACCGAGGAGATCACGAACGCCGCTTACCTTGCGAACAACCCCGACCGCTGCTTCCACTGCAAATCCGAGCTCTATTCACGTCTCGAGCGGCTCGCGAAGGAAAAGAGCATCTCGGTCATCGTCGACGGCGCCAATGCCGACGACCTCGGCGATTACCGTCCCGGACGTCAAGCCGCAAAGCTTGCAGGCGTTCGCAGCCCACTCGAGGAAGCCGCGCTCACGAAAGAAGAGATACGCCTTTTGTCGCGGGAGCTCGATCTTCCCACCGCCGACGAGCCTGCTTCCGCTTGCCTATCCTCTCGTATCCCGTATCAGACGCCCATCACGATCGAGAATCTCTCCACGGTTGAAAAAGGCGAGTCGCTGCTTAGAGGTCTCGGCTTCCGCCACATGCGCGTGCGCCATCACGACGCTCTCGTCCGTCTCGAGTTCTCCCCGGAGGAGCTCCCCCGCGCTCTCACCGAAAGCATGAGGCGCGACCTCACGACAGCGTTCCGAGCCCTCGGCTTCAAATTCGTGACGATCGACCTCGAAGGCTACCGAACCGGAAGCCTCAACGAAGTCCTGTAACTGCTAACACCGCCGCCAGTCGGCATCTTTATCCCCACATCCCCATGGCCTTTAACAGCTTCAAAAAGCAAGGGGAGGTGGGGATAGGAGGAGAGCTGGGGACAAGAAAGAATGGGAAGAGAAGAAAGTCTCGCAAGGCGCTCAAGCGGTCTTTTCTTTCTCTTCTTTGCGTCTTTGCGTCTTGGCGCCTTTGCGTTACGCTTTTCTCAATATTGATCATCTTGCTCCAAAAACGTGAACGGAATCCGGGCGCTTCGAGGTTCATGCATGCGCGTTATTTTTCTTGGGACGGGGAATGCTTTTGCCAGCGGGGGGCGGAACGCGATGG
>SMYC01000179.1 GCA_004356105.1 Acidobacteriota bacterium | reverse complement strand
TGGCCCACGAGCCGGTTTAGATTCGCCCCGAGATCGTGCGTGCGGTTCATTCTCGCCAGCTGGCAGAGCATGGTGGCACGGACGGCGTTCGCGACGAGGGTTTGCTCGATTAAGCCTTGGCCAGACCCAAGAACCTGTTCGCGTATTCGAGTGACCCGCCTGATTTGGGAGCTCTTGCTGCCGCGTACGCGTTCGGTCTGGTGAAAAACCACCCTTTCGTCGACGGCAACAAGCGCACCGCCTTTGTCGTTTGGCGCGTCTTCTTGATGTTGAACGGGGAAGATCTAGAAGCCACGAAGGAAGAAAAGTATCTCACTTTCTTGAGGGTTGCTGACGGAAGCGTGTCCGACGAGGAACTTTCGGACTGGATTCGCAGTCATTCGCGCGCGGATAC
This sequence comes from Acidobacteriota bacterium, assembly GCA_004356105.1. Classification (GTDB taxonomy): domain Bacteria; phylum Acidobacteriota; class Vicinamibacteria; order Marinacidobacterales; family SMYC01; genus SMYC01. The sequence goes on along the minus strand of SMYC01000179.1, from coordinate 18,771 downwards.
GGGAGAAGAAGACGCGGAGCCGACAGTAGACGGGCCTTAATCTCGAGCTAGCGGCAATCCGTCGTTTCACGAAACCAGCGTTTGCCGTCCAGCATGAGCTTTGTTTCGTCGAGCTCCAACCCGTACGTGGTGGTCGAGCCATCGGGGTAGCTCAAAACGAGGTTCGGGCCCTGGACAGCCCACTGGCCCCCGTCCTGCTGTTGAAAAGCGCCGCTCGCGGCCCATCCGTAGCCGCCCGATTCGGCGTTTCGGTAGAACGCTCCGCTCGAGCAAAGGTAGAGGCTCTCGGTCTCGGTGTAGCCGGAGCCGGTGTAAAAGCGCGTGATCTTTCGCCCCGCGAGCGCATCCGAAGAGACGCTGCCCGGCGCGGTCTCCTCCTCGACCGCGACAAAGAAACGCACGGTCTCGGCCATCGATGAAAGCGCGTCTCGAAACATCGGCTCGTGCTCGCTCGGAAAGACGCCGATGAAATAGATACCCGTCCCGTGATCGCCGACGATGGTCCTGGCGGTAGCCACGAGAGGCTGCTGTGCTCCCTCGACGTCGTAGTCTCCGACGAGCGCGTTGCCCGTTATTTCCACCGATGCTTTCGGATTCAGGACTACCCCGTCACCGAGAGGCACGCGGCCCCCCATCGCCTCTGCGGCGACCGCGACGGTCATCTCGTCGGCGCCGGCGAAGATATAGCCCTGCTCGCCTTCGGGGGCCATTGATGAAGTATTCGGATCCGTTGGGGAGGCCGCCGCTCCATCCCTGCGGTAGGGTAAAGCCGACACCTACCGACGGCGCCTCGAGCTGGGTGGGGCCCTCGTACTCGACACCGGGTTGAATCTTGACTGCGGACTGAATGGCGGAAGTTGCGGCCGAGCTGGCCAGCAGAATTGCGGGGAGCAAGAGCAACGTTGTCGTGCGCGCCGTCATACCACAAGCGTAGTCGCCTTTCGCACGCTCGTCAAAAGAGATGCCTATTGGTCTCTCGTACGCGGCCTGACTTAGGGCGGGGCCTTTGGTGAGCTCAAAAGGCCGTGGAATATTTATTTCCACGACGGAGAGCTTTATGTTGCGGCCTATGAGAACAACAGGATTGATGTGTTCGATCCCGACGGTACTTTCAAAAGGTCTTTCGGCAGCCTTGGTACCGGTGATGGCGAAATGGAAGGGCCCACCGCCCTGACCATCGACGGCAATGGAAACATTATCATTGCCGATTTTTATAATCACCGCGTGGTACGACACACGGGCGAAGGCGATTTTATCTCTGCGTGGGGACTTCCCGATGATGTAGGTATCGGTATAGACAAGTTCAACTATCCGCTCGATGTCATCACGAGCCGCGATGGCGAGCTCGTATACGTTCTCGATTCCGGGAATGATCGGATAAAAGTGTATGGTTCAGATGGGGAGTACAAATTCAAATGGGGTGGGCCGTTCGCCTATAACAGTTTGATTACCTATTTTCACTGGTTCCCGTTCGATGGATGGTTTGCGGATCCAAAATCACTCGCTATTGACAAAGACGGCAAAATTTACGTCGGTGATTGGAGCAATAAACGCATCCAAGTGTTTTTGGAGGACGGAACCTTCGTCACTGCTTTTGGCGCGGAGGATGAAAATGAGTTTGGCGGCATCGGTGGCATTGATGTCGCCGATGACGGCTCCATATTCGTCGTGGACGAAGTAAAGCGAACCGTCCAAAAATGGCAATACAGGCCCGTCGACTGAGGTCTCAATTCTCCGTTAATGTAGCCACCTTTTCCGCCAGCGCGAGGAGCCGCTCGTGATCGTTGAGGCCCGTAATAAACCTCTCAGGTATCCCCGACAGTCCGACCATCGCTCCAATCATTCCGCCCGTTAATGCAGAGCGGGCCATGTTGTTTCCGCCTCCGTTTATCGCCGCCAAAACCGCTTTCTCGAAATCGTCAGAGTAGCGGTGGATGAGATAGTAGGCGGCCGGAAGCAGTTGTTGAATTTCACAATGCTGCCCATATACCTTGGCGATGAGGTGAGGAGGGTCGAAGGTAATTTCAGAATTCCAAGCTATCGCGCCTGTTTCTACCTGAATCCTGGAGTCGAAATACCGGGCATAGCCAGCCATCGTTTCTCGGTCGACGGAACCAATATATTTCTTTATATCCTCGAGAGGAACGCCGTTGATCAACCCGCCGACAACAAGTGCATATGAGACCGAGTGAGTGATCGTGAAGTCATTGTGGTAAAAGAGTTTGGTGTTTCGATTGGCTTCCTTCGCCAAGCGCGCGGGATCGTCAAAGTACAGCGCGGCCAGCGCCACATTCATCTGTGCGGCTTCTGACGTAATAGCATTGCTGCCCACTTCTAGCTGATCCCAACCGATACCCTCATTGCGGTGGTTCCACGTCTCACGAATCGCCTGGTCCGTATAGAGCCCCGAGTAACTCGTCCCGTCCAGCGTTTCGAATAACTCGTCCACGCGGGCGGCAAAATCACCTTGCTCATACGTGCCGTTCTTGACGATGGATTCGAGCAACATGGTGTAGAGCTGCCCGGTTTGGGAGGCGTGACCGGCGCGAATGCCTTGCTTGTAGCGATATTCGTGAACGCTGGCGAAACGACCGGAACCATTCGGTTTTGGATCGTTGTAGTCGGAAATCCAGGGCCCGAAATCTTTCTTGAGTTTCTCGAGGTCGTAGTACCAATGGCTGCCAACGCCGAGTGCATCGCCGACGAAAACTCCCATGATGGCGCCTTTGATGCGATCTTTTCTAGAAACGCTGTCCGAGCCTACTCCCTCAGGAATAGCGGCTGTGAGAACGAAATTCGCGAACAGAACGCCAACTAGCCATCTCTTCATGGGCTCACTCCTCTCGAGAGTTTCGGCATTATACCTCCGAGCAAGAGCTCTTGCGGATCCCAGAGGGTCTCTTCGTCGAGGATGTGGTGGACCTTGAAGCCTTGCTTCAAGAGCGCTTCCGCTATGAATCGTCGATGACACTGCCAGGGGACCTTCTCCGCGCACATGAACGCGCATCGATTCCGCGCCGCGTGATTTTCGAGCTCGACGAGGCCCGCGGTGAAGGCGTCGCTTTCTTTGTACTCCCGGTAGTCGAGGTCGCGGTAACCGCCCAGGCTCTCGCCTAGATGCACGTACTCGATATGCGCGTGGTTCAAGCTCGTCTCGAGCGTTGCCTCGGTTGAAATGCGGATGGCGTCGGCTTCCTGGATAGCGGCGCACGTCGACGAGGCACGCGATGTCGTAGTGGCGAAGCAGCTCGAGAAAGCTTTCCGCGGACCGGCTGCTATGGCCGAGGGAGTAAACGAGTGTGCTCACGGCGCGGGCCCGATCGCTATGCCCCACGGTGTCTCGCCGACGGCAATCGTCTGGATCACTTCGAACGTTTCCGTGTCGACGACCGTGACGTCGTTCGAAGGACCATTGGCCGTATAGAGCCGCTTTCCGTCCGCGCTCAGTCCTAGGCCCCAAGGTCTCGTGCCGACCTCGACCGAGCCGGTTACTTTGCCGGTTGCGACGTCGATGACGGAGACCGTTTTGCTGCGCCCGTTGCTGACATAGAGCCAGCGATCGTCTGGCGAGACGACGACCCCCATCGTCCGTGAGCCTTCGGGAAGGGCAATCGTGTCGATCACTTCGTGGGTCGTGACATCGATGACCGAAATCGTTCCGTCGATTTCCGAAGAGACGTAGGCGCGTGTGCTGTCCGAAGAGAAGTTGGCGTCGCGCGGGCGGTGGCCCACCGTGATTTGGGTCACGGCCTCGCCGGTCGCGGCGTCGATGACGGTGATGTTGTGATCGGTCTCTCCGGTTACGTAGTAGTACTTTCCGTCGGGGCTCGTGCGCACGCCTTCGGGCTCTTCTCCGACGTCGATCTCGTGGAGGATCTCTCCCGATTCGAGGTCCACGATGGTCGCGATGCCGGCGTCTTCATTGGCGACGCAAATCTGTTTGCCGTCGAGACTGAGGTCGAACTGTTCCGGGTCGGAGCCGCCGGGAAGCACCTTGATGACGCGTCCTGCGGCGACGTCGACGACCGCGATGCCGTCGAGGGTCTTGTCCGTGACTTGCGCCTTGCAATCCTCGTCCGACATCCAGGGCGGACATTTGGGCGAGCCGCTCAGCGCCACGTAGGCGGTCCGGCCGTCCTTGCTGAGGCGCACGCCCCTCGGGCGCTTGCCTACGGGGATGGTCGCGATGACCTCGTGCGTGCTGGTCGCGATGACGGTGAGATCGCCGGAGTCTTCGTTCGTCACGAAGACGAGCTCGCCCGGCGCGGCGGACGGCTCCGGTGCGGCGGACGGCTCCGGCGCGGCGGACGGCTCCGGCTCGGGCTGAGCGCAAGCGATGGTGAGGGTTATGCCGAGAACGATGTACAGTGGACGCAATCTCATACCTCCCAATTTGCTGCTTCTACGAGCTGAATGTTAGGCTTACGCGCGGCGAAACACCAGTCTTTTGGGGGCTTGCTCATGCGACATACCGTTTTACTAGCGTTTTTCCTGATGCTCTCAGCCTTTGCCTGGGCTCAGACGTCCGGCAAGCAACTATTCGACAGCCACTGTGCGCGGTGTCACGGAATTGGCGGAACGGGAGGGGAGGGTCCGAGCTTGACGCGCCTCGTTCTCCAGCACGCGGGGGACGATGAAGCGCTGAGCTCGGTCATCGTGAACGGCATTCCGAATTCCGATATGCCGGGGAACTGGATGTTGGGCACGAACGACGTGAAAGCGGTCGCGGAATATGTGCGCTCGTTAGGTCGCGCCGAGGAAGAACCGCTTCCCGGAGACGCCGAGAACGGCCGGCGCCTCTACGAAGGTAAAGGTGCGTGCAACGTCTGTCACATCGTTGCCGGCGAAGGCGGTGTCATTGGGCCGGACTTGTCGAATATCGGCATCGTGCGTGGGCTCGCTCATTTACGCGAGGCTCTCGTGGCGCCCGGCGCCAACGTAGCTTTGAACTATGTCGTTGTGACGGCGCGGACCAAAGACGGCAAGGAGCTGAAAGGCCACCGCGTCAACGAGGATTCGTTCACGGTTCAACTGAGGGACGAGTCCGGGCGTTATCACTCGCTCGACAAGTTGGAGCTCGCCTCGTTCGAAAAGAAGATTGGCGAGAGCTTGATGCCGAGCTACGAGGGTGAGCTCACGCTCGAAGAGCTCGACGACCTCGTTTCGTATCTCAGTAGCATGAGAGGTGAGCCGTGAGACATCTTTTTCTCGTTATCGCATGGGGCCTCTGGGCGTCGCTTGCTCTGGGGCTTGCTCCGGGGCTTGCTCTTGGGCAAGTTACCTATGAGCGGATCCTGAACGCGGACAAGGAGCCCGGCAACTGGCTGACTTACTCGGGCAATTACAGCTCGCACCGCTACTCGCCTCTGGACGCGATCACGCGGGACAACGTCGCGTCCCTCCGTCCCGTCTGGGTCTTTCAGACGGGAGGCGGCGGCTCGCTCGAAACGTCTCCGATCGTTGTCGATGGCATCATGTACATCACTCGGCCGCCCGGTACGGTGATTGCCCTCGACGTCCGAACGGGGAGGACGCTCTGGAGCTGGTCGCGGCCGATGCCTGAGAAGCTCCTGACGCTCGGCTTTCCACGGACGAATCGCGGCGTCGCCATCCTTGGCGAGACGCTCTATTACGGGACGCTCGACAGTTACGTCGTTGCGCTCGATGCGAGCTCTGGTGCGGTGCGTTGGGAGAAAGAGGTCGCCGACAACGCGCTTGGCTACTCGATTACCGCGGCGCCGCTTGCCGTAAAGGACAAAATCATCGTTGGCATCAGCGGCGGCGAAGCGGGAGTGCGCGGCTTCCTCGACGCCTATGATGCCGCGACCGGCGAGAGGCTTTGGCGTCTGTGGACGGTGCCTGGCGAGGGCGAGCCTGGAAACGACACGTGGGGCGGCGACAGCTGGAAAACGGGAGGTGCGACGACTTGGCTCACGGGCTCTTACGACCCGGACACCAACCTTCTTTACTGGGGAACAGGGAACCCCGCGCCCGATTGGAACGGGGACTCCCGCCCCGGAGACAACCTGTATAGCTGCTCGCTCATCGCCGTCGACCTCGATACGGGCACGCTCGAGTGGCACTTTCAGTTCACGCCCCACGACGTGCACGACTGGGACGCCAATCAGATCCCAATTCTCGTCGACGCCAATCTGGGTGGCGAGACGCGGAAGATGGTCGCGATGGCGAACCGCAATGCGTTTTTCTACTTGATCGATCGCACGAGCGGCGAGTTCTTGCTCGCGAACCCGTATGCCAAACAAACCTGGGCCAAAGAGATCGACGAGACCGGAAGGCCTGTCGTGCTGCCGGATACCGAGCCGACCGAGGAAGGCAACTTGCTCTGGCCGAGCCTCCAGGGCGCGACGAATTGGTTCAGCCCGTCCTACAGTCCCCGCACGAAGATGCTCTATGTTGCCGTGCGTGAGATGAGCTCTTACTACTTCAAGGCCGAATCCGTGTACGAGCCCGGCACGAGCTTTCTCGGTGGAGGCGAGCGCGCACTTCAAGGCGATGATGCCGCCGGCGCCATCCGTGCCCTCGACATCTCGACCGGCGAAGTGAAGTGGGAGTTCCGCCAGCACTCGCCGCCGTGGGCCGGCGTGCTCTCGACCGCGGGCGACCTCGTCTTCGCGGGAACGGAAGAGGGGAACTTCTTCGCTCTCGACGCTGAGAGCGGGGAGCCTTTGTGGCATTTCCAAACTGGCGACGACGTGCGCTCGAACCCCATCGCCTTCGAGATCGACGGCAAACAACACATCGCGGTCGCTGCGGGCCAGGTGCTCTTCGTCTTCGGGCTCTGATTCGATGAACAGGACGCGCGGCGCCTCGAATGGATGCTATGGAGGGTTCGAGACCGGGACGCTCGAGGAGCTTCTGCCGCGCTCGGACGTTGTCGTCACCGCGACAGGAGCCAAGAACGTGCTCGGCCGGAGCCACTTCGGCCAGCTCCAGGACGGGTGCTTTCTACTCAATGCCGGCCATTCTCCTGATGAGATCGATGTGGACGGCCTCGGAGCCAGAACGGAGTTGGTGCCGTGTGTCGAGGAAGCGCGGCTCGGCGAGCGAAGCATCTATCCCTTCGCTTCAGGCTCGATGGCGAACTTGACGGAGGGCCAGGGGGATACGCTCAACGCTTGCGACTTGACGCTTGCGACGATGTTGGCACAGAGGGCCGGCCTGAGATTTATTTTCTCAAAGGCGATGACGGGTTACGGTCTTGGTGTGGTTCCGCTCCGGCCGATGTGTGGCAGCCGGTAGCGGAGCGGGCTGCCGGGCGAGGCTCTAGTGGTCGGGACTCAGCGGATGGCTGAAGCGCAAGCCTTTGAAGCGCGCGAAATCGCTGTCCGTCGTCAGTAATTCGCATCCGTGCTCGATCGTCAAAGCCGCTAAGTAAGCATCGCTCACGAGAGCACCCTTGATCTTGGCGCTCCTACACAACTCGGCGAAGAGTGCCCAATGTCGATCTCGAGGCACGACGAGTACTGCGCGGGGCCAATCGAGCAGCGGATCGCAAAACTGGATTGCGTTTGTCATTGGTGTAGGCGGATCGTCGCATCAATATAAACGTCACTGCATCAACAATAGTGAATCCCTTTGTGCCCAACAAAACGTGTGGCAAATCGCTGTACGTTGTGTTAGGGTGAAAGGCGTGTGGCGATATGACGTACAGGGGAAAGATGTAATGTCAACAGTCAAAAGCGATGCACGGCTCAATTTCCGATTGCCCATGGAGCTGAAGACCACGATCGAAAGAGCCGCGGCTCAGCTCGGCCAGTCAGTAAGCGATTTCGCCGTTTCGACTCTCGTCCGCGCGGCTCGGGAAGTGATTCGCGAACATGATGTGACCGAATTGAGCGATCGCGACAGAGACCTCTTCATCTCGCTTCTCGAAGACGCCGACGCATCCGCGAACGAAACCCTTAGCGCGGCGGCAGACCGCTACAAGAAAGAGATGGTCTAACCGCGGAGAATGCCTGGCTGGAGCATAGAGAAATTCAGCCGATCCCACGAACGCGACCAGTTCGATTGCGGCAACGACTTGCTGAACGAATGGCTGCGCAGGCGGTTGAGTCAGTACGAGCGGCGCGACCTCTCTAGGGCCTACGTCGCTGTACGCCAAGGGCAGCGCCGGGTGTCGGGCTACTACGCGATATCCACGCACAGAGTGCGGTACGAGACTTTACCCGCGGCGCAAGCGAAGGGCCTTCCCAAAATCGATGTTCCCGTCGTGCTGATCGGAAGGCTGGCTGTGGACAGAACGATTCAGGGGCAGGGGCTCGGTGGACTTCTGCTCATCGATGCGCTTAGGCGCACAGAATTCATCGCCCAACAAATAGGGGTGCGCGCTGTCGAGGTCGACGCCATCGACGAGGCGGCGCGCCGGTTCTACGTAAGGTTCGGTTTCACCTCGTTGCTCGATGACCCCCAGCACCTTTTTTTGTCTCTCGAGGCTGTGAGAGGACTCGAGCTCCCACCGCTCGCGGGCGAGCCGTAACGGGTCGTCTACGACAAAGCTATTACATGAGCGCGCTCTACTTCCAGGTTACTTCCATGGCGAAGAAGTGGTCGAACACTTTGCGCCCTGGGTTGTTGCGCTCGTCGTTCTCCGGGCTGCGGATGAAGAAATCCATCTGCATCGCGCCCGGGTTGACTGCGCCCGCGCGCGATTTCTTGTTCAAGAGCGGGTAGTCGACTTTCAGGGTCTCGCGGTCGCGCATGCCCTGCGTGACCATGAAGTGTATCTGGTAGTCCTCGTAGAGCGTCTCACCGTCGAGGGTCGCTTTGCCGAAGCCCCATCCCGCTAGAAAAATGAACGTTTTCGGCCAGTTGGTATCCCCGCAGCCGGCATCTCCGTGCTCATAGATGTAGGCGGCGACGCCACCGTCCTGACAGGGGCTGAACTCGTGGAACCTTTCCAGCTCGATGACTAGCTCGCCTTCGGGGAGCGTCATGCGGGCGACGAAGGTTCCGGTATTCGCACGTTCGTCGACGTCGATCTCAGCCGTGCCGGAGACCGCGCGCACGTTTCTAGCGTCGTTTCCGATGTGGTTCCAGCCGGGCGCGTCCTCCAGGGTTCCCACGTGGTGGAGCCCGCCTCCGGTGATGATGAACCGGCCATCGTAGAGATCGTGATCTTCGGGGGCGTAGAGAGTGATGTCGGCGCCTGGCTGTTGCCGCGGCGTCGCTTGGGAGATCAGTAGCGCGAGTAAGAATGTCGAGGCTTTCATGGGCTGTACTCTATATCAATGGAGGCGTGTCCGGTTTCCGGGATCGTGACTTCCTGCTCCATGGGGCCGAGGCGTTCGTGCCAGAGCTCGAGCGTGTAGGTGCCTGGGGGGAGGCCTTCGATGCGGAAGTTTCCTCGCGCGTCGGTGACGGCGTGAAACGGGTGGTCGTCGACGCGGATGTAGGCTTGCATCCAGCCGTGGATGTCGCATTTCACCGAATAGATGCCGGTGCTTTCGAGGGTGCGCGAGCTCGTCATGCCTTGGATCGGGAGAGAGATGTTTATTTCTGCGGGGCCGTAGAGGTGGGTCGTGTGGAGAACGGCGTCGCTGTTTTTGGCCTCGATGGTGCTTCCGGATGTGAGGACGGCGGCGTGTGGCTCGAAGCGACAGGCGGCGTTATCGAGGATGAGGGTTTTGGGCGGTGTTTCGCGGGACGGCGCGTTTTGGATTGCGACGATGACGTTGGCGAGGCCGCCGTCTTTGGAGAGAGCGATGTCTTCGAGGGTGTGGCTCTTGCCGCAGACGTCGGGGTCGGTCGTGTTCTCGATTTGGGTCGGTTCGATGGAGACTTCGCCGGTGAGCCGGACCGTACCTAGAATTTCGCCTTCACTGGGAGGGGCGGTGTTTTGCATTCCGCCACACGCGCTCAGGAGCATCGCGAAGCACATCGCGCGTTTCCCCATTTCTCAGGACTTCTTTCGCCGTGTCATCGCGAGAAACACGGGGTAGCTTGCTGCGATGAGCGCGAAGGCATAGAGGCTGTTCCTCGGGTCGCTGAAGACGTTTCCAATCAAGAACAACACAGAGCCGACGGCCGCGATTCCGGGAGTCCAAGGGTAGCCCCAGACGCGGAAGGGGCGCTCGAGATCCGGCTCGTGCTTTCTGAGCACGAAGAGCGATACGAAGCCGGAGAGATAGCAGAGGACGAAGAAGACGGCGGCGATGGCGACGAGGGTCTCGAACGAGCCGCTGACGACGAGGAGAACGCTGGCTCCAGTCGTCAGCCACATCGCGAGAAGCGGCGTGCCGTGTGGGTGCACTTCCGAGGCCTTCTTGAAGAATAGATGATCGCGGCTCATCGCGAAGAGCACGCGCGTCGCGATGAGGAGCGTGGCGTTGATGACACTCAGGAGTGATACCAGGGAAAGCGCGGTGATGATTTGTCCGCCATGGCCGCCGAAGATGCGTTGGGCGGCGTCGGCTGCGGGCAACACGGACCCCGCGAGCTCCGGAATCGGGAGCGTGTAGAGAAGGGCGAGGTTGACGAGGACGTAAATACCGATGATGGTGACGACGCCGCCGATCGCCGAGCGCGGCAGGTTGCGTCCGGGATCGCGGTCTTCCTCGGTGAAATAGACTGCGCAATACCAGCCGTCATGCGTGATGATGACGGATTGCAGTGCGATGATGACCGCGACTACAGCGGCGATCGCGCTCGTCGGCATAGGAATCGCGGCGACGGGTGCTTCGCTGCGGCCGCCATAAACAAAACACAGTACGACGAAGGCGATGAGGCCGAGCCCTTTGACGAGGCTCGTCAGTTCTTGAGTCCAGCCGCTCGAGCGAAGGCCCAGCCGATGCAAGAGAGCGAAGGCGACGAGAACGCCGACGGCGACGCCACGGATGCCGCCTGGTATCGCGGGCACCAGCGCGACTGCGAACTCGCCGGTCGCGGTCGCGAGGAAGGCGAGCGCCGAGCTCTGCGCGACCCAATCGACCCAACCGACGGTGAAGCCTCCGAAATCTCCGAAGGCCCGGCGCGCGTAGACATACCAGCCGCCAGCGCGGGGGAGCATCGTGCCGAGCTCGACGACCGAAAGGGTGCCGAGAATCGCGTAGATGCCGCCGAGTATCCAGACGGCAAGGATTGCCCACAGATAGGGAAGCTGCGCGGCGACGAGTCCCGGCGTTCGAAGAATGCCGACGCCAATCGTGCCGCCGACGGTGACGGCGACGCCGAAGCTGACGCCGAGAATGCGCAACAGGTGGCTCGAGTCGGGCTTTGGCTTGGGCGTTCCCATGCCGTGATTCTATAGGGTTTTCGTTTGAGAGCTGGTCTCGCTCCTGCTAGTGTTGGCGCCATGAGACAAGCGACGAGGCTCTTTCTGGATAAAGCGATCGACCGGCGGGCGTTCATCGGTCGGCTGGCTCAGGCGGGGATGGCGTCTTCGGCGGCGACGACGCTCGCAGGTTCTATCGCTTCCGCCGCTCCCGCGCCGGAGAAGGGTCGTGTGGTGCGCAACATGACGGGTGGCGAGGTCATGGCGGAGCTTCTTCTCGATTGGAAAGTGCCCTATGTCTTCGGCCTCGGCGGCTCCGAGGAAGTGGGCTTTCTCGACGCGCTCGTCGACCGGCTCGACCTTCAATACGTGCACGGGCTGCACGAAGGCTCGGTGATGTCGATGGCGGATGGCTACGCCCGCGCGACGGGGGAGGTGCCGATCCTGAACTTCCATTCGGTCGCAGGCGCTGCGTACTCGCTCGGGCCGATGGTGAACGCGTTCAAGGATCGGATCCCGCTCGTCGTCACGGTTGGCCGGCAATCGACGAACATTCGCGGGACGAACGCGTTTCTCGAATCCGTCAACCTCCATCAGTTGCCACAGGAATATACACAGTGGACTTGGGACGTCATGAGCACCGAGACGATCCCGGAAGTGGTGCGCCGCGCATTCGTGCTCGCGCAATCGCCGCCGGGCGGGCCGACGTTCGTCACGTTCTCGAAGGATCTCTGGGAAGAGCGGGTCGACGAGGCGGAAATTCTTCCGCGTGAGCGTTCTCGGATCGAAGTCGACGTGGCTCCGAACGAAGACCAGGTGCGGCGTATCGCGGACATGCTCGTCGCGGCGGAGTTTCCTGTCATCGCGGTGGGGAAGGAAGGGGCGCGCTTCGATCCGAGCGAGCCGCTGATGGAGCTCGTGGAGCTTCTCGGTGCGCCCGTCTTTCAGGACATTTATATGGCCCATGGGCCGATGGTGTTTCCGTCGACGCATCCTCATTATTCCGGGATGTTTCGACAGGATCCGAGCTACCCGGCGGAGCTCGACCTCTATTGGGCGCTTGGCGGCACCATGTTTGGTTTCGGGCGATTGCCTGAGGAGCCGATTGTGTCGCGGGATGTACAAGTCATCCATACGGGGCTCGACGCCGCGGAAGTGGGGAGAACCTACCCCGTCGACCTCGCGGTCATCGCGGGGATTCGCGCGACCACAGCTGCGGTGCTCGAAGAAGTCAAGACGCGCGACCTGTCGAAGCTCGTGGTAGAAGATCGAACACGTCGGGTGCGCGACTATCACGCGTCACGCCGGCAGCGGCTCGAGGGCGCGGCTCAGGATGCATGGGAGAAGAGTCCGATTACGAACGAGCGGCTCATGGTAGAGCTCAACCGCCGCATGGCGCCGGATGCGATCGTTGTGAGCGAGCTCATCACGTCGGAGTCTTATGTGCCGTCCTATCTCGACATCGACCACACGCGCGCGAAGCGGCGCAAGAACTTGGCGACGAGTGGCGGCGTGCTTGGTTGGGGTGTGCCCGCGGCGGTGGGCGCGCATATTGGCGAGCAGGACCGGGAAGTGTGGGCCCTGGTGGGTGACGGCGGGTATCAGTTCGGGGTACACGCTCTGTGGACGGCGGCGCGCTACGAAGTTCCGGTCGGCATCGTCGTTTGGAACAATGGACAGTACCAAGCGAATCGAAAGTTCCTTCACGCCTATGGCGGACGAGCCGCAGAAACGGGCAAGTACATTGGCTGCAATCTTGGGAGCCCCGACATCGACAACGTCGCGCTCGCGCGCGGCTACGGAGTCGATGGCGAGACGGTGGCAGAGCCGTCCGAAGTGGGTCCGGCGATCGATCGCTGCCTTCGTGCGATGAGGGACGGGCGGCCTTACGTTCTAGACGTCAAAGTCGAACGGCGGTTCGGAGGGGCCGACTCGACGTGGCACGACTTCTTCTCGGTTGCCAAGAAGCAGGCGCGGCGGAGTTAGCCTCTAAGTACTAGGCTTTGCTGCCTAGAACGAAAAAACTAGCTTGCTCATATCGTGCGCGGCCCCGTCGGGGTCGACGCCGTAGTCGGGGATGCGGTATTCCTTGAAGCCGAGCCGCTTCAGCACTTCGATGGCGTCGCTCTCGAGCTCGGAGATGAGCATACAAGTCACATGGCGGAGTCCCATGTCTCGCGCCGCATCCATGAGCAGGTTCACGAGCATAGTACCAAGCCCAACCTCACGAAATTCCGGATCGATAAGCCACTTGACCCGTCCCACCAGGCGCAATGGGCCGTGGTCACGCCGGTGAAGCGAAGCATCCGCGACGACCCGCGGCCCGTCGAAAGCGAGAAGCGGAAGCACCCGGTCGTAGTCGATATTGTCGGCCCAGCGCTCGATGAGCCCGCGGCTCTCGATGCGGTCCCAAGCGAAGCGACGCCAGTCGACAGGGAGACCGAGGAAAAAATCGTGGAGCCCGACGGCGTCGTCCGCCTGAAAAGGACGCACGATCACCCGGCGCCCATCACTAAGAATCGTAGCTGTCGGGTAACGATTACGCGTCACTGAGAGAGCACCATATCACGGAAAGAGGTGCAAGAGCTCGAGCCGTAGAGCGCCAGAAACCTCACGACAAACCGAAGGCGTTCAAGTCCTCCCCTGCACCGATGTTTCACGCTGCGACCCCGGAGGAGTATGGGACGATGCTTTACGCGCGCAAAGCCAAAGTCGAGGCCTATCGCGATGCAGCCGAACGTTCGAAGAGGGGTGATATTGACGTACGCTTTCCACCCGGGTGTTTCCCTCCTCCGCTCCCGTACGTGGAAAGCCGAGCTCCTTCATAGCAACGCGCCCATTTTTTGAACTTGACCTACTGACCAACCCGTCCCGCAACGCCATTCGTGTGTGTGAATCCGGATATTTCGTGACCAAACTCGCGCGCGACCGATTTGAACTTGTACCTTCCTCCCAACGCTTCCCTCGCTTACGCGATTCGCCTCGTTATCAACCCGACCCAAACGATTCTCACGCGCGCGCGCACCCAAACGCGCGACAAAAGGGTGGAACCTAGCCCCGAACCTGGTGGTCCATCTAGCCCAAGGGTGGAACCTAGCCCGAAAGCTCCACCCGGAGGGTCTAACTTGTTTGAGCCGCCTCTTCCGGTGCTTTGGCCCGCATGGCGATGGCTGCGATACCGCCGACCAGGCTCCCAATCACCGTGGTGAACATGATCCAGACCGTGAACTGCGGCACGAAACCGATATAGAACCAGGTGGCGAGAGCGCTCATCTCTGGAATGCCGCCGGGCGGTGGAACGTCGTAATGAGTTCCCCAGCTACCGAAAATCGCGACGAGCATCACGAGCGCGACCGGGATACGGGCCGCGAACGCGTAGGCGAGAAGTGTGCGAAAAAGCTCGGGCCAGGCGATGCGCTGGAGGGCTATGCCGGCGCCGGCGCCCACGAACATAGCCAGGACAGCCAAGGTATCTGTAGGGCCGCGGCTGAAAAAGGCCATGACAATTCCAATGGAGAGCGCGGCGCCGAGGATCGCGAACAGGATGACCTTGATATTGCTCTTCGGCGTGTAGCCGTCACGAACGAGCTTGACGGCAAAATAGACGCCGAAAATCGGAATGAGCCAGGAAATCCCGATCAACGAACCACCGCCCCCGGCTTCACGGCCGAACAGCCCAGGCGCCCATTGGTTGAGCTCGCCGACGAGCCGCAAGATCGTGATCGCAAAGCTGATGATGGCGGGAGCGAGGATGAGATTTCGAATATTGGGGCCAGATGTGGACGCGTTTGTCATGGTTCCTCCTACGAGCGCGGATTCTACCCCAACGCGTCGTTTCGGTGCTATTCTGCGGCCGAAAATGGATTTTCGACTCACGCCTGAACAGGTTCAAATCCGCGAATCGGTGCGGGACGTCGTCCGAGACTTTTCCGGCGAATATTGGCAGAAGCTCGACCGGGAGCTCGGCTACCCGACAGAGTTCATCGCCGCGCTCACGAAAGGTGGCTGGCTCGGCGCGCTCATTCCGGAAGAGTACGGTGGGGCGGGTCTCGGGCTCCTCGAGACAAGCCTCATCCTGGAGGCGATTAACCATTCGCCCGGAAATGCCGCTGTGTGCCACGCCCAGATGTACATCATGGGAACGCTCCTCCGGCATGGCTCGGTCGAGCAGAAGAAGCGTTTCCTCCCTCCGATTGCGAATGGCGAGCTCAGACTTCAAGCTTTTGCGGTGACGGAGCCGACCACGGGCTCGGACACGACAAAGCTCAAGACCTTCGCTCGCCGCGAAGGCGATCGCTACATCGTGAATGGCCAGAAAGTCTGGATCTCGCGTACCGAACATTCCGACTTGATGCTGCTCCTCGCCCGCACGACGCCTTTAGAGGATGTGGCCAAAAAGACCGAAGGTCTCTCCGTGTTTCTCGTCGACTTGCGCGAAGCCATCGGAAAAGGCATCACCGTGCGTCCCATCCCCACGATGATGAACCACCATTCCTGCGAGCTCTTCATCGACGACCTCGAGGTCCCGGCCGAGAATCTGATCGGCGAAGAGGGAAAAGGCTTTCGCTATATCCTCGACGGGATGAACGCGGAGAGGATTCTCATTGCCGCGGAATGTATCGGCGACGCGCGCTACTTTCTCGACCGCGCGAGCGACTATGCGCGCGAGCGCGAAGTCTTCGGCCGGCCAATCGGGCAGAATCAAGGCATTCAATTTCCGCTCGCTCGCGCCTATGCACACACCGAAGCGGCGGACCTGGTGCGCTTCCGCGCCGCCGATTTGTTCGACCGCGGAGAATCCTGCGGCGCCGACGCCAACATGGCAAAGCTTCTAGCGGCGGATGCATCGTGGGAGGCGGGCAATGCCGCGCTCCAGACCTTTGGAGGCTTCGGCTTCGCCGCGGAATACGATATCGAGCGCAAGTTTCGCGAGACGCGGCTCTATCAGGTAGCGCCGATATCGACGAACTTGATCCTGACCTTCATCGCCGAACGCGTGCTCGGTTTGCCGCGGTCTTACTAGTGCTTCCCCTCGCCGACGTCACGGTCGTCTCCGTCGAGCAAGCCGTCGCCGGCCCCTTCGCGACGCGCCAGCTCGCCGATCTCGGCGCCCGCGTCATCAAGATCGAGCGGCCCGGAAGCGGCGATTTCGCCCGAGATTACGACCGTGCCGTCAAGGGCATGTCCAGTCATTTCGTTTGGCTGAACCGGTCGAAAGAGTCGCTCACCCTCGACATCAAAGCAGCGCAGGGTCGGAAAATACTAGGCAAGCTCATCGACAATGCTGACGTTCTTCTCTCGAACCTCGCGCCGGGTGCGCTCGAGCGGCTCGGCTTTGGCGAGCGGGCGGTGCGTGAGACCTATCCCCACATTATTAATTGCGAGATCTCAGGCTTCGGCTCGACCGGACCGTACAAGGACAAAAAGACCTACGACCTCCTCGTGCAAGCGGAATCGGGGCTTCTCTCGATCACGGGCACCGAAGCGGCGCCGGCGCGGGTCGGTATCTCGGTGGCTGATATCGCGGCAGGGATGTACGCCTATTCCGGAATCCTCACCGCGCTCATCAAGCGACAGAAAACCGGCGAGGGGAGCCACGTGGAAATCTCGCTGCTCGAAGCGCTCGGCGAGTGGATGGGCTATCCGGCCTACTACGCTCGCTACAGCGGCGCATCGCCACGGCGTTCGGGAACGCGCCACCCAACGATTGCGCCGTATGGCGAGGTCGAGCTGGGGGACGGCGAATCCGTATTCCTAGCGATCCAGAACGAGCGGGAGTGGCTGCGCTTTTGCGAGCGCGTTTTGGAGCAACCCGAGCTCGCCACCGATGCGCGCTTCGTCTCGAACGCGGAACGCGTGGAGAACCGAGAGGCGCTTTTCCAAATCATCGAGTCGGTGTTCGGAGCGGCGCCCGCAAAAGAGATCCTCGACCGCCTCGTCGACGCGGATATCGCACACGGCGAAGTCAATGACGTTCTCGATTTCGTGCGCCACCCGCAGCTCGCGGCGCGCGATCGCTGGCGGGAAATCGACTCGCCGGTCGGCAAACTTTCGGCGCTCGTGCCACCCGCGACGATCGACGGCGTGGAGACAGTTATGGGCCCGGTGCCCGACGTCGGCGCCGATACCGATCGCATCCTGAGCGATATCGGCTATGGCGCGGAGGACATTGCGGCTTTGAGGAAAGAGGGGATCATCTAATGGCGGTGAAGGAAGGTTGGACCGGGCGTGTTTACGAAGACTTCGAAGTGGGCGATGTTTACGAGCATCCTCTCGGGCGCACCGTATTGCCGGTCGACAATAGCTGGTTCACGCTCCTGACGCAGAACACGAACCCCATCCACTTCGATCATCACTACGCTTCACAGACGGAGTACAAGAAACCGCTCGTCGACTCGACGTTCACGCTCGCGTTGGTGACGGGACAATCCGTCACCGACATCTCCCAGAACGCGATGGCCAATTTGGGTTGGGATGAAGTGCGCCTGCAGAACCCCGTCTTCGAGGGCGACACGATCTACTCGAAGAGCGAAGTGCTGTCGAAGCGGGAGTCAAAATCGCGCTCGAATGTAGGTATCGTGTCCTTCCACACGACGGGCTACAACCAGGAGGGCACGACCGTCATCACGTTCAAGAGGACGGTCATGATTTTCAAGCGGGGGCACGTTCCACAAAGGGTGAAACCGTAAAATCAAGGAAGTGCTGAAATGCGTATGTTGTGGAATGGGAGATGCCGCTCGAGCCTTTCAGTTCGGTGGTTAAGGTTAAGCGGCAGCGAAGAACCGTCTCGAGATCGTCGTGAACTGGATAGACGCGCTCTTCGCGCCGCAGTAGCGTATCGAGGGCGTTACCTGACATAATCATCGACCACGTGTTCGTTCCGATGAGGTCCCGTAGGCAATGACAGCTCCCACGCGGCTCAATCATTACGAGATCTTGGAACCGATTGGCTCCGGCGGCTGGGGGAGGTGTACCGGACCAGGGATACGAAGCTTGGCCGGGAAGGTCGCCATCAAGGTTCTTCCCGAGGCGTTCTCCACAGAACAAAGGACGTCTGGCGCGATTCGAGCGTGAAGCGAAGACCCTTGCGGCGCTCAATCATCCCAACATTGCGACACTCTTCGGGCTCGAGGAATGCGAGGGAGCGCCGTTTCTTGTCATGGAGCTCGTGGAGGGAGAGACACTGGCGGAGCGCATCGCGCGAGGCGCGATCCCGATGGAAGAGCTTCTTCCGCTCTTCGAGCAGATCGCAAAGGGCGTAGAGGCGGCAAACGAAAAAGGGATCCTCCATCGGGATCTAAAGCCCGCGAATATCAAGATTACGCTGGACGACGACATCAAGATTCTAGACTTTGGCCTCGCCAAAGCGTTTCACGAGGAGCCGCCCATTAGCGATTCGTCTCAGTCTCCGACGTTGAGCAGAGGCACCCAGCTAGGCACCATCATGGGAACCTATATGTCACCCGAGCAAGCTCGGGGAAAAGCGCTCGACCATCGCATCCTTCCCGTGCTCGAAGACTTGCGAGGGATACCGGGAGGCC
>SMYC01000178.1 GCA_004356105.1 Acidobacteriota bacterium | reverse complement strand
GGGCGAGCTCGGCCATCTCGGGCGGGTTGATAACGGGCGGCACGCCTTGGCGCACGCTCATCTCGATAGTGGCGTTGTGGAGGTTCGCGACGGAGTCGCAAATGCGCGTGAGGGATTGGATGATGGCTTCGCGAACCGGCGCTTCTTGGGTGCGGATCGTGCCTTCGAGAAGCGCGCGGCCGGCAATCACGTTCGATGCGGTCCCCGCCTCGAAACGCCCCACGGTGACCACCGCAGGGTGGGCGGGGTTGACCTCACGCGAGACGATCGTCTGGATCGCCATGACGAGCATGGAGCCCACCACGACGGAGTCGACACTTTCGTGCGGCCGTGCCGCGTGACCGCCTTTTCCCTCGATCTCGATGCTAAACGTGTCGGTCGACGCATTGACCGCACCGGTGTGGGTAACGATGACGCCCGTGTCATAGTTTCGGTCGACGTGGCCGCCGAATATCATCGCCACCCCTTCGAGCGCGCCCGCGGCGATCATCGCCTGCGCGCCGGCGCCCTTCTCTTCGGCGGGCTGGAACAAGATGCGCACGGGCGCGGGCAGGGCGCCGTCTCGAGCGAGAAGCTCGGCGGCGCCCAAAACCATTGTCGTGTGCCCGTCATGACCGCATGCATGCATGACGCCCTCGTGCTCCGAGGCGAACGCGAGGCCTGTCTCTTCCAGAATCGGCAGTGCATCGATGTCGGCCCGCAAGGCCACTGCCGGACCGCCATCGCCCCCCGGGATCTCGGCGAGGATCCCCGTCTCGGCGACGCCGTTCGTGTACGTGATCCCGAGCCGGTCGAGCTCACGGCAAATGCGTTCGGCGGTTTGTGTTTCTTGAAACGCGAGCTCGGGATGGCGGTGGAGCTCGCGGCGGAACTGGACGAGGTGCTCTTTGAACTTGCTATCGGTTAGGGACACTCGGGCCGGATCTTAACATCGTCGCGTCGTCATGTCAGAGCGCGCCGACTTCGTGGAGCAGAGCGAGCGTTCCCGCGAGATCGTCGAGCTGGCTCAGATCGATGTCGGGCGTGTTGACGTCCGAGAGCGGCTCGATGAGCGGGTGGGTGCTGATGCGCTTGACGAGCGGGTACTCGAACATTTCTTCCGCAAAATAGATCTGAGCCTCGTTCGAAAGCAGGTACTCGGCGAAGTCGAGCGCTGCCTTCGGATGTCGCGCGCTCGTAAGCACGCCTGCCCCCGCGATATTGATGAGCGCGCCCGCGCCTCCGCCGCGGGGGCTGTAGTTGCGCGCGGGGAGCTCAACGTCGGGACCGTCCTCGAGGAATCGGAAGAGGTAGTAGTGGTTCGAAAGTCCTATATCGATTTCTCCATTGAGCACCGCCTCGAAAAGAGGCATGTTGTCGCGATAGGCCTTGGACTCGTTCTTGATCATGGCAGTCAGCCAGTCGCGCGTCGTTTGCTCGCCCTCGATGAGGCGCATGGCGGTCACGAAAGCTTGAAACGAGCCGTTCTTCGGTGCCCAGCCGATACGGCCTTTGAAGCGCGGCTCGGCGAGCTCGAGCACGCTGTCGGGGAGATCGGCCTCGGTTAGGACGCTCGTGTTATAGACGAGGACCCGAGCCCGTCCCGACGCGCCGATCCAACGGCCATCGCGCGCACGGAAACGGGGCTCGACTTTTTCGAGGAGAGCTTCCGGAAGCTCCGAGAGGCGGCCTGCTTTCGCGAGAGATCCGAGTGCGCCCGCATCCTGGCCGTAATAGACGTCGGCTAGGCTTTCTTCACCCTCATCGAGAATAGCGGCGGCCATCTGCGCCGAGCCACCGTAATGCACCTCGACCTCGAAGCCGCTGTGAGCCTCGAATTGATCGATCAACGGTTGCACGAGCGCTTTAGCCCGCCCCGAATAGACGACGAGGTCGGGTGCGGCGGTCTCATCGCCGCAGGCGTAAGCAAGCCAGGCGGCACAGCCGGCGGCAAGAACGGTAAGACTGGGGGCGTGTCGACGCATCCTCACCCCGCAGGTTACCACGGCTCGAAGGAGCGCGGTGTTAGTGTTGTGACCTGCTCGTGAGAGAGCTACGATGTCTTGTTGTCTATGCCACCCCGCCACACACCTTCCGAGGTTTACGCGCTCATCGAAGGCGAATTGAAGCCTCACTTCGAAGCGCTCGTCGAGTGCGCCTCCACGTCCGAGCTTCGCGCCCATCCGGTCTATCGCTCGATCGAGTCCACCGTCTTGACCGTGCTCGCGACGACCGATCTCGGCTCTTATGCGTCGGTCGAGGCGCCACCGAAGGGACGCTATCGCGTGCTCTCCTGGAATCTCGAGCGCGGGGTCGAGCTCGAAGGACAGATCGAGGCGTGTCGCACACATCCCTATCTAAAAGACGTTGATTTGTTTCTCTTGACGGAGACGGATGTCGGCATGGCGCGGTCCGGCAATCTCGCGGTCGCGCAGACAATGGCTCGAGAGCTGGGTCTCTACTACGCCTTCGCGCCTTGCTATCTCAATTTGGCGAAGGGCTCAGGCGTCGAGTTCGATGTTGCGGGCGAGAACCAGCTCGGCCTCCACGGCAACGCTGTCTTGAGCCGCTATCCGCTTTCTTCGGCCCGCGCTATCCCACTAAAGAACGGAAAGGACAAGATGAGCGGGCGCGAAAAACGTCTCGGCAACCAGACAGCGCTCGCGGTGGACGTGGCACTCCCCGGGCTCCCGCTCACCGCCGTCGCGGTCCACCTCGACGCGCAATCCCGGCAGAGCCATCGGCAAAAGCAGATGCTAGACATTCTGGATGCGCTCGGCGACGTCGATCGTGCGCTTATCGGGGGGGACTGGAACACGACGACACACAACTCGTCGCGTGCGTTTTACGCGATTATGGGATATTGGTTGCGAGTGTTTCTCGGTATCGACCGGTCCATCGAGCACTACCTTCACCCTTATCGATGGTTCGAGAAAGGGTTGTTCAGTCTTTTGGAGGAGCGCGGCTTCGACTATCGGAGTTGCAACAAGCTCGGCGAGCGCACGTTGTCCTATCAAGTCGACGACATGAAAACGCGAAAGAACCTCGGAGAGTGGGTCCCGGGCTGGTGTTTTGCGTTTATTCGCTGGGCCCTTCGAAATCACGAAGGTCGCTGTCCTCTCAAAGTCGACTGGTTCGCGGCGCGAGGCCTCGTGACGGAGCATCCAGTGGTTTTCCATGAGTTCCGCGAGGGCCGGACTGTACCGTTATCGGATCACGATGCGATTGGCGTGGAGCTCGTGTCGTGAGCGACACCATCAGAAACCGCAAGAAGCTCGTGGACGACCGCGCGCGGATAACCGTTACGGCCATCGAGAAAGCCATCGCCTCCGCGGAACGACCCTGATAGAATTTCTACTCAAACTCTGCTACCGCCAAAAAAGGAGCATCGATGAAGACGGCGACGATCGAAACGGATAAGGGCACCATCAGCCTGGATCTTTTTGACGACAAGGTGCCCAAAACGTGCGAGAATTTCGTCAAGCTCTCGACGGAAGGGTTTTACGACGGTCTGAAGTTCCACCGGGTCCTCGACAATTTCATGATCCAGACGGGTTGTCCGCAGGGCACCGGCACTGGTGACGCCGGCTATAAATTCGACGATGAGTTTCACCCAGAGCTAACGCATGCGAGCCCCGGTATTCTCTCGATGGCCAATTCCGGCCCTAATACGAATGGGTCTCAGTTCTTCATCACCCACGTCGCCACGTCCTGGCTCGACAACAAACATTCGGTCTTTGGGCGCGTTGTCGAAGGGCAGGACGTTGTGGACGCCATCCGGCAAGGTGACAAGATGATCAAAGTGACCATCTCGGAGGGGTGAGGGAGGCCGAGCTCATTTCTGAAGCGTTCGCATGCGTCTCTCCTTGATGTGGGTGGGCGCCAGCCTTCTCACCGGCTATATAGGAGCCGAGCGGTGCAAGCTCTGCCATCGCGCGGTTTTCGAGTCGTGGCAGCGCACACCCCACTCCAGCACGGGCACCGTGGGTGTCGAGGCGGAGGAGCGTTGTCTTTCGTGCCACACGAGTGACGGCGCGGCACTGCGCGGGGTCCAGTGCGAAGCATGCCATGGCAGCGGCGAAGATTACTGGCCCGCGGAGGTCATGATCGATCCTGAGAAGGCGTCGATGGCGGGGCTCATCCGCCCGACGGAGGCGACGTGTCGCCGCTGTCACGGAAGTGATGAACCCGACCACGCGCGAGAGTTCGACATGCCGCCCGAGGCGGAGTGGACCCGTTGGGTCCACTCGCGGAAACCGTGAGCCCGCCTGCTTTTTCTTTTCCGGACAATTTGCGCTTCGAGTGTACCCGGTGTGGGGATTGTTGCCGCGGGTGGCGCATTCTGCTCGGCCCTGGTGAGCTCGAGCGGTTGTCAGCTTTGGACTGGAACGGGCGCGTGGATAGGCTCGTCGAGACGAAAATTGTCGAGGGAGTGTCTTCACACAGGGGGTCGCACAACGTTCTGGCGCGGCGTCCCGATGGCGCCTGCGTCTTTCTCGGCGCCGAGAATCAGTGTCAGATCCACGAGCATTTTGGCGGCGAGGCAAAGCCGCTCGTCTGCCGGCTCTTCCCCTTCGGCTTCTTGCCCGTGGGCGATCGGATCGCTGTCGACGTTTCCTTTGCCTGTCGTTCGATAAGCGCCGGGATCGGCGCGCCCGTTTCAGACCGTGTGCCCGAGTGGTCGAAGCTCGCCTTCGACGTCGATCTCGAGCAAGGTCAGCGTCTCTATCGATTTTCAAAGAAGTACCACGTTCAAGGAGGGCTTCTCTGGGAGCTCGAGCACGAGATCCTAGGGCTCGTTTCCGACAGCTCGATGTCGATGTTCGAGCGCGTACGGGCTGTCGCCGAGTTCATGCGGCTCGGAACGACCAGCGATCCCAGGACGGATGCCGCGCGCACGTTACGGCAAGTGATGGCCAAGGGCATCCCCAAACAGATTCGGGAGCGGCCTGCCGAGGGCGGCATGGACAAGACGCAGCGAGCCATCTTCTTTCACTTGATGTTTCTTCTGCTCAACCCGACACCTCCCGAGCTCTATCGAGCTTCGGGGAAGGCGCGACAAAAAGAAGTGGCCCGCAGGGTCCAAGCGGCAAACGGGTACAAATTCGGGAAGGCGCGCCCATGGCTCGAAAATCGCGAGCTCACCGAGAGCTATGCCAGCGTTGATGCTGTTCGCCCAGGCTATCTTCTCTCGGATTCTGGAGACCGTCTCTTCGAGCAATATTTATCGGCCAAGATCCTTGGCCAACGTTTCCTGAGAGAGGGGGAGGGCGAGCTCCCGTTCGTCGAGGCCGTACCGAGGCTTCTCGTCCTGTATCCGATGCTGCTCTGGACGGCTAAAGCGCTCGCGTCGGAACGTGGAGCCAAGGATGTCATCGAGGACGATGCCCGCGGCGCCCTGCGCTTGCTCGACCGCAGCTACGGGGAAGTGCGCCTTTCCGAGCTCCCCACGAAACAGAGAAAAGCTTGGCAATTCGTTTTCATGGAGACCGGGCTCGAGACCGCGGCCACCATCGACATGCTGGGCGCGTGAAGAACAGTAGGAGCTTGTCCCCGCACGCGCCGGCGGGGTAGTCTTTCGAAGACCAGGAGGCTATGTCTGTTTTCGTCGCTCCCAAACCTACATCCACTGTTCGTCCACTTTCCCATCGCGCTTTTCCTCACCGCGGTTCTGTGTGACACGGCTCTTCTCATGCGTTGGCGTGCGATGTGGCTTGACCGTGCCGTGGTCCTCATCTATGTATTGGCCGCACTTGGCTCGGGCGTGACGGTCGTGAGCGGCAAGCTTGCCGAGAACACGATGACGGGGCGGCTCGACGCCGCTGTAAGCGAGCTGGTCGCGGTGCACGGTGAATGGGCATTCGGGTCGGTCCTGGGCTTGTTTCTCACGGCGTGCTTACGCTTCGATCTCTCGTGGCGCGACCGTGCCGAGTCTTTTCCGCGTCCGAATGGGCGGCGCTACGCGGCACTCGCCATCGCTTTCATCACGGTGTTCGTGCTTCTGCAAACGGCCGGGCGCGGCGGCGAGCTCGTTTACCGATACGGCGTTGGGGTCGAGACTTCGAATGGTAGAGTCGTGCAATAGGAGGGGAGTTTGTCGGGAGCCACCACATCAGGGACGGAGATCTTCGCGGCTCGCGCCGTCAAAAAAGACGTTGCGCCAGGGCATTTTCGCGAGGCCTGCGGTCTCAAACTTTCCACCATCGGTTTGGGCACCTATCTCGGGGCGACGGACGACGCCACGGACGACGCGTACACGGAAGCCATCCTCGAAGCTGTCGGGATGGGATGTAACGTGCTCGACACGGCTAGCACCTATCGCTGCCAGCGCAGTGAGCGCGCGGTCGGCCGTGCGCTCGAGAAACTCGCAAAAGCAGGAGTGGACCGCGACCAGCTCGTGCTCGCATCGAAAGGCGGATACATGGCGTTCGACGGGGCGCCGCCCGAGAACCTGAAGGAGTGGATCGAAGAACGATACATCGCGCGCTCGCTCTTCGGGCCGGAGGATCTGGCTCGCGGCAACCACGCGATCACACCGGCCTTTCTCGCCGATCAACTCGACCAGAGCCTCACCAATCTCGGCGTTTCCACAATCGATATCTACTACCTTCACAACCCAGAGGTCCAGCTCGCCGTGCGCGATCGAGATGCGTTTCGTGACCAGCTCCGGAGCGCTTTCGAGTTTCTAGAGGGGGCCGTCGCGGAGGGAAAAATCGCGTTCTATGGCACCGCGACCTGGAATGCCTTTCGGGTAGCGGCGGGCTCAAAGGACTACATGTCGCTCGAGGAAATTGTTGGAATTGCCAGGGAGGTGGCCCCAGAGGGGCATCACTTCCGGTTCTTGCAGGCGCCGTACAACCTCGCGATGACAGAGGGGTTGTCCGCACAAACCCAAACCGTCGAGGGGGAGACTCTCTCGCTTTGCCAAGCCGCTCAGTCTATCGGCGTGAACATGGTCGCGTCCGCGATGATCGCTCAAGGTCGACTGACGCAAGGTCTTCCCGATTGGCTCGGCACGCTGTTCAAGGGGTTCGCCACGGACGCTCAACGCTGTATCCAGTTCGTTCGCTCGACCCCCGGCGTCGTTACGGGACTTGTCGGCATGAAAACCATCGACCACGTTCGTGAGAATCTCGCCGTCGCACGGGTCCCGCCTGCGCCGATGGAGGATTTCTTGAAGCTCTTCGAGGTGGATTCTTCAGAGTAAAACGCGAATAATCGTAGGTGAAAAAATGTTTTTGCGTAAAGAAAAGAGAAAGTGTGAGCTAGATCACGTTGTTCATCACGGGTTAGGTGTAAAAATCGGTGGCGTGGTGAGGGTGGAGTACCCCAACCCAAAAACCAAGGTGTGCGGACATCATTTCACCCCCGGCCCCAACCAGGGGTAGTGGATAAGGCCGCATCCCCCCAACTCTGCTCTCACCACGACAAAGTTAGTAGCGCCGGCCTGAATCTCGACGCTGGGCGGCCAAACCGCTGAGCACTCGGTGATTTTGTCAGAGAAACATTGTATAAATCGCTTCATGGCGTCCTCCAACCTTTGCGTCCTCTGCGCCTCTGCGGTGAGATTTTCTTGCTCCAGATCTAGAACGTGAACAAACTCCTCGCTTCTGACGGGTAAGAGCCTAATGTTTGGCTTCTAAACGGGGCCAGAGCGGGGGAGCCTTCTCCGTTCTGAGTGCATCGCTAGCACCCCAGCGGGTGGCTTCCGCGAAGCTTCCCGGGCTCGCACCCAAACGGCGCAGGATCTCGGCCGCGGAGCCTGGCATGACCGGTAGAAGAAGAATCGCGGCGATACGGGTCGCTTCCGCGGCGTCGTAGAGGACCTGGCTGAGGGTCTCTCTCGCGTCAGGATTCTTGGCGAGCGCCCAGGGCTCCGATTTCGTGATGAAATCGTTGACCGCATCGATGATCCCGAAGGCCTGCGACGCGCCATCCGAGAGCGCGAGAGACTCCATCGCGTCGTGGTATTTCTTCGCCGCGTCCTCAGCGATTTGCCGTAGTTTTCCGGACTTCGCCGGAGGCTTCAAAAGACCATCGAGATATTTTTCGGACATGCTCGTGATCCGGCTCACGAGGTTTCCCAGATTGTTGGCGAGGTCCGCGTTGTAGCGGTTCTCGAACCGCTCCCACGAAAAATCACCATCTTGCCCGTAGATGATCTCGCGGACGAGGTAGAGCCTGAGCGGGTCGGGACCGAAACGCTTCGCCGCATCGAGAGGATCGACGACGGTCCCTTCTGTCTTGCTCATCTTTTCGCCTTTGAAATTGACGAAACCATGTCCGATGATCTGACGGGGAAGCGCTATGCCAGCGCTCATGAGCATCGCGGGCCAATAGATGCAATGAAATTTGGTGATGTCCTTGCCGATGATGTGAAGATCGGCAGGCCACCATTTAGAGAACAAGCCCGCCTGCTCATCGTCTTGACCGTAGCCCACGGCGGAAAGGTAATTGATGAGCGCGTCTACCCATACATAGACCACGCTCTCCTCGTCGAAAGGTACGGGGATGCCCCACTTCTGGCTTTCCCGGCTGATCGAGAGGTCCTTGAGTCCGGATTCGATCATTCTCAAGACCTCATTGCGCCGGGTTTCGGGAACGAGAAAATCCGGGTTGTCTCGATAGTGCTCGAGCAGCGGCTCCTGGTATTTCGAGAGTCTAAAAAAATGGTTGCGCTCTTCGAGCCACTCCGCTTTCGAATGGTGCAGCGGACAATTGCCATCGACGAGGTCTTTTTCCAACTTGAACTCTTCGCAAGAATTGCAATACCAGCCCTCGTAGCTTCCCTCGAATACGTCGCCCGCTTCGTTGATGCGGCGCAGGACCGCCTGAACGGTGGTCTTGTGCCGCGGCTCGGTGGTGCGGATGAAATCATCGAAAGAGACGTCGAGCTGCTTCCAGACCTCCTTGAACTCCTTTTCCATCTTGTCGCAATAAGCGCGGGGCTCGATGCCGAGCTCCGCCGCTTTCTTGAAGACGTTCAGCGAGTGCTCGTCATTGCCCATGACGAAGTGGGTGTCGT
>SMYC01000177.1 GCA_004356105.1 Acidobacteriota bacterium | reverse complement strand
CCGCTTCGCGAGGCGCCACTGAGAGCGGTGGTGTGTAAGGGGTCCAACTCTCTCCGTGGATAGGTTCTATCGCATCAGCTCGTTCGCTCTTCGGGGAGCAGCTTTCGTCCAGGCCAAGAACGAGGCTTCCGGTTCGACGGAACGGGTCTATCACTCTCAGGATTCCGACGACGATGGGACTGAATACAAAGCCTAGCCCGGCTAGAAAGCAAGAGAAGGTCCACAACGTCAACCAGCTGTTTCGGAAGTAGTAGCACGTCGCGTACACTCCTTCGCTGACTTCGTAGGTGAAGCCAGGGGATGCGCGAATAGTATTTCCAACCGTCCACCAGAGAACGACGAGGGCGACGAGCGCATTTACATGCGCGGATCCCATCAAGAAGATCTGAAGCTTCCGCTTGCACGATACATCGTGGACGGCACAGCCAATGCCGATGACCATCCAGAACCCGATCATAAGGAGGGCCAAGAGCTCGATCGGTGAGGGATTGGCTGCGATTTGTATTTGAAGGCCAACGACCAAGACCACCGCCGACGGGAAGGCGAACAGATACCTCAAAGTACGTATCGTCATGGTCGTCTCCAGTCTCGCGGGCTGCCGCGATGGGTTACGTTGCGCGCTTTTGCAAACGGCATACCAACACGGATGTCATCGCGACAGGAAGCTTTTCACGGTGGTGTCGTGGGCGTGCAGGTCAACACAAACTAGCTGCGACGTTTTCGAATGGGCTCGATCGGTGGTGTCGGGTTTTGGAATCCGGAGCAGACTAGATAGTTCACGGTGCTACGAAGCGCCCTCGTCCGGATCACGTGTTGAGGTTCGCGCATCCGGAAGCGACAAACTTTCGGCGCACCTACGAAAATTTGTCACAGCCATTGCACAGTTGGCGGCGGCCCGCTCCGCAGGAGGCCTAGACATGGAGCATGACCTTTTGGCCGCTAAAGTCGGCCACGGATAGACGCGTGCCGTTTCCGAGGCCTGATCGATCCATCAAGATGGACGACCCGCGCGTGGGACGCGCCGTGAGCCGCCGCTATCGAAATCGCCGTATCGGCGAGTTCTTGAAAGAGCTGGATCTGACTGAAGGGTGCGCCACCGGATCTCCAAAATCGTCAAGGTGATGGCGACCAAAGCGTCTCCTGCGCCAGAGTTCGAGACCGATGACGACGGCTCCTATTTCTTGATCCGGATGCCGGTCCATGAGCGAGTGGCTTGCGGGACCCCCAGGGCCTGTTGAGTCGAGCCAGGGTGACTCTGCAAGATAGGTGCACGTTAGCAAAGCCGCTTGTTGGGCAAACGCCCCCCTGCCGGAGGGGCAAACATTCACGATGATTACGCCTAAGTTGCTGCTGATGAATCTCATAGAGGTGTATTTCGAGCTTGGCGCGGCGCAGGCAAAGCGCTTCGAGCGGTTGTTTTCGACGGAGGAGTTTCGGGAGGCGGAAAAGATGGAAGTCATGTGGGCAGATCGAATGAAAGCGAAATGGGCGAAAGAAGGTCTGGAGGAAGGTCGCGAGAAGGGCTTGATCGAGGGTTTGATCGAGGGCAAGCGTGAGGCCCTTCTGCGGCAGCTCACGAAGAAGTTCGGCTCTCTTTCCGAGGACGTGACGGCCCATGTTCGAGCGCTTCAGGCGGTCGATGAGATCGACGTCTACCTCGACCGGGTTCTCACCGCGACATCGCTCGAGGAGATGGAGCTCGACGTCTGAGTGGCGGCGACCATTCTCAAGCTGTCCCGTTTGTACTTTGGGTCGAAGCGATGGGGATCGGCTCGCGGGCGCAGCGCATCGCTCGTGCTGGCTTGTGTGGGGCTCGAGCGTCGATCCTCGTGAGGTCGAACGAAATACCACGTGAGAGATGGAAGGGGACGTTTTCTATCGGCTCGACTGCAGCTCTTCTCGGAGCACGCGTCGGAGGGTCGTCTCGTCCACGGGTTCTCTCGACTTCTCTAGGATTAGAAGAGCAGCGTACTTCTGCCCCTAGCGCAGCTCGCGGACCAGCCTCTGCACCTCAGGATGAGAGCGACCGTAGGTGACAACTGCCACCTCCAAGCCGGCGTGCCGAAAGCGGCTCATCGCCCGGCGGATGGCGTGCAGGATCCAGTCTGTCGGATTGCCGAAGGCACCACCTCCGAGCAGTGTTAGGTAGAGCTTGTTGTTGCCAGTCTGCTGCAAGTTGAGAACAGCCCCTGCGAAGGTGGCCTCGTAGGATGCTTCCAGCACCAACCGAGCCAAGAGCTCCCAGCGTTCTGTAGACAGCTCTGAGTAGGCCACGGGTAGCGCCGAGCCGTAGACTTGGGAGACCAACAACGGCACCGCTCCCTCGTGTGGCAAGGTGACTTCGGTCTGTCTCTGTATGCCCACCTTCAGCTGGCCCATCAGCTGCTCTTTCTCCCGGTCGTCAATGGCGCCAAGCTGACCGTTGATCTGTTCGAGCCCCTCGCTCGTGGCCAGGGCATAGCCATTGCGCATCGTCCACAGGGTGCCAGCTTGGTTCCCGAGAGCCGCGCCCAGATCTGCTAGGCAGTCCACTTGACGTTTCGCCGTCTGGCCGCGCTTACCATCGACCTCCACGAAATAGTTGCGATAGATGGTGCCCGCGCCGGCCGCAATGGCGCAGGCAGGCCCTTGGGTGTGATCGTTCTCATAGCCTCCGACCCCCCTCTCGGGGGTGACCGATTGCCCGACCATCTCCAGGAGATTGAACTGCGAAGCCACCTGAAATACGGCATCTCGATTTGTCGGATCGCAGTGGAGGTGCCGCACATCTCCCACGATCTCACGCAGGGAAGTTGGGTCGGACTCGCCTTGAAGCAGCGGCTCAACCTGGCGGCGCATTTCCGCCAGGCTGGGAATCGACAGTGAACCCCACACATAGGCTTTACCATTGACCAGGGACCGCATGGTATTCCCGTCGAGCCGGATGCTGTCCTGAACGTGGGCATGATCCCGCTCTCGAAACCCCATCAGCTGTTCGAACCAAGTCACTTCTAGCTCCTGGCAAAATCACGATAACAACAGCGGTTATCGAGTCGTGGGATCGATATCAAGCGACGCTCCGCAGCTCCATGAGAACGCGGGCAAGCATGTTCTCGCCCACACCGGCGGGGGGTGATTCCCCAGTAGTCATCGTCCTTGATGGAGCAGAGAGGGTGTGGGTCCGTTGATAGAAGAAGATCGTGTAGGTCGCTATCACTACCGAATTTGTGTCTCACGGCAGCCCTCATCACGGCGTCGCGCTGGTCATCCCACAGGTCGCTGTCGAAAGGCCGTGGCTTCTGGCGATGATAGTAGTCCTCACTACACGGGTAATGGATCCCGTCGACGTCGAAGGATGGCTTGTCGAAATACCAGTATGAATGGACGTTCTCGAGCTCGTTGCCCACACGTATGGGATGCCCTGATGTGAGTGACCGAGCGCATCCGCTATACGACGATGCGGAAGCCAACCTGGGAGGTGGGCGGCGTACGGGGAGAGCGTGGGGTTGGAGAGACAGATAGACCGCTCCGGATAGAGAGAAAATAGTAGGGCTCGTCGGCGGGGAGCCTATTTGGCAGCTGATTTACAAAATCGAATGGAGGCGTTGGCATTTGGGTGTTGGTCCGACGATTGCTGTCGGACTATAGATCCATTCAAAGGAGTGCGCCAAGTTGAAAGGGTACTGTGTTTTCCGGATCTTACATCCGCATCCGCAAGAAAGCCGGCATCCAGGTCCGCCCCTCCCCATTACGCTGGCGTTGTCGCTGTTCGCGCTCGGCGCGTTCGCGGGTTCGCATTCAGAAACAGCTGGGGCCCGCGACCCACGCTACCGAGCTAGCGGCGTCCGTCGAGGCCGTGTCGCAAGCGGCGCGGGATGAGCCGTCGCTTCATGCGTGCGAGATCGAATCGGCGAATAATCCGGGTACGTTCTATGCAGAACACACTGCGCGAATCCCTCTGGCGCATCGAGGCCGGTCGGATCGCGCTTGGCATCGGGCTGGAGCTTCAGCGCGGCGAAGTGCAGGTTTACAGCACGAGCTCGGGGGCCAAGGTGATGGCGCGACTTCACCGTGTTCGTCTCACTCTCGAAGAGCTTGGCGACCACGGGCTACAGAGGCGCGCGGGGATCGGAGCCGCAGAAGGGGCAGGATGGTTCTGTCATCTGACGCGCCTTGCTGATGCGGCGCATCTTACCTTGGTTCCCGAGCGCTGAAAGGGATGCGTCGACGCCCTCGGCTTCGCGCTGACTTGGTCTAGGCGATTGGCTCCTTGCCGGTGAGACGAAAAAAGTCACTCTGAACGGACGGCGATGGAGGATCACTGTTCTAATCTTGTCTGTTTAAGGCGAGATCCGATCGAAGGAAGAAGCGCACTATGTCCAATTGCTCGCGCGTCAGCCAGTCGCCGCTCTCCTAATCTTCTCGGCTGCCGCACTTGCCAAAAAGGCCGACCGCGAAGTGCCCTGGCGTTTCACGAATCGGTCGATCTCGTCGAGCACGCCCTCGCTGAATGTCACATTGACCCGGACGACCTTGGGCGCCTTCCTTTTGATGTTGACGACCAACACGACTGCATCCACTGCCTCGGGCAACTCCATGACTTCATCCAGAGAGCTGGGAGCAGGGATCCTCTCTCCGTCTTCATTCATTCCATCGATGTGGAGCTCGAGGGCCTCGCCCGCAAGTTGGCGCGCTTCCTCGAGCGTCGTTCCGGCAGTCACACACCCTGGAAAATCCGGGAAGCTCACACCGAAATCGCTGTCGCTGTCCTTGTGCAAAAACGCGATATAGGTGGCCATACGATTTCTCCTACCGGACCCCGGCTTGTCTCATCACCTCAGGATAATTCCTGCTTGTCTCTCGATGCTCGCCAATGTGCCTTTCGGGAGGTCTTTTCTCGGGTGGGGGATCGTGACCCGACCGGGCTTTTCCGGGTGCTTCATCTGTACATGGAAGCCTTTCGTGGTCACTGCGTACCATCCATCCTTTTTCAGTCTCTTGAGGACTTCCCGACTGTCCACCGTTTATTGTACACACTAATACACACTCGTGGGATTGCGCCCTCTGGGGCTGAGTCCACGCTGACCAGCAGGGGTGCAGGCTATCGCTATCGCTTCCCGCGCCTCTCCCCCGATTGGGAAAAGCCTCGGGTACTCCGCCGTTGCGGGTCCTCGGCGAGGAAGAACCAGGCTTGATGTCGCGCGAGGGAGAGATGGCGAATTGCGGGCGCAGGGCTCAAGTACAAAACGTATGCGCGATATGTTCGGCGAATGGGCGAGCGACGTCGTCCACGCAGCACATCCGGTCGCTGCAAGGATTTGTTCGGTCACTTCTCGTCTTATCTAGCCTCATTTATTTGCCAATTGGAGCAAAAACATCACGGAAAGGTCCAAGGAATTTTCTCTCTGGCGACCAATCTGTGATGGCAAATACGACGTCGGAAAACGCTCCGCTAAAGTCGTTTTCCAAAGCCTGCCGAAAATCGGCGGCAGTGCGGTGAGGATCATTCGCGAAAGCGCCACAGCCCCAAGCGCCGAGAACGGGTGCTGCGTATCCATACGCCTGCGCAATCTCGAGCACCCGATGAATGCGTTTTTGCAAGAGGTCTCCGGCTTCCGGTTGGCCAATGGTGGGCGCATATGGAGCGGCACCTGTAATGAAACTCAGTAGCCAAGGCCGTTCCAGCTCCGTTCCGTCGTCCGTTCGAAAGACGGGAACATCAGGTGAGTAGATTGCCCAGTCGGTAGAATCCGATCGTGGGCGTTGGCGATGCTCCTCATACATCTGATCGTCAATCAACGTCTGGTATAGAGCACTAGATCTGCAAAGCACCTCCTCTTGGGCTCTAGAGCCGGCCAAGAAGCCTCCACCGGGGTGAATACCGTTGGCAAAATTTAGAGCAAGTGGTCTCAATCCATTTTCAACGAGTCGCTTGGAACCGCCGAGTGTTGTTTCGTTAGTGACTTGGATCCGTGTCTCGGGGAATGGAATGCTCTCACGCGACGGGAGAGAGGCGCCTGGAGGAAGGCTGACCCTTGCGGCGCAAGCAGCCTTTACATGATGACTCCAATCGACTTTCTCGCCATCTCCGCGCACATATTGACCTTCTACGGAGGCCTTTACTGCTGATTTGCCGAGCTCAGCGGCGACATTTCTCGGGATGTCCAATTCCTGTCGTCGGGATGCGGACATTTCACCCGAATCAAGGCAGGGAAGTATCTTAAACATGGTGCATTCCTTCTCTCGACCGCACAAAAAATTCCTGCGCAAGGACGATGGGGCCGCAACGCGGATTTGAGCCGGTCGCAACGGACTCGCGCAGGTCTGTGCGTCGCAGTGACTCGGACGCCGCTAGCGAGGTATCTCATCTTGACGCTCGAGTGTCCATCCCCTCGCTGTCGAACGAAAGACTACACGAAAATTCGTGCCTGGAAGTCCTGCATCCGACCCGAACCACTTGCGCAACACCGTCGGGAGCTCGTTTCTCGGATTCCCGCGACGTCGCGCCACATTGACGGCGATTTTGACGAAGATCGCTTCGTACTCACTCCCCTCCACACCGACGAGCGTGTCACCCGTGGCCGGGCGTCTTTTTGCGGTTGGGAAGAAGGAGGACGGGTTTTTGATTTAAGTGAAGGACCTTGCAGACGATACCCTCGTTGGGACTGACGCTGCGGTCCAAGTACTCCCCGAGGCGCCAATCGGCGAACTCACGGACGAGCTCTTGAAACGCCTCGCGCTCCTCGAACGCGACGTTGAACTTCGTCCGGAATACGCCATCTTCGTAGGCGAAGAACTTCTTGCCCTTGGTACCGCTGCCTCCGGCCCAGGCGTTGATAGGGTTCTTCTCGAGGTGTTTTCGGAGCGCTTTGTCATTTTCGAGCGCGTCGCCGACGTCGAGGCGGAGCTTCGCGCTGCGCCGGGCCAGCCGAGCAAAGCCTTCGGCTAACGCGTCAAAGGGCAGAGCGCCTGGAAGCTGGTCCTTGTTCAGCATCGCGAGCAGTGTAAGCATCTTGTAACTCCTGGTCATCATTGTCGTGTCGAGGCTAGTCAGAAACTCTCGAGTCGCATGGTTCTCCAGGGCCGCTCTTGAGTTTCCGTGAGATCGCCCATCGTGCGGACTAACGCGATCCACGAGCCATGCGTTTTGTTGATGGAGCGTAGGTTGTAGCCGGCGTGGTGAACTTCGAGTGCGGTTGGCCGTGTTTCATGTCGTTCGCGGAAACTCTCATACCGCCACGTTAATAGAGATCGACCTGATGACGGTCACCGCGCGCGGCCAGCTTCCCACCGCCCCGTGCCTGGATGTGCCTCTGGCGGCTTAAATAGCAGTTGATGGCGGAAGCACCACCGTCGTAGACTCTGGCGAATGTCCAGCAAATACGACAGGGAGCTCGGCCTCGATCGGCCCATCACGCGGCGTGATTTTATCCAGGGGTCGGCCCTGGCCATGGGCGGCGCTATCGTCGGAGGTAGCTTACCGGAACAACAACCAGATTATGGTTTCGAGCTCGGTGTCGATTGGTATGGCCCGGGCGGCATCGGCGACTACGCGCAGTCTCACGGCAATACGCCGGAGCTCGTTCAGGTGGCGCACGAGATACGTGCCGGCAGCTTCGACCGTCCCACACTGGATGCGATCGAGTCCGGAGAGGTCTACGACCTCGCCGTGGTTGGTGCGGGGTTCTCTGGACTGTCGGCTGCGCATCACTTTCGCCGTCTCTACCCGCGCGGCAAAACGATCCTTCTCGACAACCATCCGATCTTCGGTGGCGAGGCAAAACGAAACGAGTTCGAGGTCGATGGGGTTCACCTCACGGGACCTCAAGGCTCCAACGATTTTGCCGTCCAGCGAGAGACCGGGGGCCCCGATGACTATTTCACGGCGCTGAACATCCCCCGCGATTTCGAGTTCAGAGAGCCCGAGGGTGCCGCCGAGGGCATGCGTATCCCGTTCGACAACTACGACTACGCGGTCTGGCACTCCTTCGATGTGGGTCATTTTTTTCGTGGTGCAGACAATCCCTGGGTGAAGGACGTCTGGAAAACAGGCTTGCGCTCGACGCCCTGGAGTGAGGAGGTGCAATCGGCGTTCCGCCGGTTGTGGGAAACACAAACGCCTCGTGAAGAAAAGACAGATGCCTGGCTCGATTCGATGACGCTCGAGTCCTACTACACCGACGTTTTGGAATTACCGCAGGATGTCAGCGCATACTTCGACCCGATCATGGCAAGCATCGTCGGGCTTGGCTGCGACTCCGTGAGCGCATACTGGGGGCGGGTGTTCGCCTTGCCGGGTTTTACCAAGCCTGCGAGCTACTCGGCGGATCCGCTCATCTCGTTTCCGGGAGGGAATACCGCCATTGCGCGTTACTTCGTCAAAAAGCTCATCCCGAATGCCATAACGGGTGACACGTTTCCGCAGACCCTGTTCGGAAACGTCGCCTTCGACGAGCTGGACCGAGAAAGCAATTCCGTACGCATCAGGCTCCGGTCGACGGCCGTACGGGTCGAGAATGCCGGAACGGACGGTGTCGCCGTCACGTATTCGCGTGATGGTAAGTTGTACCGGCTTCGCGCGAAGTCGGTGGTGATGGCTTCGGGAGGTTGGGTCAATCGGCACGTGATCCGGGATCTGCCGCAAAGCCATCACGATGCGTACGAGGAATTTACCCATGCTCCGGTGCTGGTCGTGAATGTTGCGCTTCGGAACTGGCGATTCCTGGCGCGCCTGGGCGTGTCGGCGGCCATCTGGTTCGAAGGATTCGGATTTACTTGCAACATTCGCCGTCCGATGATCATCGCCGGCAAAACAGAGCCACTGCATCCCGACAAGCCGATCGTGTTGACTTTCTATGTGCCGTTTTTCGCGCCCGGCATCCCGATGAAGCAGCAAGGCATCGTCGGACGTGCGGAGATGTTGTCCACTTCGTTTACGGACTACGAGCGGCAGGTGCGTGAACAAATGACTCTAATGTTCGGTGAAGCGGGATTCGATCCCGCAACCGATATCGCGGGGATAATTCTCAATCGCTGGGGCCACGCCTATGTCGCACCAGGTCCGGGGTTTCGCTTCGGCATGAACGGCAACCCCGCACCGCCCGACATCATCCGCGAACCGATCGGACGGATCGCGATCGGCCACTCGGAGCTCCGCGGACACCAGAGCTGGGTCGGAGCCGCCGGCGAAGGGCGTCGGGCGGTCGAGGCGCTCCTCGATGCGTACTTTTGAGAGTCGGTTCCAAATAATAGAGACGCAAGGGAACGCCTTATGACTGTCAATGGACTTGCCGCGCCATCGCGGCGGTGGCGTTGTTGCTTTGTCTGGGTGCATGCGGAGGCAATGAAGAAGCGGTCGAACCTAGCGAACAATCATCATCTGCCCCAACAGACGGGGGCGCTCGGCTCTACGTCTGGCTTTACGACGCAGATGGCATAGATCCCGATTATTTCGTTTGACGGAAGCTTCGGGCCTCACTGGTCATCCCACAATTTGGCAGGCACGCGGATCGTCATCAACGGCTATTACGACAACCTTGCGCGCCGCACCATGATGTTGGTCTTTGACCCTCTGACGGGCCAGATCGAAATCGACCAGGCGTTTGGCGAAGGCGATGAATTTGG